>CAILUI010000196.1 GCA_903837355.1 uncultured Victivallales bacterium
CGGCGCAACGCCGTGCCCCCCTATGCTCCATAGCGCGACCGCAAGGGGGCCTCGGGGGTGCCCAATGGCGATCGCAGACCCAGCCGTCGGCGCCCTCGCCGGTTTCTTAGAACCGCCCTGGCGAACCCCCGGCCGGGCTGGCCAGTGCTTCCGCCGCGGACTAAGGTAACGCCCGAATTGGGCGCCGCAGCGCGGCTCGCCTCTTGCAGCCCACGAGAACAGCCTTGGAGGAGATGACGTCGATGGCCCCGTCAGCACACGACAAAGATATTCTGCGCGACCTCGGCGGCCGCATCGCGGTGATCGCGGCGCTGCCCATTCAGGCCGAACGGCGGCGGCTGGTGCAGCGCCTGGAGAACCTGGAACAGGCCAAGCCGCTGATCAGCATCTACCAGGAGCCCTGGAACGAACTGAACGTCAATGGCGAGTTGGACCTGCATTGCGGTGACGAGTTCTGCCGCGGCATCGAGTTGGGCCTGCGCCGTACGCTCTATACTTGGAACCACTACCAGGGCGACATGATCGTCGGCGGCGAGATGATCCAGCCCCTCTGCATTCGGGACACCGGCTTCGGTATCCAGGAGGACGTCGATATCGAGCGTACCGACCCCAGCAGCGACGTCGTCTCCCGGCACTTCAACATCCAGATCAGCAGCGAGAGCGACCTCGAGAAGATCCGTTTCCCCGAGGTCTCCCACGATGCGGCGCAGACGGAGCGCGACTTCCAGAAACGCTGCGAGATCTTCGACGGTGTGCTGCCGGTGCGACGCAGCGGCAGCGGCGGTTTCTGGTTTGCGCCCTGGGACGAGATTGTGCGCTGGACCGGGGTTCAGGAGGTCCTCCTGGACATGATCCTGCGTCCCGACTACGTGCATGCGATCGTCGACCGGCTGGTCTCGGCCTGGCTGCACCGGCTGGATCAGTACGAGGCTCTGGGCCTGCTGACGCGTCCCGCCAAGGAACTCTGGGCTGTGGGCGCGGCGCAGATCTTCTCCGAGGTCTCGCCGCAGATGCACGAGGCGTTCGCCCTGCAGCATGAGGCGCGCTGGTTCTCGCGCTTCGGCTGGGTCTCCTACGGCTGCTGCGAGCCGCTGCACCACAAGGTCGACATCATCCGCCGCAACCTCCCCAACCTGCGTCGCATCTCGATGAGCCCGTGGGTGGACTTCGACAAGGCGGTGCAGAACGTCGGTCGGGATCTGATCTTCGCCTGGAAGCCGAATCCGGCGCTGGTGGCGGGCCCGACCTGGCAGCCGGAGCGGGTGCGTACCTATCTGCGCGACCACCTGCGCCAGGCCATGGCGGCGGGCTGCGTGGTCGAGGTCCACATGAAGGATATCAGCACCGTCAACCACGAGCCGCAGCGGCTGTGGGAATGGGCCCAGATCGCCTCCGAGGTGAGTGCCGAGTTCGCCTGAAGCGCGCCCGCGGCGCATGCCCGCTGGCGCGGCGGAGTCACACTGCGCCGGTGCCGGCGATCTCGTAGACCGTGACCGTCAGCGTGAGTTTGCGGGCCTCGGCGGAGGAGCAGGTGATTTGCAGTGGCGCGTCGGTCCGGATCCCGCCCGCGTGGATTTCGCCGACGGCCCAGGAGAGGCCGCTCCAGATCACCTTGTCGTAGTTGATCGTCACCGCTAGCGGTTTCTCCGCCTGCCTGGCGGTGATGCGCAGGAGCTGCCCGAAGGAGCTTTGGGTCGGCGTGCCGCTGCTGCGCACGGCGACGCCGTTCTCGCTCTGGGTCAGGACGATCCGCAGGTCGCCGCCGAACGGCGGCAGCAGCGTGGCGGAGACGGTGTTGTGGGCGGTCTCGGCAAAGGTTGCCGGCCGCGCCGCGATGCGCTGGGGGATCCGGACATCCTCCTCCACGCCCAGATCGTAGCGCGGGTCCGCGTAGGCTCCGAACCCCACGACGGCAAGCTGTTCCGGACCGAGCGTCACCGACCCCGCGCGCAGCGTCGGTGTGAAGCCCGCGTCCCGGAACAGCACCCGGCCCGCGCCGGTGCCGCCGGGGCCGGCCCCGGCGAGCGGCAGGGCGAAGTCGGTCATCTGTTGGGCCGGGTTGACCACGGTGAAGAGCGCCCCGAGTTCGTTCACGGCCGCGTAGCCGTAGGGCTCGCTCTGGCCCGGAGTGCCGCCGAAGGTGCAGATCCGGCCGTAGGCCTGAAACCGGAGAAACAGCGCCTGCACCTTGGCGAACCAGGCGGCCTGGGCGGCGTCCAGCAGCTCAAGGTTGCCGTAGAAAGTGTTCATCCAACCCCCGCGGGCGAGCGACAGGACCAGCATCCCGCGCCACGCCGCGGTACGGCGGTAGTAGCAGGTCCCCGTCGTGCCGATCATAAACGCCGTGTTGTCGATCCGCTCCAGGGCGATGCCGTTGCGCTCGTAGTCCCGTACCATGTGGTCCGAGTAGACATCCTTCGAGCGCCAGAAGCTCATGGCCGGAACATCGGCCGGTCGTGGGTCGCCGCAGTAGAGCGAATCGAACACGCCGAGCCAGCGTTCATCGACGGTCTTGCGGAACGGCAGCGAGGTGTTGCTCTGCTGGCCGCCAAAGCCGTTGTACGCCAGCAGCCGTACCTCGGGATTCTGCTCCCGAAAACGCGCCAGCGCCGCCCGGAAGGCGCCGGCATTAAGCTCCCGAATCTCGTCCGGCCGCAAGCTCCGCTCGGCTTCTGGCGTGGCCGCGTCGAAGGCCGCGAAGTCGAACTTGTACATGCGGACACCGCGGTCGTACCACTGCTGCATGACCTCGATGAGGTCCGCCAGGAAGCCGCCCTGGAACAGGCACATCGCCCGGCGCTCGCGGTTCAGGGACGATTCCCAGGCCGGCGCCGGCTGCAGTTTGCTGAGCGCGTTCGTGGCTAGCCAGAGCCCCGGTTTGACGCCGTTGGCCAGGCAGGTATCGAGCCAGCGTTCCGGTCCGTGCGGCCAGTGCGGCTGGCGCCAGGCGCGGTAGCCGCCGTCCGGCGCGTACCAGAAGGCGTCCATCAGGTAGTAGTCGAGGCGGACACCGTGTTGGCGCAGCCGCAGGAGCTCCTGCAACTGCCGCATAGCCAGCGTTTCGGTGAGTTCAACGTTATCCGAAAGCTCGTCGTAGGCCGCCCAGTTGATATACACAAACTCTGGCTGTTTCATCGACTCCACTCCTGCAGACGGCGGCGTGGTTCGGCGCTGGCCTCGACGGGCCTGGAGTTCAACGGAAGAGGGCCGGCAGGGCCAGGTAGAGCGTACCCGCGGTGGCCTTCTGCCCGGCGCTGTCGAGCAGCACCAGGCTATCCCAGCGGATCGGGTACTGGACGACGCCGTCGCTCTTGAGCCCCCACTGGCCGGACTCGCGGCCGTCCACGGGCATGGTGATGTAGCGCCAGCCGGTCCACGTCAGCCGGGGGCCGCCGGGCTGGAAGGTCTCGCCCTCGGCATCGACGAAACGCAGGCGCAGGTAGTTCCCCTGACCGTCTCCGTAGACCCAGAGGCCGAGGTGGCGCGGCGTGCCGGCAATGGCCTGTCGGGCTTCCTGCAAGGGGGTGACGCGCACGAACTTCCAGCCGTCCTCAAAGCGATAGGTCAGCCGCAGCACGCGGCCGCCGCTGCCTGGGCAGGGCTCCGGGGGGTCGACCAGGGCGAGTTCCTGGGTCGATGCCACCTTGGCGTCGCCGTCCGCCACCACCTGGAAGGCGTTGCCCAACTCGGCAGTCGGAAGCCGCGCGAAGTCCGCCACGGGGTCGCAGACGGCCTTGGGGAGGGCCACCAGGAGGCGGCCCGTGCTATCCTCGGCCCGGACCCCGGCTCCCCAGGCACCCACGGCGTCAGCGCTCAGGGGGAAACGGACGGTGGTTTCCGTCTGACCAGGCGTCAGCGCGAAGGCCGCGCTGGTGCCGGCGAGGGCCAAGCCCGAGACCTCAGTGAGGTGGATCTGCCCCGCGCTGGCGTCGCCGGCCGGGTTCTCCAGACGTACGCAGAGCTCCTTGGCGCCGGCGGGCAACACGGTCAGAATCAGCGGATTGGAGACGACGGCGAGGCTTGTCTGTGCCCACTGGCCCAGGCCGGCGACGGCGCACTCGAAGCGCAGCGGAATCGGGTCGGCGGAGCGCCCGAGGTCGAGGGCCTGCGTCAGCGGCAGCGAGCGGCCGGGCTCCAGGTCGATCGGCGTTCCGCCCGCCGGGGTCACCCGCAACGAGCGCTCGAGGACGTTGGTCAGGGTGACGGCGGCCTGGGTCTGAGTCGGGCCGACGGCCATGGTCTCGAGCGGCGCCCGCGTGCTGGCCGCGGCCAGGCGCAGGAGGTCGTTGGGGGCTTCCGGGGAGAGGTAGACGGGGGCGTCGCTGAGGGTCAGTTGCAGGCCGTCAGGGCCGGCGTCAAGGGCGGGCAGGATCTCGCCGGTATGGGCGCGGACGCGGAAGCGTCCCGGACTGGCCGGGATCGTGACCGCGCGCGGCGTGGTGGCCACCGTCCAGGCGGCGACCCGGACGTCGGCGTCGCGGGCGAACAGCAGGACGTGGTCCTGCTGCGGATCGCCGACCGCCAGGCGCAGGCAGTAGCGGTAGCCGCCGAGTTCGGTGGTGAGGGTGCGAGCGGCGAGGTAGGCGGGTTTCGGTTCATAGACCGGATCGAGGCCCTGACGGTAGGGCTCCAGCACGGTGCCGAAGTGGTGTTCGGGCTCCTTGGGGTCGGGGCCGTCATCATGCCAGTCGTACCAGATCGAGATGAGCACGTCATTGGCGAGGTTGGTGAGCCACTGCCGCGGCAGCATCCGGCCCTGCTTTGCGGGTTCAAACGACGCCCACGCCGCCGAGTATCCCCATTCGCCCGAGAGCACGGGGATGGTCTTGCCGGCCGGCGCGTATCTGGCGATCAGCAGCCGGAGTTGGCGGTACTCCGCGGCGGCGGTCTCGGGGCCGGTCTGGCGATACGGGTGTACAGAGACGGCGCACCAGTATTCAAGCAAGCCCGCCTTGAAGCAGGTCTCCAGGAACGGCAGGTCGATCCCGGAGGTCGCCGGCCCGATGTACGCCGCGGTGGGCTCGGCGGCACGCAACGCCTGACCGACCGCCAGGGCCAGCTTCACATAGTCGTCTGGGTTCGGGGTCGGTTTCCAGAAGCCGATATTCGGTTCGTTGTACATCTCCCACAGGATGCCCTGACCGCGGAAGTGCCGGACCGCAGCCACCGCCCAGTTCGCGAAGGCGCGGCGGCCCTCGTCGGAGCAGGGCGAGAGGCCGCCGTCGTAGTGCGGGTTGTTGTAGTCGAGGATGAACAGCGCGCGTATCCCGTGGGGCGCGAGAGCCGCCAGCAGCCGGTCATACGCAGAGAAGTCGTAGACGCCCTGCTCGCGCTCGGTGGCGCCCCAGGCGAAGTCCATCCGCACCCAGCGGAAGCCGGCCTGGGCTAGCATCGCCATCTCGCCTGGGCGGGGGTCGGTGAAGTGGATATTGACGCCCGCCCCGTCGGGCACGGCGAGCGTTGGTAGCCCCGGCTCGGCCCCGCTCAGGTGCCCCGCCGCCAGTACCATCGCCAAGCCCAGCCAGGTTTTGCTCATTGCGCCCCTCATCGACCACGGATGCGGACTGACACTATGCCTATCGCCCGTGGCCTCGCCGCCACCGGGTCGCTTAGCGGACACGCTCGGTATCCTTGGACGGCAACCAGCAGGTGCGCCCATCGTCGAGGGCCACCTCGAGCCACTCGCCGCGGTCCTCGAGCAGGCGGAACTCGGTGCCGGCATGCAGCGGCTCGGTAAAGGCCGGCTCGAAGCTCATGCCGTCGCCCTTGCGCGCGGTGGCGGTGGTGGCGACGACGACCCCCGGGCGGACGGTCCGCAGATGCCGCCACTCGACCCCCAGCGATCCCAGCAGCAGCAGGCTGACGACGGCGCAGATGCCGGCCAGCCAACTCAGCGCGGCCGAGCGCCACAGCAGGCGCACCGTCAGCAGCAGCCACAGCGCCGCGAAGGCCGCGGCGAAGGCCGCAGCCCGGGTGCGCTGCCCGAGGTCGTAGTGGAAGAAGAGCAGAGTCTGCAGGACGCGGGTGCGCTCCGGGACGTCGATGCGATCCAGGCGCTTGCGGCGGGCATAGTCGAGGTTCTGCCGGAGGTTCGGGTCGTTGGCTATGTACTGCTCGGCGCGCCGGTAGTTGACGATGGCCCGGCCCAGGTCGTCCATGCGGAAGTAGCAGTTGCCGATATTGTAGTAGAGCCGGCCATTGCGGATGCCGCCCTCGCCGGCAATGCGCTCAAAGCGCAGGGCCGCCTTGGCAAAGACCTCACGCGCGGCCTCGGGCTGCGTCTCGGCCAGAGCATTGGCTTCGCGAAAGAAGCGTTTGCCTTCGCTGTAGAGGTCGTTGACCTCGGCGTCGGAGAGTGCGACCGCCTGGACGGCCCCCGCCAGGGCCAGGGCCAGGCCGACCAGGACACGCCACAGCACTGGCCGGCCGCCGCCGCGGCCAGCACGGGATTCGAACCTGGAATGGTGTTTGGCGTCACTCACGGCGATTTCAGCTTCTTCTCCAGCGCGTCCAGGATGCGTTGCGCCGCCGTGGCGAGATCGGCGCCGCTCTGTCCGGCGGCAGTCCCACCCCCGGCATAGCGGCCGGCTTCGCAGGCCTGGAACAGATCCTTGAGGATGGCCCGATCCGCGTCGTCGACGCCCTGCTCGCGCAGCAGTGCTTCGACGTCACTGAAAAGCAGTGCCCCGGAGGTTAGGCGCAGTTTGGCGCCCAGGTATTCACGCAGGGCCTCCAGCACGTGGGCGTGCGCTTCGGGTGCCGTTCCTGCCCGCTGCAGTTGCTGGCGCGCCTGGGCCCGGGCCCGCCGGGCGCGAGCGGCGGCCGGGTCGGCGTAACGTCGGCGGATGCCGAGCGCGCCGGCCAGCGTCGCCGCGAAGAGCAGCGGCGGCAGGGCCAGCGCCGCCGCCCACGGCGGTGAGCGTACCCAGGTATCGAGACCCACATACTGGTCGTCGAGCACGCCACTGTCCTCGTAATTGGCCGCGATGCCACGGCCGGACGCCTGCAACTGCCGTCCAGCGGTCGCGGTCGGGGCGCTGTTGCCCTGCGCATCCATGGCCGTCACCATCTTGGCGGCCTTGACGGTCAGCGGGATCGCGGCAGACTCCGCGACCCGATAGGCCTGGGCCGCGGTGTCGTAGTAGGGCAGGCGGAGTGGCGGAATGGCGGTGACGTAGGCGCTCTTGGCCCGGAGCACGCGCTTGAACACCTTGGTCCGGCCGTCGCTGACCCCGGGTTCGACCGGCGACAGGCGGAAGCTGCGGGTCACATCCTCCTGGCTGTCGAGGTCTGGCCCGTTCACCGTCTGCAGGTAATCGGGTCCGGAGAGTTCCAGAGTGAGCGTAATCGGATCCCCGACGCTGACCTCGGTAGGCTCGGCCCGCGCCCGTAACTCGTAGCGTCCGACGTGCCCGGCAAACCCCACCGGTTTGCCGGTTTCGGGCAGGGCACGTACGGTTAGGCTGGGCTCGCCCGAGACCACCGACAGGCGCCGCAAGGCGCGATCACGCTGGCCGAAAGGATCGCCGAAAAAGGGGTCCGCGAAAGCCCCCGAACGCCGCCGCGGCGCCGGTGTGTTCGAGGCGACATCGCAGACCACGGTCGACTTGGGGAGGGTGAAGGTCCCCGCCTGTTGCGGGATGATGACCTGGCTGAATGTCACCTCCGTGGCCCCGCCGGTGGCGGTGCGGCGTGGAGTCTGCAGCGCCACCAACTGCCGGCCATCGGGGACGCGGATGCCCAGATAGCGGTCGCGCAACTGCGGATCGAGCTCCGTTTCCAGTTTGGGGAAATCGAACCCCGGCAGCTCGAACAGCGGGAGCTGGAAGTCAAAGCCCCGTACTTCGGCGGCCACGGTCCAGGTCCAGTTGACCACGACCGGTTCGCCGACACACACCGTGTCGCGCGCGAGTTCCATGCGCAGGGAGACCTCGCCGCCCGGCGGCGCCGTTTCCGGCTCGCGCACGCGCACCGGGACCGCCTGGGTGAGAGCTTGTTTGCCCCCGGCCTGAACGGCCACCGCCGGGATCACCAACTGGCCAGCCCGCTTCGGGGTCAGTTGGTAGGTCAAGACCGTCGCGCGGGTCACGACCTTGCTCATGCGGCCGTTGACGACGGAGATCTGGGTGCTGTTGTTGGCCCGCGCTCCGCCGTACTGGACGGTGAAGTCCGGGGCGGCCGCGGCCAGGTCCGGGGGCTGTGGTTCGGCTCCGCCCGAGACCGTGATCTGGAATGTGACCACCTGGCCGACGAAGAGGTCCTGCGACTCGATTGCCACCTGCGCCTGCAGCAGTTCCTCGGCCGCGGCCAAGCGCGCTGACAGCAGGCTGGCCAGCAGCACCCAGGCCGCCCA
Source organism: uncultured Victivallales bacterium (assembly GCA_903837355.1). Taxonomy (GTDB): domain Bacteria; phylum Verrucomicrobiota; class Lentisphaeria; order Oligosphaerales; family JAFGRS01; genus CAILUI01. The sequence goes on from CAILUI010000196.1 coordinate 8,354, forward strand.
GGTTGCGCCCCGTGCCCGCGCGCTTCTCCAGAGGCTATGGAATCCGCCGCTCAAGGCCGTTACCAATCCTTGTCCACCGGGGCCACACCTTGCTGCTCAGAGGCAGTGCGGCGGTCCCGGTTGCGTTTCTCGTCGTCCAATATGTCACGGGCGTCCTGGTCAGCAAGACGCGCTCGGGCCTGCTTCTGGTCCTTGGGGTCCTGGCCCTCCTTGCCGTCCTTGGCTTCCGCCTGTTGCTGCTTCTGGCCTTCCGGTTTCTGCTGCTGGCCGTCTTTGCCCTGCTCCTGTTTCTGCTCCTGGCCCTGTTCGTCCTGCTTCTGATCCTGCTGCTCGCCCTCCTTGCCCTGGTCCTGCTTCTGCGGGTCCTGCTTCTGGTCGTCCTTCCCCGGCTGCTCCTGCTTCTGCCCCTGCTCCTGTTCCTCTGGCGGCTTGGACAGGCTTTCGAGGGCCTTGCGCAAGGCTTCAGCCGCCTGCTTCTGGTCGGCGCTGGCCGGTTTGGGTTGGGTCTGGTCGAGCTTGCCCGCGGCCTGGTCCTGGAGTTGGCGGGCCTGGTCCATCAGCTCCTGCGCGGGCTGGGCTGGTGGCGGCGTCGGCGGCGCGGTGGGGGCCCCGCCGCTGGCCGGGGGTGCTTGGCCCTGGCTGAGCATCTGGGCGAGTTGGTCGGCGGCGGTCTGGGTGTCGGCGCCGAGCTGGCGTTGGTCCTTGGCCTGGCCCGCCGACTGCTCCTGAACGGCCTGCGAACCCCCCTCCGACTCCTGCTGCTTTGCCAGCTCGGCGCTCTGGCCGGCGGCCTTCTCCTGGCGCTCGATGAGCTGCTGCATCTGCTCCGCGAACTTCTGCTGCTCGGCCTGCTGGGCCTTCTGCTGCTCCTCACGTCGTTTCTGTTCGTCGAGGATCGACTTCCACAGGCGGCGGACAATCTCGATGTTGCGGCGGGCCGCCTCGAACTCCGGCCGCAGCGTCAGCGCCGCCTGATAGCTGTCGACGCTGCGCTCGCAGGCTTCGACGGCCTTCTTCAGGTCGCTATCCATCTGTCGGCGGGCTTCCTTGAACCAGGTGTCGCCGACGTTGTAGCGGCAGCTCGCCTCGAAGACCGGGTCAGGGCTGGTCTTGGCCGCCTTCTCGAAGGACTCGCGGGCCGCCACGTAGTCCTCGGCGCGGTAGTGCACCGTGCCCTGGTTGAAGGCGACCACCGGCGACTCCGGACTCTCGACGTCGGCCTGCTCGTAGGCCTTCATGGCCTCATCATAGCGGCCGGCGGCGTACGCCTTATTGCCGCGCCGGACCAAGCCGCGGGCGGAGTCGGCCTGGGCGACCCAAGCGCCACCGAGCAGCAGCACGGCCAGCAGAACACACTGGGGGTGGGTCGTCTTCATGAGGTGGACCGTCGACGCTCGCACAACGCGGTCTCCACGCACAGGAGCAGGAAGGCCCCGGCCAGGAAAATCTGGTATTTTTCTTCGTAGCGCTTGATGGTCTTGGACTCCAGTTCGCGCTTCTCGGCCTCACCGATCAGGTTGACGTACACCGCATCGAGGTTGATATCCCCCGTCGCCACCGGCAGGTACTTGCCGCCCGGGGTGGCGTTGACCATCTGCCGCAGCGAATCGCCGTCCAGTTTGCTGAACACCCGCTGGCCCTGGTACTCGAGGAAGGTGCGGTTGCCGCGTGCATCGGTGATCGGGATGGGCTGGCCTTCGTCCTCGTTGCCGAGTCCCACGGCCAGCAGGCGCACGCCGCTCTCGCCTGCCTTCTGCGCGGCCTCCACCGGGAAGCTGTCGTGGTCCTCACCATCGGTGATCAGCACGATGTCCTTGTAACGGCGTTCGCGGCGGTCGAAGACGTCGTCCAAGGCCCGGCGCACGGCGTCGCCGATCTTGGTGCCGCCGCGGGAGACGGAGGCGGTATCGACCTGGTTCAGCATCATGCGGAAGAAGCCGTAGTCCATGGTCAGCGGGCAGGTGACGACGGCGGTGCCGGCGAAGGTGATGAGGCCGACGCGGTCACCGTCCAGCACCTCGACGCAGTCGCTGATGGCGAGCTTGGCGCGCTCCAGGCGGTTGGGCTTGAGGTCGTCGCAGAGCATACTGCGCGAGACATCCAGGATGAAGACCACGTCGCGGCCCTGCCGTTGTACCGTCTTGGGCTTCGGGTTCCACTGCGGCCGCGACAGGGCCACGATCATCAGCCCAGCCGCCAGCAGCACCAGCGCCGCCTTCCAACGCCGCCGGACGTGGCTCACCGAACCCGTCAGCCGCGGCAGCAACCCGGTCTCAGCGAACTGCGCCAGCGCCCGCCGCCGGCGGTAGGCGGCGTAGACGAAGAGCAGGCCCAGCAACGGCAGGCCCCAGAGCGCAAACAGCCAGCGTACCGACTCGAAACGCGCCTCGCTCATGGCAGCCTCCTGAACACGGTGCTGCGCAGCAGGACCTCCAACACGACCAGCAGCAGCGCCGCCATCACAAACAGCGGGTAGATCTCGCGGTAGTCGACGTAGCGCAACGACTCGATCTCGCTGCGCTCGAGGCGGTCGATCTGCTGATAGACCGCTTCGAGGCTGCCCCCGTCATCGGCCTTGAAGAACTGGCCGCCGGTTTTGGCAGCCATCATCTCGAGGGTGCTGGTGTCCACCTGCGGGCCGAATCCGGGCAGTTTCACGGCCCCCAGCAGCGTGTTGACCACGGTGCGGGCTTCGCCGCCGCTGACGGCGATGGCGTAGATATGGATGCCCCACTCGGCGGCCAGGGCCGCGGCCGCCTCGGGGCTGTGCTCGCCGCAGTTGTTCTCGCCGTCGGTCAGCAGCACGATGACCTTGCTCTTGATGGTGTAGGCGTCCGCGGTCTGTCCCGTCTGCCGGGCCAGCGTCTCCTCCGCGGTCTTGAGGCGGGCTGCAGCCAGCGCCACCCCGTCGCCGATGGCCGTGCCGTCCTCACTGCGCCGGTTGACGATATGCACGTTGGCCAGGAAGTGCTCCAGGGCGCCATGGCCGAGGGTCAGCGGGCAGACGGTGTCGGCGTAGCGCGAGAAGGCCACCATGCCGATCAGATCATGCGAGCGCCCTTTCAAGGCGCGGCCGTTGCCCACGACAAACTCCTTGAAGACCTGCTTGACCACCTCCAGCCGGTTCTGCATGCTGCCCCGGAAGCTCAGCTCTTGCTGCATCGAACTGGAGCGGTCCACCACCATCATGATGGCGACGCCCTTGCTGACATCCCGCACCTGCTCCCGGCCTTTCTGCGGCCGGGCCAGGGCCAGCACGATCAGCAGCAGCGCCAGGAAACGCAGGCAGGCGGGCAGCCCGCCCAAACGCTGTCGCCACGACAGGCCCGACTGCAGGGCGGTCGCGATCGACGAGAAGCGGACCGCGGCGCGGCGCCGTCGGCGCGCGCCCAGCCACAGGACCAGCGGTAGCAGCAGGACCAGCAGCAGCGCCCAGGGTGACTCGAAACGGATCACGGCGGCGCGCCTCCCGCGGCACGCGCGGCGTCGGCGCGTGTCTGCTCGATGAACGCCTTGCAGCGGTCGAACGTCTCCTGGATCTGCTCAGGGCCGGGAACCACCTCGGCAAACTTCACCAGATCGCAGTGTACCAGGAAGCCCTTCAGCAGCTCTTTGTGTGGCTGCGACAGGGTGGCGTCGCGGCCGAGTTCGTCGAGGAATTCCTCGGTGGTACGCTCCGGGGCATGGAGCTGGAAACGCCGCTCGATGTAGCGCCGCAAGATGGCGGAGACCTCCTGGTAGAACTCCTTGTAGAGCCCCTGTCTGGGCAGGTCACGGGCGACCAGGGCCCGCAGTTCCGCGTAGGCGAGTTCGTGCGCCGGTGGTGGCGGCGCCAGGATCTGGGCGCGCCGGCGCCGACGCCACCACCAGAACGCCAGGCCCGCCAGCGGCAGGGCGGCGGCCAGGCCCCACCAGAGCCGGTGCAGCGGCGAGCGCGGTACGTCCTGCGGACCGACGATATCCTCGACCTCCAGCTTGGCGATGTCCGCCGGCAGCAGCGAGGTTACGGTCAACGTCACTTCCGGCGTTTCCAGTTGGTGCGCGTCCGCCGCCTCTTCGCCACGCTTGCCGAAGGTGACTTTCATCGGCTTCAGCGGGTAGGTGCCGGAGACCAGCGGTTCGAGGGTGTAGACGCGGGCGGTCTGGACGCGACCGGGACCGACGAGCCGCGGGTCCTCGGTGCGGGCGTCGCGGATGAGGAATTGCTCGAGGTTCTCGCCGAACTTGGGCAGGACCACGTCGTAGGCCTCGTCGCACTCCGCGGCCACCGTCAGCAGCACGCGGTCTGCCAGGGTCAGCTCCTGCCGGTCCAGGCTGAGCCGTACGGTCAGTGGTCCACTGCTCGCTTCCTGGGTCACGGCCTGCGGCGCCGCGGCGGCCGGGCTCGCGGCCGGCTTCCGGCAGCCGCTCAACGCCAGCGCCCCGACGCAGGCCAGGCAGAGCACGCCGCGCCAGCGCGGGCGGAGCAGGACCTGAACTGTTTTGCGAACACGCACCGATGGCACCTCTGTCCCTAGGGCTTGGGCGGCGGGGCCGGCGCCGCGTCGACCGCCGGCGGGGCCGACTCTTCTGCCCCGCCTAACGCGCGCTGATGGACGACGACATCATAGGTCTTATAGAGATCCTTGATGAAGGCCTCCTGGACCGCGCGCTCCTTCTCCGTCCGCAAGCGCTGATAGGCGTCCTGCTCAACCTTCTCATAGGGCGGTAGCGTCGCCGGCAGACGTTCGTTGACGCGGATGACGTGCCACCCCTTGGCCGAGCGCAGGGGTTTCGGCACGATGCTGCCGGCCGCGGTCGCAAAGACGGCCTCGGCCAGGCCCTCAATGGGCCCCAGGCCAGGGGCCTCGTCGCGACCCGCGATCACGAAGCCGCTCAACACGCCCTCCTTGGCGGCGCTCTGCGGATCCTGGCTGAGGGTCCGCGCCAACTCAACGAAGGACTGACCTTCGTTCAGGCTGGCGAGCAAGGCCTTCGCCTTCTCCTCGTCGGCCACCTGGATGTGCGCCACGCGGGCCCGCTCCGGCTCTCTGAACTGCTCCTTGTTGGCCTCGTAGTAGGTCTTCGCGTCGTCGGCCGTTACGTTCACTTTGGCGGCCACCTCGCGCGCCACCCGTTCGCTGGCCAGGATGCTGCGTTCGGCCTCCTGTAGTTGGGCGCGGATCTCGGGCTGGTCGGTGAGCCGGTCCTCGCGCGCTTTACGGCAGAGGATCTCCTGCGCCAGGTACTGCCCCAGCACCTGCCGCCGGAGCTGGTTATCGGCGAACTGCTTGACCATCTCCGCCTGGCGTTGGCTGCGCTCTTCCGGCGTCAAGCCGCGGCCGAAGCGTTCGAGTTGGCTGGCCACCGTCTGCTCGATCAGACGGTCGAGGTCGAGCTTGGTGATCTTCCGGGGCCCGATCTCGGCCACCACCTCGTCGCCGGCCTTGGCGTCGCCGCCGACCGCGGTGCGGTCCTTCAACTCATAGCGTAACGCGGCGTACTTGCCGAGGGCATCGAGGCATTCCTGGACGCGGCGGCCGACCTCGGTCTCGAGCTTGGGCATCTTGCCGAAGCTCTCGGAGGTGTAGTAGGCTGCCAGCGCCCTCTCGTAGCTGCCCGCGTCCTGCCAGAGGGTCCCGATGCGGTACCAGATCTCGCTGGCCTTGCTGGCTTCACCGCCCTTGGCAGCCAGGTAGGCCTGCCAGGCGTCGGCGGCACTCTCGGTCAGCCCCTGCTTCTCCAGCTTCAGCGCCAACTCGCGCTGGGCATCCACGCCGAGCCGCACCCCCGCCCCCGCGCTCAACGGGCCACCGCCACGCTGCCAGAGCACCACCCCGACCACCGTCAGTTGCAGAACGGCGATCAGCAGCAGACCCACCGCCACGGCGCGGCCCCCACGACGCCGCGGCGCCGGGGCTTCAGGCAAGGCGAAATTGAGCGGTTCTGCCATGCTTCGGATCTCCTCGTCTCAGGTGCGCAAGCGCCGTTCGCGGCGGTGGAAGAAGGCCACCAGTGAGCGCACGTAATCCCGGTCGGTCATCACCTCGATCTGGTCCACACCCATGCTGCGGAAATCGTCGCGCAGCCCGCGGCTGCGCTCCTCGCCCAAACTCTCGTAACGGCCGCGCACGGCGGCGCTGGAGGTGTCGAGTAACACCACCTCGCCGGTCTCGGCGTCCTCCAGTTCGATGAGGCCCACGTCCGGCAGGCGCACTTCGCGCGGATCGGTGACCGACACCGCGATGATATCGTGTCGGCGCCCGAGCACGCGCAGACGCTGGTCGAAGTCCTGGCCGAGGAAGTCCGAAACCAGAAAGGCGACGCAGCGCCGCGGCATCACCCGGCCGAAGTACTCCAGGGCTCCACGGATGTCGGTCTGCGTCTGCCGGGGCTGGAACTCGAGCAGGTCGCGGATCAAACGCAGCACATGGCTGGTACCCTTGGCCGGCGGGATGAAAAGTTCGACCTGGTCGGTGAACACGATCAGGCCAACCTTGTCATTGTTCTTGACCGCCGAGAAGGCGAGGAGGGCGCAGAACTCCGCGGCGACCTCGTTCTTCAGCCGACCCGCGGTCCCGAAGGCGCCCGATGCCGACAGGTCCACCAGGAACATCACGGTCAACTCGCGCTCCTCGCGGTAGCGCTTGATATAGGGATGGCCCATGCGCGCGGTCACGTTCCAGTCGATCGAACGCACCTCGTCGCCGGGCTGGTACTCGCGGACCTCGTCGAACTCCATGCCACGGCCCTTGAAGACGCTATGATACTCCCCGGCCAGGACGTCGTTGACGGCCTTGGTCGTGTAGATCTGGATATAGCGGATCTTGCGGGCGAGGTCTCTGGGAATCATGGCACGTCGATGCTGTCGAGGATGCGCTGCACGATGTCTTCGCTGGTCTTCTCCTCCGCCTCGGCCTCGTAGGTGACGATCACGCGGTGGCGAAGGACGTCCATGGCGACCGACTTCACATCCTGGGGGGTGACGTAGCCGCGCCCGTCGAGCAGGGCGTGGCCTCTGGAGGCCATGGCCAGGTAGATGCTGGCGCGCGGGCTGGCGCCGTAGCGGATGAGCTGTCCAAGCGGTGTCGCGGGCTGCTTGGAGTCCGCTGCCGGCATGGTCAGTTTGAAGCGGTCCGGAGCCCGTGAGGCTTCCACCAGGCTGACGATGTACTCCTCGATCTTGGCGTCCATGAAGATGTCGTCGGCCAGGGTGCGTAAGCGCAGAATGTCCTTCGGGGTCAACACCGCCCGCGCCTCGATCTTCGGCGCGCTGGTGGCCATGCGGCGCAGAATCTTCAGCTCATCCTCGCGCGCCGGGTAGGTGACCTTGAGCTTGAACATGAAGCGGTCCACCTGCGCCTCGGGCAGCGGGTAGGTGCCCTCCTGCTCGACCGGGTTCTGGGTGGCCAGCACCATGAAGGGATCGTCGAGGCGGAAGGTCTGCTCGCCGATGGTGACCTGCCGTTCCTGCATGGCTTCGAGCAGGGCGCTCTGCACCTTGGCCGGGGCCCGGTTGATCTCGTCCGCCAGGATCAGATTGGCGAAGATGGGGCCTTTACGGGTCGTGAACTCGCCGCTCTTAGGATTGTAGATCTGCGTGCCGATGACGTCGGCCGGCAGCAGGTCCGGCGTGAACTGGATGCGCCGGAAGCTGGTCTGGATACAGCGCGACAGCGTCGTCACCGTCAGCGTCTTGGCCAACCCCGGGACGCCCTCGATCAGCACGTGGTGGTTGCAGAGCAGGGCCAGCAGCAGACGGTCCACCAGCTCGCCCTGGCCGACAATCACCCGGCCGATCTCGGTGCGCACCTGCGCCAGCAGCGCGCTCTCCTGCGTCACGCGCTCGCCGATCTGCTTGACATCAACACTCATGGACGCTGAACTCCTTGACCACCAGCGCCCGAGCGCCGGCCGCCGGGACAGGCCCGACTCCTGATCCCCGCAACCGCCAGACCGTGCGGCGCAGGTGCCCTTCCATAAGACGACACCAGGCGCCGCTCTATTGGGCGCCCGGCAAAGCGCGTAACATAGCCTGCATCGGGCCGGACCCAAGGCGCCGGCAAGCGCGGCGATGGCTGTCCCACGCACCCCCGCGGGCGGGGGTGCGGCGGCGATCCGGCCGCCCACGGGCGGCCTGCTCTTGCCCTCCAAGCGCGTGGCGCAGTTGCCGCATCCTGGAGGGCAAGCACAGAGGCGGTTCCACCGACCCGACGCGCCGCCGCTCGGGCGCCCCGCCCGAGGCCGGGCACAGCCGTCTCGGTCACCCCTGCTGGACAGAGATGCGGCGGCGATCCGGCTGGACAGGGCCGCGCCGACCCTCCATCGGGGCGCGTCAGGAGTACGTCGCCATGGTCCTGCTCCAATGATAATAATCAACTTATCAGAACACAAATCACACATCGGCAGGCACGCCGCCGCTGATTTCGTGTTCTGACAGTTGATTCGTGTCGCTTCCAGGCGATAGTAATGCTCAGCGATGATGGTCGTCTCAGGACAGGGTCATTGGATGAGGGCTGACACCATGAGCAAATGGAACTTCAAGCCGCAGACCACCTATGCCCGCGGGTTCGCTTTGGACGACGTCAAAGAAGCGAACCTGCTGCGCGAGCAGTTCCCGTATACGAGCATTCCCAAGATCATCTTTGACGGCGTGGTCGAGGTGCCCGATCCGGCCGAGGAGATCTGGATCACTGACACCACCTTCCGCGACGGCCAGCAGGCGCGGCCGCCCTACAAGCCCGAGCACATTGTCGACCTCTACCGACTCATGCACCGGCTGGGCGGCCCGCGCGGTATCGTCCGCCAGTGCGAGTTCTTTGTGTACAGCACGCGCGATCGCGAGGCCCTCGAGGGGTGTCTGGCGCTCAACTATGACTACCCCGAGGTCACCGGCTGGATCCGCGCCAATGCCGAGGACTTCAAGCTGGTGAAGGCCATCGGCCTCAAGGAGACGGGTATCCTGACCAGCGTCTCGGACTACCACATCTTCCTCAAACTGCGCAAGTCGCGGCGCAAAGTGATGGACGAGTACCTGGCGGTGGTCAAGGAGGCGCTCGCGGTGGGCATCATCCCGCGCTGCCATTTCGAGGATGTGACCCGCGCCGACATCTACGGCTTCTGCCTGCCCTTTGCCGAGGAACTCATGAAGCTGAGTCAGGAGAGCGGTATCCCGATCAAGATCCGCCTCTGTGACACCATGGGCTACGGGCTGAGTTTCCCCGGCGCCTCCTTGCCGCGCAGCGTGCCCAAGCTGGCCCGGGCCTTCCGGCGCGAAGTGGGCGTGCCGGCCCACCTGCTGGAGTGGCATGGCCATAACGACTTCCATAAGGTGCATGCGAATGCGGCCACGGCCTGGCTGTACGGCATCAGCAGCCTCAATGCCTCGCTGCTGGGCTTCGGTGAGCGCACCGGCAACCCGCCGCTGGAGGGCGCCATCATCGAGTACATCGGACTGCAGGGCGACGCCTGCGGCATCGACACCACCGTCATTACCGAGATCGCCGAGTACTACCGCCGCGAGGTCCACGCCGAGTTGCCCGACAACTACCCCTTCGTGGGCAGCGAGTTCAACACCACCCGTGCCGGCATCCATATCGATGGCGTGCTGAAGAACGAAGAGATCTACAACATCTTCGACACGCAGACGCTGCTCAACCGGCCGGTGCAGGTCGGCATCACCGACAAGTCCGGCATGGCCGGCATCGCCCACTGGCTCAATGAGTACGCCCAGCGGATCGCCCACGACCACGAGTTCGATCCCATCAGCAAACGCCATCCCGGGGTGCGCCGGATCAACGACTGGGTCATCGAGCAGTACGCGCAAGGCCGCACCACCGGCATCAGTACCGACGAGATGCTGGCCCAGGCCAAGCGCCACGTCCCCAGCCTGTTCGAGAGCGAGTTCCAGAAGTTCAAGAAAGCGGCCCAGCACAAGGGCAAGATCCTCGCCGAACGCATCAGCGCCGCCCCGGATGTGCTGCGCATGGAACCCCGGCGCATGGAGCGCTTCCTGCGCGAGGTGGTGAAAGCCGAACCCGCCATCCAGCTCCTGGCCCTCACGGATATGGATGGACGCCGCCTGAGCCAGGTTCACACCCAGCGCGGCGAGAAGGGCCTTTTCCGCTCCTTGCTGACAGAGAACTTCTCCGATCACGACTGGTTCCAGGAGGTGCTCAGCAGCGGCACCTCGTTCGCCTCTGACCTCTTCTTCTCACGCTTCACCGGTAAGCCGATCATGACCTTCGCCGAGCCCATCCGCGATGCGGCGGGAAAAATGGTCGCCGTGATGGACATCGACTTCAAGTTCGATGAACTCACCCAGCTCGTCAACGACCTGCCGCGCGACGTCATCGAGGACGACTGAGCTCGGCACAGGCGTGACGGACAGCACAGAGGCCTTTACGGTCCGCGTTCGGCCCGTACCGCGCCCCAGGCCAGGCTGAAGCGGGCCAGGTACTTGCGCAACCGGTCGGCGTCGTTCGCCGTCGCCTTCTGCAGGCGCGACGCCGCAAACAGCTCGCGCCCGGCCGCCGACAGCGAGGGGCTGTTCCGGCATACGCGCACCACGCCCGCCAACTGCAGACGGTCGAAGCGGTCCAGGGCTGCGACCCCCTCCGCGCCCAGCAGCCCTGTCAGCAACGCCGTGTCCGCGTCGGCTGTGCCGGCCGCCGCCCCCGGCCGCCCCCAGCCCTCGCGCAGACGCTCAATCTCCTCCGCCACCGTGGCGCTGCCGATGCGCCCTCCGGGGGCCAGCGTCGCCATGCGCACCACGGCGCTGTTGAGATCGCGGAAGTTGGCCTGCCACAGCGCTCCGGCGGAATCCGCAAAGGCCAGAAAGCACGCCCGTGCATCCTTGTTGAAAGTCACCCGACGCCCTGAACGCTGCGCGAAGCGGTCGAGTTCGTAGTCGAGGTTGGGCTCGATGTCCTCGGGCCGCTCCCGCAAGCCCGGCAGACGGAAGGTCCAAAGCTGAATGCGCGCCAGCAGATCCGCGCGGAAGCGTCCCGCCGCAACCGCCTCCCGCAAGTCGCGGTTGCTGCCACAGACGAGCTGGAAGTCGCTCTCGACCTCGGCGTCGGCGCCCAGCGGAAAGAAACGCCTCTCCTCGATGGCGCGCAGCAGCAACGCCTGTTCGTCGAGCCCAAGCTCGCCAATCTCGTCCAGGAAGAGCAGGCCGCCGGCGGCGCTCCGTAGCAGCCCCTCGCGATCCTGCACCGCGCCGGTGAAGGCACCTTTCCGGTGCCCGAACAGCGTCGACATGGCTGTGTCGCCCCGCAGCGTGGCACAGTTGACCTCCACGAAGGGCGCGGCCTCCTGCAGCAGGCCGCGGACCTTCTTCAGCTCGTACAGCCGACGAGCCAGGCGCGACTTGCCGGACCCCGTGGGCCCGGTGAGCAACACCGGCTCGACCGACCGCAGCGCCACCCGCTCGATCTGCTCGATCAGCCGGTTGAACTGCGGACTCCGCGTCGCGATGCCCGATTTGAGGAAGGAGAGATCGTCGGCGACCGCCCTCTCGAAACGCGCCGCAAGCTTGTCGTACTTCGACAGATCAAGGTCGATCACCGAGGTGCCGCCGCGGTACCCTTCCGCCGCCCGCTTGGCGGGCCGCGTCTGGATCAGCCGGGCCGGTATGTGGTGCGCTTCCACCAGCAGGAACAGACAGATCTGCGCCACGTGCGTGCCGGTGGTGATGTGGACGTAGTACTCCTCGCGCTCGGGATCGAAAGGATAGACGTGCGCAAAGTCATACAGCGCCCCGTACACCTCCTCAAAGTCCCACGGGTCCCGCATCCGGACTTCATGCAGCTGGATGGCCGTCTCCGGCGAGGCCACCCGAACATCCTCGCAGACCAGCTTGGCAAGCTTGCTGAAGTTAAGCTGATGCAGCAACTCGAAACGATCGAACGCCAGGTCATCCTGCTGGCAGAGCGCCACCGAGGGCCGCCACTTGTTCCAGCGCTCCGGCCCGAAGCCGTTGTCCAAAGTCGGCCCCAGTAACCCGATGGCGATGCGCTTCACGATAGGACCTCCTGCTGTGAAACCGGAAGCTCGCGGTGGGCTGAGCCCCCGTGAACGCTCGCGCTCCAGCGCCGGTACGTCCTGCCGTAGCGCAGGACTTCCGCCGTATCGGGTGTCCGGAAACCGCCCTGACGATGGACCCCAGCCCACCATCATTACGATTAATCTGTCTATATCATTATCCTATAGTCTAGCACTGAACCCCATGTTCCGCCCGGAGAGCGCCGCCAGAAAGTGACACTTATGTACTCGGAAATATATATACACCATGTTGTTATGTCTATTACGATGCAGGCGCACGGCAGTTGGCACAGAGCCTGCATATAGGAGTCTGCCCGTCGCGGTCGGACCGCCAGAGAGACTAACCCGGCGGCGGGCGCGGCGACGCAGGAGTCATGAAGATGGCAAACAGGAAGCTCTTCGGTTCGGCACCGGGCGTGCTGCTGCCGGGCACGGACACGCGGAACGCCCACAGCGCGCCGGCCTACCGGCTCACCCCGGAGCAGGCGCTGGCGCAGTACGCCGCGACCGGTTGCCTGAACGACACGTTCTACGCCTCGGCGCAGGATCAACTCGCCGCGGTGCTGGGGCTCTGCGCCCAGGTGTCACCGGAGTTCGTCGCCAAGGCGGCCATCCATGCCCGCGAGCGGGGCTTCATGAAGGACCTGCCGGCGTTGCTGTGCGCCGTCCTGGCGGTACGGGCGCCGGACCTCCTGCCGCCCGTCTTCGAGCGCGTCATCGACTCGCCGCGCATGCTGCGCAACGTCGTGCAGATCATCCGCTCCGGGGTCGTCGGCCGGAAGAGCCTGGGATCGCGCCCGAAGCGGTTGGTACTGGGCTGGTTGGAGCAGCGTGACGAGGAGGCGCTGTTCCGTGCGGCGGTGGGCGAGTCGCCCTCCCTGGCGGACATCGTACGGATGGTCCACCCGCGCCCGGCCTCGCCGACGCGCCAGGCGTTCTACGGTTACCTCCTGGGTCAGCCGCATGACGCGGCCGTGCTGCCGCCGAGCGTCCGCGCCTACGAGGCCTTCAGGACGGCACCGGCCACGGCGCGGCCCGCGGTTCCGAATGTGCCGTTCCAGTACCTGACCTCACTGGAGCTGAGCCGCAGCGAGTGGGCAGCCGTCGCCCGCCAGGTCTCATGGCAGGCCCTGCGCCAGAACCTGAACACGTTCCTCCGGCACGGGGTCTTCGACGACCCGGAGGCGGTGCGCGCAGCGGCAGCCAAGCTGCGGAACCCGAGCGAAGTCCGCCGGGCCCGGGTCTTCCCCTACCAACTGCTCTGCGCCTACCGGAACGCGGCCGACGGCCTGCCGCCCGAGCTCCGCGAGGCCTTGCAGGAGGCGCTGGATGCAGCCTTGGACAACGTGCCCGAGACCGCCGGCAAGGTCTATGTCTTCCCGGATGTATCGGGCTCGATGCGCTCGCCGGTCACCGGCAGGCGCCAGGGGGCGACCTCGACAGTGCAGTGCGTCGACATTGCCGCGCTGGTGGCGGCGGCGCTGCTGCGGCGGAACCCCGGCACGGAGGTTCTGCCGTTCACGGAGACGGTGGTGCCGTGCGCCCTGAACCCGCGCGACTCGGTGCTGACCAACGCTGCGCGGCTGGCACGGCTGCCCGCCGGGGGCACCAACTGCTCAGCGCCGCTGCGGCATCTGAACGCGCGCCACGCGACCGGCGACCTGGTCGTCTATGTTTCCGACAACCAGTCATGGGTGGATACGGTGGTCACTACCGGCGTGCCGACGGCCACGATGCGGGAGTGGGCCGACTTCAAGCGCCGCAGCCCGCAGGCACGGATGGTCTGTGTCGACGTGCAGCCCGGCGCTGACGCCCAGGCCAAGCCGGGCAGCGATGTACGGCACGTCGCTGGCTTCAGCGACCAGGTGTTCGACCTGATCGCGGCCGTCTCCCGAGGCGGCGTCGAGCCGGACTGGTGGGTACGGCAGATCGAGGCGGTGCAGGTGCACGTGGCCGGCGCCGCATGAGCGACGGGAGGAAACGCGGTTGGCCGGGTGCGCGAATGCCGGCGGGAGTACATGGTTATCACCGGTTCGAGTCCGGTAGCGCTCAAGCGGCATGCCGCGGCGGCGCTTACCTCCCGCAACCGATTGTCGCCACCCGGGGGTAGGGTACAGAGGCTTCTAGGCCCGTTGCGAATGCCGGCGGAACTACACTGTGTCACGGGTTCGAATCCCGTCGGCGTGAGCCGTAGCTCAGCAGGTAGAGCAAGAGCCCCGTCAGGGGTTGCTGGTTTCGCCACCGATTGTCGCAACGGGAGGCGGTCTGGAGAGTGATCGATGCATGAGATTGACGGCAGTTACGGTGAAGGCGGCGGGCAGATTCTGCGCACGTCGCTGGCCCTGTCCCTGGTCACCGGCGCCGGGGTGACCATCGGGAACATCCGCGCCGGCCGACCCAAGCCGGGGCTGCTGCGGCAGCACCTCACGGCGGTGCAGGCGGCAGCGGCGGTCGGCGGGGCTGAACTCGAAGGCGCCGAGATGGGCTCGGCGCGCCTGGTCTTCCGGCCGCGGCAGGTGCGCGCCGGGCAGTACCATTTCGCCATCGGCACCGCCGGGAGCTGTGCGCTGGTCCTGCAGACGGTGCTGCCGGCCCTGCTGCTGGCCGACGGCCCATCGCAGGTGACGCTGGAGGGCGGCACACACAACCCCATGGCGCCGCCCTTCGAGTTCCTCGACCGCGTCTTCCTGGCGACGTTGCGCCGCTTGGGGGCGTCGGTGACGGCCCGCCTCGAGCGCCATGGCTTCTACCCGGCGGGGGGCGGGCGCATCATCATCCACGTTGAGCCCGTCCGAGCCTGGCAGCGGCTGGCGCTGCTGCAGCGCGGCGCCAGCGTGCACCGCGAGATCGTCGCCACGGTGTCGAAGATCCCGCTGCACATCGCCGAGCGGGAGGCGGAGACTCTGCGCTTCCGCCTGAACTGGAGCGACGCCGAGGTCCGCTCTGTGCGCGTCACCGATTCGCCGGGCCCCGGCAACACGGTCTACGCCGCCCTCACCGACGACCAGGGCCACACCGAGATCTTCACCGGCTTCGGCGAGATCGGCGTGCAGGCCGAAACCGTGGCGAAGCGCGTGGCGGCGGAGGTGGCGGAGTACTCCCGCAGCAGCGCGCCCGTGGGCCGGCACCTGGCTGACCAACTCCTGCTACCGCTCGCACTGGCCGGCGGCGGCGAGTTCCGCACCCTGCCGCTGACCCCGCACACCGAGACGAACCTACACATCATCCGGCAGTTCCTGCCCCTCGCCGTCGAGGTGGTGCAGGCAGAGGACCGGACCGTCAGGATCAGCCTCAGCACGACGGCCCTTCTACCACCCTGCCTTCAGAATGCTATTTCGCCACGGCGCTAACCCGCCAGGAAGAAGGAAACAGACGATGAAATGGACCAACAACGACCTGGGCCGGCTGCCGGTGAAATCGTGGTGTGAGACGGTCGACGCCGGGGCGCTGCAGCAGGCGGCGAACCTGGCCGCGCTTCCGGTGCTGTTCCGGCAGGTGGCGCTGATGCCGGACTGCCACGTCGGCTACGGCATGCCTATCGGCGGCGTCATTGCCTGCCCGGACGCCGTCATCCCGAATGCAGTCGGCGTGGACATCGGCTGCGGCATGGGTGCCGTGCAGACCGACCTCCCGGTCAGCGCGGCCACGCCGGAGCTGGTGCGCCAGATCCTGCATGGGGTCAGACGCGCCGTGCCCGTCGGCGAAGGCCACGCGCACGGCGAACGGCAGCCGTGGGAGGGTCTGGACGCGCGCGCTGACGACCGTCCCGGTGGCGTCGACGCCCACTGCTGGAACCTCGCCTACTGCAACCTCGGCACCCTCGGCGGCGGCAACCACTTCATCGAGCTGCAGCAGGGCGACGATGGCGTCGTCTGGCTGATGATCCACAGCGGCTCGCGCAACCTCGGCTACCGCATCGCCGAGCACTACCACAAGCTGGCGCTCCGCCTGAACGAGCAGCAGGGCATCGTCCTGCCGGACCCGCAGCTCGCCTACCTGCAGGCCGAGTCCGACCCGGGCCAGGCCTACATCCGGGACATGAACTTCGCCCTCGACTACGCCCGCGAGAACCGCCGCCGCATCATGGCGGCGTTCCAGCGCGAGGTGGCCTATCTGTGCAACGACGTCCAGTTCCGCCGCGAGGTCAACATCCACCACAACTACGCCGCCCGCGAGCGCCACTTCGACCGTGAGGTCTGGATCCACCGCAAGGGCGCTACCTCGGCCAAGCCCGGCGAGACCGGCATCATCCCCGGCAGCATGGGCACGCCGTCCTACATCGTCGCCGGCCTCGGTAACCCGGAGTCCTTCATGTCCTGCTCGCACGGCGCCGGCCGCACCATGGGCCGCCAGGAGGCCTGCCGCTCGCTCAGCAAGGAGGCCTGCGACCAGGCCATGGCGGGCATCGTCTTCGCGGGCTGGAAGCCCCTCAAGGCCAAGTTCGGACGCGGCAAAGCCAAAGCCGGCGCCGGACTCTACGACCTCGAAGAGGCCCCGCTGGCCTATAAGGACATCGAGACGGTCATCGCTGCCCAGCAGGACCTGGTCCAGACGCTGGTCAAACTCCGGCCGCTCGGTGTCCTCAAAGGCTGAGCGTTCAGCGCTCCTGGGTGTTGACGGCAGCGACCGACCAGCCGCCGGCCAGGGTGCGCAGGCGCCAGGAGGCGATGCCGTGTGCCGCAACGGTGCCCAGGCAGAGCTCGCGGCCACACCAGGTAACGGCGGCCTGGACGGCCTTCCCGGAGGTTTCGCGCACGCGCAACACCCAGCCGTCGCCGTCCTCGGCCGGCTTCAGCGCCAGGAGCTGCAGCCCCGCTGGGCGCACCTCGAGCAGCGAGCCCTGCCGCGGCAGCTCGCCAGGCTTGGCGGGTACGCAGGCGGTGAAGGGCGTCATTTCCAGCTCGCGGGCCAGGCGCGGCAGGTCCTTCTCCGCCTCGTTCCCCGAGGTTAGCAGGAAACGGAAGACGAGCTCGCCGTTGTCGACCACCGGCCGCCACGGATCGGCCTCCGGCGGCGTAAAGGTGTCGTTGGCATAGCGGCTGGCCCGGGCCACGCTGGCCCGTAGCACGCCGTCTTTCAGGTCGAAGCCGTACAAAGCATCGCTGGCGAAACCGAGGGCGCCGTGCGGCGTCTGCAGCCGCACCCAGCGGCCGCCGGGGACCTCGCCGGCCGGGCCGCGTTCGGCCTCGCCGCCGGGGACCTCGAACACGGCGCGGTCGCCGCCCGCCGGCAGGCAGAGCTTGACGCGGGCTGAACGCTCATCCAGGAAGAGCCGGGCCGAGACCTCGACCGTCGGCTGCGAGTGGTAGAGCATGAAACGCAGGTCAAGGCGCGAACTGCCGCCGGTCAGACGTACGACCAGCACGGCGCGCTCCGGCCCGGCTTCCAGAACCGCACGGTCCGTCACCGACCAGGTGTGGCGCACGGTCGACAGGTCCAGCGACGCCGGCTCCTCGCCCATGCCGCCCCAGGAGCCCCACTGATCATCCACCGTCACCACGCCCAGGCCGGCGCCGACAAACAGCGGCTTGCCGTCGCGGCAGAGGCGTACCCCGGCGTCGCCGGGAGCGGCCTCGACCGTGAAGATGCCGTTACCGATGCTGCCGTCGCTGAGGCGGCGCGCGGCCGTCGCGGAATCCGCCCGCGAGAGCAGCGGGGTACCCTCCTCCCAGGCGAGTTCCATGACCGTCCAACCCAGGGCCGGCAGGGTCATGGGAACCACCACGCGCTTGCGCCAGGGGAAGTCCGGCATCGCCGTGTGTTCCGTCTCCACGACTTGGGCCGGCAACAGGTCGCCAGCCGGGCCGCGCACCGCCACCGGCAGCTCCGCCGTGCGGCCGCGGTAGGGCCAGATCGGCCGGTAGTCCAAGGAGGCCTCGAGCTCGACGGGGCCCGTGTACTCCCATGGATGCGGGTTCCAGACCAGTAACACCGCCGAACCGGGGTGATCGCCCTCGGGGTCACGGAAGCGGCTCGTGTCTACCCGCCGCATGAGCTGGTTCAAGGCGTGGTTCTCGGCGGCCAGGGCGTGTTGGCGCGCCAGGCCCAGCCAGGCGATCTGCTCGTCGCAGGCGCGCTCCATCGATGAGCCCGGAAGGATATCATGGAAGGAATTGAGCAGCAACGAGTCCCAGGCCTGATCGAGGGCGGCTGGAGATTGCCCCAAGGCGGCTGCGATGGCACTGTCGGCGGCTTCGGCGCGGCTCACGGCGACCTCGGTCTTCCGGAAGGCGTACTTCAGCTTGGCCACCGAGACGTAGCAGCCGCGCAGGCAGTAGTTCAGCTCGCCACGGTGCACCGGCAGGAACCCCTCGCCGCCTTTCTCGCCAACCTCCTGGCGCAGAGCGGCGAAGAAGCGATGCAGGCCGGAATGGACGACGTCCACCTCCGGGTGGGCGCTCGCCCAGGCCGCGATTTCGCGCAGGATGCGGCGCGTCGGACCGCCGCCGTGGTTGCCCAGGCCGTAGTAAGCGCCGACGTGGTGCAGGTCGCCCTGGTCCGCCGCGGCCAGCAAACCGTCGAGCTTGCGCGTCATCTCGTCGCGCTCGCAGCCGTACCAGCCCGCCTGCGGCCGATACGCCAGTACGCGCCCACCGCCGGAGCCCTCCCACCAGAAGGCCGGCTTGGCGAGTGCGACCTGGCCTGCCCCAGGCCGCGTGCAGGAGAAGCCCGTCATGCCCGCGGCTACCAGAATATCCGGCAGCCCGGCGCTGTGGCCGAACGAGTCCGCCGCCCAGGCAATCTCCGCCGCGCGCCCGAAACGCGAACGGAAGTACGCCTGCGAACGGGCGAAGTGCCGGCAGAAGGTTTCCGTACCCGTCAGGTTGGTGTCCGGCTGCACATACGTGCCGCCGACCACGTCCCAGCGCCCCTCGGCGACGCGCTGGCAGATGCGCGCGAAGGTCTCCGGATCGTTCTCTTCGATGTGGCGGTAGACCAAGGCCTCGCCGCGGATGCAGGTCAACTCCGGCATCTCGTCCATCAGGTCCAGAATAGTACGCGACGTAATGATGCCTTCATTGAGACCTTCGCGCCAGTCCCAGAGCCAGACCGGATCCAAATGGGCATTGGCGATGAGGTGAAACGTGTAACGGGCGCTCATCAGTACGTGCTCCTCTAAGGATGTCCTCTGCCGATACGACCGCCGCTCAGGTCCCCCAACATAGCATCAGCCGCAGACCCAGCCAGCGCCGCGATCGCACACCCACCCACTCCCTGCATCTTCACGAAACCCGAGCAGCCCCCCGCTACCATTTTCGCGAAACCGTCGTCGTCCGGCGGCCGGCCAGGTTTTCGCGAAACCGCGGCTGCGCTCCCTGGTGTTTTCGCGAAACCGTGTGCGCAAGTCAGCCGTGTTTTCGCGAAACCGACGTCGTCACCGGACCTGCCACGTTTTCGCGAAAGCGGCGCTGCCCGCCCTGGTGTTTTCGCGAAACCGACGTCGTCACCGGACCTGCCACGTTTTCGCGAAAGCGGCGCTGCCCGCCCTGGTGTTTTCGCGAAACCGACGTCGTCACCGGGCCTGCCACGTTTTCGCGAAAGCGGCGCTGCCCGCCCTAGCGCTTTCGCGAAATTTGGGGCTGCCGCACCGGGTTTCGCGGCACTATGGTATGGGCAGTCGCTGCGCCTACCGGTGGCCATCGGCGCTCAGTGTCGGCGGGCGGGGCAGTGAGGGCGTATCGGTGCCGTGCTCGGACGGGAGTCCTGCTTATGTTTCCGGCGGGTTGTCTGGACCATCTGGGGGTCGCCAAGGCTTGGCGCGAGTATGCCACGTCGCGACGCTGGCAACGCGGGGCCGTGGTTTGGCGTGCCGAGGCGCTGACGGCGACGGAGGGTCAGCCCATGACCCGGCGCCGGGCGCTGGCGCTCAATGCCGTTCTGGCGCACGGCCCCTTGCCGGTGATGCCGGGCGAGTTGCTGGTCGGCATCGGCAACCTCGGCCGCTGGGTCGCCGAGGGCACGTACAGCGAGGCGCGTCTGACCGCGGCCCAGGCCGTGGTTGACCGGGTCGGCGAGCGCGGTTTCCACTCGCACGCCAACCACCATGCGGGCGACTACGCGCTGCTTCTGCGGCTGGGTTTCGGCGGCCTGCGTGACCGCGTCCGCGCGCACCTTCCCCAACAGGATGCAAAGGGTCAGGTTTTTCTGGAGTCCGTGCTCGTGGCGCTCGACGGCGCCTCCGAGCACCTGCGGCGCTGGGTCCGTCCGTTGTCCCTGGCCGCCCAGGAGTTCCCCGATCAGGGGTCGCTGCTGCGTTACCAGGCGGCGATGCTGGAGCGCCTTGCCGACGCGGCTCCGGCGACCTTTTGGGAAGCCCTGCAGGTGGTCTACCTGTACCACTGTATGATGCAGCTCGACGACCGGGCGGCCATGGCTCTTGGCCGGTTGGATCAGTACCTGTACCCCTTCTACCAGGCCGACCTTGAGGCCGGACGCCTGACCGCAGACGAGGCCCAGGCGCTGCTCGACCACCTTTTCGCCAAGATCACCATCGACGAGGACGTTCAGAACATCGTTGTCGCCGGGACTCGACCCGCGGACGGCGCCGACGCCACCAACCCGCTCTCGTACCACATTCTGGAAGCCTGCAAGCGCATCGGGCGCCCCGGCGGCAACTGCACGGCGCGTCTGCACGCGGGCACGCCGGACGCCTTCATCGAGAAGTGCGCCGAGGTCATCCGTACCGGTATTGGCTATCCTGCGGTGACCAACGAAACCCTTATCATCCGCGGGCTGGTCGAGCACGGCTACCCCCTCGAGGATGCCCGTGACTACTGCTGCGTGGGCTGCATCGAGACGCAGATCCAGGGCAAACAAGGCCCCTGGGCCGATGGCCGCGCCAACCCGCTCCACGCCCTCAACCTGGCCCTCTTCCGCGGCGTCGACAGCCTCTCCGGCAAGCAGGTCGGCCCGGACACCGGCGAACCGGCGACCTTTGAGGACTTCTATCAGGCCTTCATCACCCACGCGCACCTGCAGATCCGTCAGCTCATTGCCGCGGCCGACAGCGGTCAGCGTCCCCACTTCGAGCGTGCCGAGGAGTTCACGGCGCCGCTGCTCAGCGCCCTGGTGTCGGACTGCATGGCACGCGGTCGGGACGTCAACGACGGCGGCGCCCGCTACCCCGGCTGCTTCGGCTTCGGTTCCATGGGTATCGCCTCGATCGCCGACAGCCTGGCTGCGCTGCGGCAGTTCGTCTATGAGGAGCAGCGCTTCAGTCTGGACGAGGTGCGGGCTATGCTGCGGGCAGACTTCGTCGGGTGCGAAGCCCAGCGGCAACTGCTCCTGCGTGGCGCCCCGAAGTTCGGCAACGACATCGAGGCGGTCGACAGCCTGGCCGCGCGGGTGGTGGTCGACCTGGCCGCCGAGTATCGCCGCCACCGCACGCCCGAGGGCGGTCACTACTTCATGCTGATGGGCTCCAACGTGCAGAACATCGCCGGGGGACACGAACTCGGGGCCACCCCCGACGGCCGCAAGGCCGGGACCCCCATCTCCGACGCCTCAAGCCCCACGTTCGGTCGCGACGTCCACGGTCCCACGGCCGCCATCCGTTCCCTGGGCCGGATCCCCTACCACCTCGCCGTCGGCGGCAACGTCGTCAACATGAAGCTGGACCCCAGTGCCCTTGCCGGCGCTGCCGGGCTGCGGCGCCTGGCGGCCCTGATCCGGACCTGCTTCGAGCTCGGTGGCCAGGAGCTGCAGTTCAACACTACCGACAGTCGCGTTCTGCGCGACGCCATGGGCAACCCGGAGCAGTACGCGAGCCTGGTGGTGCGCGTCAGCGGCTTCTCGGCCACCTATGTGCACCTGGATCGCAGCGTCCAGCAGGACATCCTCTCCCGTACCGAACACCGGCTGGAGAGTAACGCCTGAGTGCGTTTACGGCGAAAGCGAGGCCCCGATGGCCGTCGAGAACAGCACCCCAGCCCCGGCCGTTCCTGCCCGGCGCGGCCTGATCGCGCCCGCCGCTCCGCCGCAGGCCCGGGTCGAACCGCCCCTGATCGCCAGCGCGGCCGAGCTCAAGGCACGCCTCGCCGGGCAGTTGCACATGACGCGCCCGGACTACGTCGTCTTCGTGCCCGAGGTCAACGGCGAACAGGTCAGTGACACCGGCAACGAGCACTTCCTGGTCTTCGACGGGCCGGATGGCTCGCTGCTGGCGGTGTGGACACAGAGCTCGATGGAGTGCTATTCGCCGGACTTGCCGGCCGACCAGCATATCGCCTTGGCGCGCAGCACCGACGAGGGCGTCACTTGGAGTCGGCCGCGCATCATTGCCGGTCCGCAGAAGGCCGGCCAGGGGCACATGGCGAGTTGGGGTTACCCGCTGGTCAGCCGCTCCGGTCGCATCTACGTGCTCTACAACCAGCACATCGGCAGGCACGATACCTTCTACCACCATACCGGTTGGGTACACGGCATTTGCAGCGACGACGCCGGACAGACCTGGTCCGCCCCCGCCAAGGTGCCCGTGGCCCGCAGTTGCAACGACAACCCCGACCCCAGCATGCCGCCCAACATGCTGTGCTGGCAGAAGCCGCTGCGCCTCGGCGCCGAGGGCAAGTACCTGGCCGGGTTCACCCGCTGGACCAGCAATGCCGTGCGCACGAATCCCACCCAGGATTGGCGTTCGCACGATGCGCGCGTCGAGTTCATGCGTTTCGAGAATGTCGATGACGACCCCGCCCCGGGGGATCTGCGGATCCGCTGGTTTGCGGCCAACGAGCAGGCGCTGGCGGTACCGTTTCCGGGGCACCCGGAGACCAGTGCCTGCCAGGAACCAGCCATCGTCAAACTCCCTGACGGCCGGCTCTTCGTGGTTATGCGTACGGCGTCGGGGAGCCCCTTCTGGTCGCTCAGCGCCGATGCGGGCGAGACGTGGGCGCAGCCGCGGCGTTTGTTGCGTCGCGACGGTGGCGAGCCGCTTCCGCATCCCCTCTCGCCCTGCCCGATCTACGATGTCGGCGGCGACACCGCCGGCAGCGGCCGCTACGCCCTGTTCACCCACCATCACGATGGCCACTACGGGGTCTACGGCCCGGCCGATTGCAGCTTCCACCGGCGCCCGATCCACCTGCTGCCGGGGATCTTCCAGCCCGGTGCCGAACAGCCGGTGTGGTTCGGCGAACCGCGGTTCTTCATGGACCACGACGGTGTCGGCCTGGGTCTGCCGGGGACGCGCGGCCGACTGGACCTGGCGCTCTATTCCAGTTTCACCGTCCGCCAGGGGCGGGCCGTGCTCTGGTACCCAGAGCGCAAGTTCTTCCTGCTTGGCCGCACCATCGGCAACGAGTGGTTCGCGTGAAGGAACTGACGATGCCCACCCGTACCGCCCCGCCCGCGCTGTTGCGCCGCCGCCCGGAGACTGAGGGCGTGGACTCGGCCGGGATCGCTGCTTTCCTGGCCGCGGTGGACCGTGACCTGGGCGGGCTGCACAGCTTCATGCTCCTGCGCCACGGTCGTGTGCTGGTAGAAGGCGCGTGGACGCCGTACGCGGAGGCGTTGCCGCACCAGCTCTTCAGCCTGACCAAGAGCTTCGCCTCCACCGCCATCGGCCTGGCCGTGACCGAGGGTCTGCTGAGCGTGGACACCCCGGTGTTGTCGCTCTTCCCGGACGCTGCCCCGGCCACGCCGGGGGACCACCTCCGCGCCCTGCGGGTTCGCCACCTTCTCTCCATGAGTACGGGCCACCACACTGACCCCACCGGCGCCATGACCGCGGCCGCGGACGGCGATTGGGTACGGGCCTTCCTGGCGCAGCCCATCGAGCACGTGCCGGGGACGTACTTCGTCTACAACAGCGGCGCTTCGCATCTGCTCGCCGAGATCGTGACCCGGCTCAGTGGGCAGGATCTGCGCGAGTACCTGCGGCCGCGGCTGTTCGAGCCTTTGGGTATTGCCGAACCCGCCTGGGAGACCAGTCCGCGCGGCGTCCGCATCGGCGGCTGGGGCCTGAGCCTCCGCCTCGAGGACATCGCCCGTTTCGGCCAGCTTTACCTGCAGCGCGGCACCTGGCGGGGACGTCAGATCCTCCCCGAAGCCTGGGTTGCCGAAGCCACGGCGTGGCAGGTCGACAACGGCCCCCGCCCCGAGAAGGACTGGGAGCAGGGCTATGGCTACCAGTTCTGGCGCTGCCAGCACGGCGCCGTCCGGGGTGACGGCGCTTTCGGGCAGTTCTGTGTTGTGCTCCCTGAGCAAGAGGCGGTGGTGGCCATCCTCGCCGGCCTGGGCAACATGCAGGCCGTTCTGGATCGGGTCTGGGAGCACCTTCTGCCGGCCTTGGGGGCGACCCCGCGGGCCCCAGTCCCCGCCGCCCGGCGCGCCCTGCGCGAGGCCCTTGCCGGGCTGCACGTACCGAGGGCTGAAGGTGGCCCGACCTCGGCGTTGGTGCCGACCCTGGCTGGCGCCACGTTCCGCTTCGCCCCCAACCCGCGCCACTTGGCGGCGCTGACCTGCCGCGAACTCGGTGGCGACACCTGCGCCTTTGGCCTGACCGACGATACGGGCAGCACGCACCGCCTCGCCGCCGCCCATGGCCGCTGGCTGAACTCGACCACGACCCTGGGCGGTTGGCGGTCCTCGATCACGCCCTTGGACCAACGCAGCGCCGCCGTTCCGGTTGCAGGCACCTACGGCTGGCCCGCCCCCGACATCCTGCAGCTCAAGCTCTGCTTTCCCCTGACCCCCTTCTGCCCGGTCTGGACCCTCCGCTTCAGCGGCGACCGGCTGGTGCTGCAGCAACGCGCCAACGTCTCCTTCGGCCCGGTGGACAGCCCGGACCTCGAGGGCCAGCAGGGTGGTTTTATAATAATATGGAATATACTGCAGTAGAATAAGTTGCATTGTAGTTCTGGATATTTTGTGGTTGCCTGCTATGGTGCTTGTCACTATGGCGATCAGCACCGAACCTACCGGGCAGGCAGTCCAGA
>CAILUI010000197.1 GCA_903837355.1 uncultured Victivallales bacterium
CTCGGTATCGTCAGCCTGGCCGGACTGCCTGTCGCCAAGGACGTCATCACAGCCGCAGGTCAGCCGGACTTTGTAGTTACTCAAAAATCGGATCGTTGATAATCAGGATGTTATGACTCACAGTGCGTAAGTTGGGCTAGTCCGGAAGGGCAACGGCCGATGCGAACGGAGACCTTCAGCATGCAGCCCTACCTGACGTTCCTCGCCTTGCCGGCGTTGGTACTGGCTGGGGCGGCCGTGGCGGCCCCGGCCGGGGCCGACTTGCTCGTCCTCATGCACGGCTCGGGCACGATCGAGCGTTACGACTCCGAGAGTGGGGCACACCTCGGCACCCTGGCCGCTGGGTTAACGGCCCCTAACGCTCTGCTCGAGGGTACGGACGGGCGCTTGTATGTCTCCACGGGCGTTCCCGGTGGGCACGGCACGGTGGAGCGTTTCGAGGCCAGAACGGGGCGGCGCCTGGGACCATTCATCAGCATTCCGGCGGGGCAGCCCGGGCACCTGGCGCGGGCGACGGGCCTGGCCTGGCTGGAGGGCGATCTGCTGGTAGCCAGTCAGGGCGACGGCAGGGTCAAGCGCTTTGACGGTCGGACCGGTGCCTGGAAGGCCGACGTCGCGAGTGCATCGCCGGGTGGGCTCACGCAGATCGCCGTGCAGGGCGCTCAGCTCTTCCTGACGGACTTCGTGACGCCGGCGCTGCGCCGGTCGGACCTGAGCGGCAGCGCGGCGTTGGCCCCGGTCTGGGCCGCGGCGGCGGGGAGCGCGCCGTGGGGCCTGGTGTTCGCTGCGGATGGCCGGGTCTTCTGGAGCACCAACGCCAATCACATCCGCTGCGGCGATGGCACGGCCAGCAGCTTCTGGGCCGGTGCGGCCGGTGGCCTGAACACCCCGGTGTGGCTGACCATCGGTCCCGACGGCTTGCTCTACGCCGCGAGCCTCTATGGCAACCGCGTGAGCGTCTGGGACACCGCGGCAGCGAACCCCGGTGCGCCTCTACGTCAGATCGGGGGTACTGAGATGCAGTCGCCTATCAGCCTCGCCTTCTGTACGG
Source organism: uncultured Victivallales bacterium (assembly GCA_903837355.1). Lineage (GTDB taxonomy): Bacteria > Verrucomicrobiota > Lentisphaeria > Oligosphaerales > JAFGRS01 > CAILUI01. Next base: position 1,052 of record CAILUI010000197.1, read on the forward strand.
TTGCCTTCGAGCCCCCGACACAGATCGGCAATTTCGTGGCGAAGCCCTCGAACACGGGCCGGGACTGGACGCCCGACGGCACGACCGTCTACAACCTCGGGGCGCTGGCCTCCACCGCTGCGCTGCCCATCTTTGGCCTCGATACCGAGGGTGGCGATCGGGCGAAGACGAACCTGCTGAAGGAGCCGATCCGTCTCCTCTTCACCCTGGCCGACGGGGGGCGCGTCGACTCTGCCGATATCGAAGCCGTGTCCGCGGTGACCCCGAATCGCGTCCGCTACACGCTGACGCCGCTGGCTGGCACCGCCGTCGACTGGCAGGTCTGGCTCGATGGGCAGCAGCTCTGGATGAGCTTCGCCTTGAGTGGGCCGGCGGCGGCATGCGTCGCCAGCGTGCAGTTGCTGATCCCTTTCGACCCCCGCGCCATGGGCACGACCGTGCTGGCGGAGGAGTGGGGGAGCGAGGGTGCAGTCAAGGCGCCACTCATCATCAGCGCCCTCGATATGGGGCAGTTGCGGCTGAGCAACGCCGGGGCCGACGAGCGCCTGGACGGGCTCTTCACCGGGAGCCGGCTGCATAAGCGCCTCGATCTGCGCATCGGCGTGCTGGGCGGCGCGACCTCGACGCGGCGAATCGTCTTCGCCCCGGCCCGGCTGGAGAAGCCCAGCACCGACCTCACCGACGCCGCCTGGGCCCGGATCCGGCGCGGGCTGATCTCGCTGATCCAGATCACGCCCTATATGAAGGCCCAGGAGGACGGCTCCGGCTGGCTCGGCTCGCCGGGCGGCATCACGGGCAACAACGTCATCTCCGATCCCGTATCGGTGAACATGGACCGCAACTTGCAGTGGCTGGCAGGGATGGGCGACAAGGCGACGATCATGGGTATCAACCTGCAGCGGATCGCCCGCCGGACCCTCGAGTTCTGGCTCAACCAGCGCCAGAACCCCGATGGCTCGCTCGACTACGTCCTGCAGACTGGCAATATCTCCGCGGACGCCAATCCGGGCGTGCTCAATGCGGCCACCGACTACTATCTCAGCACCGGCGACCGGCAGTTCGTCACCGCCAATCGCGACGTCCTGATCAAGGCCGTCAACTACCTGACCGCACGCGACCTCGACCAGGACGGGCTGATCGAGACCTTCCGTGATGGCAACGGCAACAACCAGTTCGGTGACACCGGCTACGACACCATCAGCTCCGGCTGGAAAAACGCCCTGGTCAACGGGCAGGCCTACAAGTCGCTGCTCGGCGTCGCCCGGATGCTGGCGGACACGGGCGAGGCGGAACTGGCGCAGCGCTACCGACAGCAGGCCGTGCGCCTGCGTCAGGAGTACAACCGGCAGTTCTACGACGCCGCCAAGGGCCGCTACCTCTGGTGGATCGGCCAGGACGGCAAGCGCCATGATTACGGCAATCCGCTGATCCAGGAGAACGCCGTGCTCTTCGGTATCGCCGACGGCCTGGAGCAGGACACCGGGATCCGGCGGGGCGCGCGGGAGGTCATGCAGCAACTGTGGAACGACCTGGCCGCGGCCCAGTACGTCGACAGCGCCCAGGGCAAGACCGTGAAGTACATCGATCCGCAGAACGGCGACTACACCGGCTTCTACTGGGGCATCCCCTGCAATCTCGAGGATGTGCCGGACGCCTACAACTTCCAGAGCTACGGCGCCTACGAGTTCCCCTACTACTGCAATGGCGGCATCTTCCCGCAGGACACGGTGGCGGCCATCATGGCCTTCTCCAGCGCCGGGATGACGGAGCAGGCGGAGCTGATCCGACGGCAGATCTTCCGGCGCCAGCACGAAGGCATTCTGCCGAACGGCAGCGGCTTCTATATGGGCGTCGTGAACGAGCCCGGGAAGTGCTACTCGATCCTGAAATGGGATGGTACCCCGACCGACTATGAAGGCATCATCTCCCGCGACTGCGCCTTCTTGCAGACGGCGATTCTCAGCGAGGATCCGGCGCGGGCGCTGTTTGCCGAACTGGTGAGCCGACCGCCGGCGGCGGGTGTGGAGCCACGGGAGCTGTTCCGGGACACGGCCTTCGCTGAGGGCTTCGGCGCCGGCTGGCCCTTTGGCAGCCAGTTCACGCTGAGCACTGAACGCAAGGAGGGTGTGGTCACGGCCTACCGTGAGATTCGCCCGTGGCAGGTGCACCTGATCCCCGAGGGGCCGGTGGCCACAGCGAGCGTGAAGGAACACCCCTGGGACTTCGAGGAGGGGGTGCACATGAACTTCAAGGAAGGCGATGGTACCATCGCTGAACTGTACGCGCACCGGCTGGCAGCCGAGCACCGGCTCGAGCGCAACACGCCGGAGGCGCTGCAGGTGGCGCAGTTCAACAACTACGGGCTGGCCGAGACCGACCCGCGGCGGGACACCCGGCTGGTCAAACGGGTCACCAGCGACCGTCGCGGCCGGATCACGCTCTACTACGACTCGCAGAACGAGATCCGCAATGTGGCCACGAACTACATCCCCCAGTTTGCCCTGGATACCTGGCCGACCTTCCTGCTGCTACAGACCTTCCGCGACCTGCCCAAACTGGCGGACTACAGTGCCCTCAACCTCGCCCTCAGCTTCGAGATTACCCAACTCACGCAGCGTTCTGACTGGCCGGCCGGCCTCCCCGGCGCGGCCTCTGCGGATATGAACTGGCAGTTCTACTTCCTGCTGCGCGAGATCAAGCACCCCGAGCGTACGCTCTGGGTGGGTATGCTCCTCTATCCCAGCAATCCGCAGAACTGCTTCGTCCACACCACGGTTGACCAGTGGGGCATCGCCATGCATCGGGAGCCGTTCATGCCCGCCGGCCAGGCCCCCGCCCTCGGCCAGCGCTATACCATCCAGCGCGATCTCAAGGACTTCGTGCGGGCCGCCTTGCTCGCCTCGGCCGCCAAACAGCCCGACAAGCAGCTCTCCGTCCACCCCGACGACTACTACCTGCATCTCTTCAACATCGGCTGGGAGGGCATCGGGCACTGGCAGGCGGAGTGCGCGCTGTCGGGCCTGTCTCTGCAGGGCGTGCCAAGGATGAAGACGCCAGCGCCGGCCGTGCCGTAGCCGCGTGAACGGGCCGGGGGCAGCAGGAAGGAGCTGCTTCCCGGCATCACGATCGGCGCGGGGCGCGGGGAGGCCTACTGGAGATGCGGAGGGCCTCCACCGCAGGAGGTCAGTACGCGCGGGTGCCCTCACCCGCGACCGCGTGGGGGCACGCGGCGGTACGGTTCCGACCAGTGTGAGATGCGGTGGGCCGCCACCGCAGGAGGTCAGTACGCGCGGGTGCCCTCACCCGCGACCGCGTGGGGGCACGCGGCGGTACGGTTCCGACCAGTGTGAGA
>CAILUI010000198.1 GCA_903837355.1 uncultured Victivallales bacterium
GGCGGTCCCGTTGTCGGCATCCGCGTCCTCGGCGGCAGCGAGGCTGACGGTCTGCGGGGTCGCCCAGGTGGTCGGGGTGAAAGACAGGCTCAGAGACGAGGTGATCGAGAGGTCGGCGTCTGCGCCCGTGTCCAGAGTGAGCGCGGCAGTGACGTTGGCGGCGGGAGCCTGGGATAGGCAGAGCGTGAGCTGGGCGGTTCCCCCTTCCGGCACACTGATCGCGGTCACCGAAGTGACGAACTGCGGCCCTGGCGCGCTGCTCAGGCTGGCCTCGGGGGTGTTGCCGAACGTTCCCAGGTTCACCCGGCCGCCATTGCCCGGGGGCTCGTTGCTGTAGTCGTCGGTGGGGCAGCCGGCATCGATGCCGGGACTGCTCTGGGCGTCCGTAACCCAGGCCGTGCCGTTCCAGCGCCCGTAGAGGCTCTTGAGGTGGTAGTCGCCGTTGGCGCTGTCGGCGAACAGGGGATCGCTGGCCAGAATGCCGCTCCCCCAGGTCACCGTTCCGGTGAAGCCACCCTGGCCAGCCTGGATGCAGGAGTAGGAGACTGCGGCTGAAGCGCCGGTGCTGATGTACCCCTGCTCGGACGTGCCATTGCGGGTGTTCCCCCAGAGGATGCAGTTACGCACCGTGGCGCTGCCCGTGGACACCCCCACACCGCCGGCAAGCGCGCCACCCCCGCCGCACGAGTTGCCGGCGATGGTGCAGTTCTCGATGGTGGGGCTGCCGCTCTGCGTGTAGACGCCACCCGCTCCGCTCATGCCCGTGAAGTTGCCGTAGATCAGGCAGTTGCGGATGGTGGCCGAACTGCCCGAGAGGTAGACGCCGCCCCCCGCATAGGAGCTGTTGCCGGTGATGCGGCAGGAGCGTATCACCGGGCTGGCGCCGCTGCAGGATATGCCGCGGCCGGAGCTGCTGGTGACCGTGAAGCCGGTGAGAACGGCTGACGCCGTCTCACCCGAGTTGAACGTGACCGCCGTGGTACCGGAGGGCGCAGAGATGACCGTGGCGCAGACGACGGTCCAGTTCGTGGGGGCCGTGCTGCGCAGGGTGAGGTTGCGGCCGCCGAAGGTGATGGCTGCCGCGTACGTGCCCTGGGTAACTGTTATCGTGTCCCCGGAGGAGGCCGTGTTGATGGCGGCCTGGATGGTCTGCTTGGGGCCATGCACCCCGTCCCAGGTCTGGGCCAGGCCGTCGTAGGTATTGTTGCCGCCGGTAGCGTTGACGTAGCGATCCGTGGCCATGGCCATGCCAGCGAGGACGAACAGGAGCGCGACAGGCAAAGCACGGCCGCGCCTGCGACAGCGCTCGACGGCGCTTGGCATCGAGCCGCGAGCACAGGCAGCCACCCGCGCGTCCCGTAAGGTCAGAGGGCTCATGGTCAGTCTCCCCATCCGGTGGACTCCACGACCGAGTCGGCGCCAGGCAGCGCCCAGCAATGGGTACAAAGGAAGCGGCCCGTTGGCTGGGCCCGTGACGGAAGGCGGGAGCAGGAACCCAAGGCGTCCACAGCGGCGACAGGTGGTCTGCCATGGCGGTATGGGCCCATCGGGCACAACCCCGCGAATCCGGAGTACTGATGGTCCCGCATGGTGCCGTCACCTCCCCCCGCACGGTGACCTATATCCCCGCGAACAGAATCTCTACTGTACTGTGCAACCGAGCCTGTTGTCAAATGGTCTTGCGTACTGGTTTGGGCCGCATGGGTGCAACCAACCCGCCTGGCTCTCGGACGATCCCCTCCTCGAGGCACGGCGCCTCCCCACTGGCACAAGTGCCATCTGCCCGGCTGGCGAGGTACCCTTGCCAACGTCAGCCACCCAGCCGATAGGGAGAGGCTATGCCAAATGCCAGTAGACCCAAGTGCCCACACTGTCACGAGCGGTTCGATCCGGATCGGTACAACGCCCACCACCAGAAGTACTGCCACAAGCCAGAATGCCGCAGTGCGAGCAAGGCGATGAGCCAAAGAAAGTGGCTTGGCAAGAACCCCGGCTACTTCAGCGGACCGAGCAACACCAACCGCGTACGCAGGTGGCGAGCCGATAACCCCGCCCACGGGCGGGATGACGCCGTGCGCAGGCGGCGTCTTCGACAGCAGCGCCGTGGGGGAACGGAGATCCCCTCGCCGCAGGGCACTGCTACTGCGCCACTTGCCCTGAGTTGCATCGCAGTACTGCACGATCCCATCGGGGCCGGAGTATCATCGCCGCGGGGCGATGGGCCAGCCATTCTTCTGGCGTTACAAGATTCCGCCTTCCCGCAACATGCTGTCATCGTGCTGCTTGGCGCGGACTCCGTGCGGGAGCTGTTACAAGAGATCATTGGCCCCGGCTTCGGCCGGCTGTATGGAAGATGCATACGAGCGCTGCATCGCGCAGCAGTCGCGGCAATGAGGCCTTCAACAGGGGGTCACCCGTCCGATGTCATCGCCAAGGAGGAGGGAGGAGGACGTGCCGGTCCTGACGAGAGAGCGGAGCCATCTGCTCCTGGAGCGGGTCATGAGCATCTACGGGAGAGGTCTGGCCGACACGCCACTGGCCCGAAGCTGTCTGCAGCACTGGGGGATCAGTGATGGCTGTGTCCTCGAGCGGCACCGGATCGGGTATTGCACGGGGGGACTCACGGATCTGCTTCCGAACGTGGACGATGACAGCACGCGTGCCGACCTCGTCGCGCTGGGAGTCATCAGCGGTGGTGGCAGAGAGCGCTTCGCCGGGCACCTCATCTTCCCTGTGGTCGACCTGAACGGTCACATCGAGACACTCTGGGCCTGCCGCGCCTCGCGACGTTCCCGCCGGCAGTTCTGCCTGCCCAATAGCCCTCCCGCGCTGTGGAACACCGCCGCGTGTCGAGCCAACCTGGAACTGCTATGCGTGCCGTCAGTCGTCGACGCACTCTGCCTGGAGATGGCCGGCTACCGCAATGTCATCGCGTTCGGGGGGCCTGCGGGGGACCGCCTCGCCGGCTTCCAGATGCTGGCGGCCAACGGAGTTGGGGAGGTCACGGTGGTGCTCACAGGCGCCGACAAGTCCGGCGACTTGCGCGGTCTGTTGGGGCCGGCTCCTGCAGTACCCCTCTGTTACGTGGCGACATTGCCCCGCGGCCTCGAGTTCAACCGGATCCTCGTGCGGGACGGCGCCACAGCGCTGCGGGAAGCGATCTCCCAGGTTCTTTCCGGCCGTGAGCTGGTCACAGACAGCGGTGCCACACGGTCTGGACCCGCCGGCCCCAGTGGCGGCACACGCATCCTTGACACTCGCGAGGTCGGCCGGGCGGAGCAGTTCGCCATCTGTATGGGCGTACTCAATGTCATGGTTCTGGGCCTGAACAGGGCAATCAGCGGTCTCAAGGCCACGGTCAGGATTCAGCATGGTGGCAGGCTGCACGTCGATACTCTTGACCTCTACAGCGCCCGTGCCAGACGCAACCTGTGCCAGGACATCTGTCGGGTATTTGGCCTTGCTGCCGGTGCCGTTGAGGTCGATATGGCCAGGCTTGTGCTGGCATGCGAAAGGCACCAGCCCACTGCTGCCCTGCCGAAGGCATCACAGACTCCGCCCATGACTTCCGCTGAGGAGCAGCAAGCCGAGGCATTCGGCAGGAAACCGGACCTGGTGGAGCGGATACTCGCCGACTTTGAGACGTGCGGGCTGCTGGGCGAGCGCCACAACAAGCTGCTCTGCTACCTCGCCGCGGTAAGCCGCAAGATGGATGAGCCACTCAGCGTGCTGATCCTGTCGAGCTCCGGAGCGGGCAAGACCGCGCTTCAGGACGCGACCCTGCGCTTCTGTCCACCGGAAGACGTGGTCAAGCTGACGACCCTGACTGGTAAGGCGCTTTTCTACAAGGAGGAGTTGAGCCTCAGGCACCGGGTGCTCGCCCTCGAGGAGGCCGCGGGAGCGGAGGAGGCAGGCTACGCGATTCGCAACCTGATCAGTGCCGGGGAGTTGACCGTCGAGGCGACTGTGAAGGACAGCCTTTCCGGCCGGCTCACCACCATGCAGAACCGGGTCAGGGGTCCGACGGCCGTCCTCTACACAATGACCAATCCCCGCGTGGACCCTGAGACCCGGAGCCGTTTCTTCGTGATCGGCATCGACGAGAGTCGGGAACAGACCGGCAGGATACTCGAGTTCCAACGCCAGAGCCAGGGCCTCGATGGTCTGGCTCGGACCTCGGCCATCGCGGGCCTGCTGAGCACACACCGCAACTTCCAGCGGCTGCTCCGCCCTCTGGCTGTGGTCAACCCCTACGCGGAGAGCCTGACCTATACCGACGATCGGCTCCAGGCCAGGCGCGGTCAGCGCCAGTACCTCAACCTGGTCAGAGCAGTAGCCTTCCTGCGCCAGATGCAGAAACCCGTCAAGACCCATGCCGGCGTGGAGTACATCGAAGCCGACCTGGAGGACGCGACTGCCGCCTGCACGCTTGCCAGCGAGATCCTCGGCCATAGCCTCGATGAGCTCAGCATACCCTCGCGCAGTCTGCTCCTGCTGCTGGCGGAAATGGTCGGCGCGGCGCGCCGCAGTCCCGGAGCGGAATCACCCGGCAGCCCTGCAGACGGCTTCACCCGCCGCCAGATACGGGAGTTCAGTGGCTGGAGCAGCTACCGAGTGCATACTCACCTGAAGGAGCTGGTCGAGTTCGAGTATGTCGCGGTCGAGTCCGCGCGCAACGGCTCGGTGCACCGCTATCGCCTGGCCTACGACGGCCAGGGTCAGAACGGCGGCAGATTCCTGCTCGGCGTCAGAGGTCCCGAGCCCCTTGGGGCTTGACTGGGGGGCAGCCTGAGCAGTGGACCATTCGGGGCGCTTTCGGGCGGGTTTCGGCCCGCATTCGGCCACCTCTGGGGCCCACCGCAGCGCGTCCAGCCCCTCAGAATACCAGCAGGTAACAGCACAGCATCACGCGAGTCCGGGACGCGCAAGGGAAGGAAACGCGGGAATGAACCACCATGCACATTGGCAGGCTGGGTCAGACCAGGTGGATGGCTTCCTCGAATCGCTGACTGCACGCGGCTGCAGCTCGAGCACGGTCCAGACCAGGGATCGCTCCTTGGCCAAGTTCATGTCCTTTGCATCCATCCGGCGCACCTCCCGGATCCAGGATGTGACCATAGAGATGCTCGAAGGCTACCGGCTGTGGCTGGCTGACCAGAGGCTGAAGCCGAGCACAGTTGAAACGCACCTGCGCAGCGTCAAGCACTTCTTCGGCTGGCTCGAGCGGAGCATGCTGTTGTTCTCCAACCCGGCCTCAGCTCTGACAGTCCCGCGTTACCACAGTCGACTCGGGCGTGTCCTGACCGTCGGCGAAGTCCGTGCGCTGCTGGATACGCCCGACACGAGCAGGCTGCTCGGACTGCGTGATCGGGCCATACTTGAGCTGCTCTACGCTACGGCCGTGCGTCGACGCGAAGCAGCCCTACTGACCCTATCCGACATCGATCTCGACAGGGAAACGGTCCGCGTGCTCGGTAAGGGCGGCAAGGAGCGCGCAGTGCCGGTTGGCAGGAATGCTGTCGGGCACATTCGTCGCTACCTGGAAGCAGCGCGGCCGCAGCTTGCCGGACGGTCGCAGCAGGAACGCCGCGAGCTCTGGATCAACAAGGACGGCGAGCCGCTGTCCGAGCAGGTTCTGGGTCTCCTCCCCCGGCGCTACGCCCGCAAGGCCCGCATCGCAGGGCAAGTGTCGCCACACACGCTGCGACGCAGTTGCGCCACGCACATGCTGCAGAACGGCGCACATCCGCTCATGGTCTCCGAGATGCTCGGACACGCCGATACGAAGACGCTCGCTCACTACCTGCGGATCAGCGTCAGCGACCTGAAGGAAACACACTCACGGAGCAACCCCGGCCGATGAGCTCGCTCGCCGAAACCCTCACTGAACTGCTCGAGTACCGCCGCGGACTCAACACCAGCGCCGCCACGCTCAAGGTGCTGCAGTCGAACGTCCGTCTGTTCCTGGCATGGCTGCGTGACACGTCCGGCGTCACCACGCCTGACAGGCTTGGGCGCGAGCATCTGTATGGGTACCAGAAAGCGCTTGGCAAGCTCACCAACCACCGCGGTCTGCCGTGTGCTGCCGGCACCATCAACAACCGCATCGCAGGCGTCCGAAGCTTCCTGGGGTTCCTCTACGACCGGCGCCTGATCGTGCAACGCCTCGACTCGCAGTTGCAGCCCATGAAAGCGCCCAGGCGCCTGCCCACGTCTGTGTTGAACCATGCTCAGGTCCAGGAGCTGCTGGCCGGCGTGGACACTACCACGACCGAGGGAGTCATGCACCGCACCATCCTCGAACTGCTGTACACCAGCGGCATGCGGGTGGGCGAACTGGTCGGCGTCGGCATTGGCGACCTCGACCTCGACGGCGGTCTGGCCAAGGTCTGCGGCAAAGGCAGCAAGGAGCGCATGGTCCCGATCGGGAGGACCGCCGGTCGCTGGCTCGAGTCCTACCTCAAGGGGGTTCGGCCTCTCCTGAAGGGCGCCGGAGAGCACCGGGCTCTGTTCCTCAACCGCCGCGGCAAGCCCCTGGGCAAGAAGAGCGTCCAGGCCTTCGTCGCGAAGTACGCTGCCGCCCTCAGACTTGAGGTGCATGTCACCCCGCACACTTTCCGCAGGAGTTGCACTACCGAACTGATCCGCGGCAACGCCAACCTGTACCACGTCAAGGAACTGCTGGGCCACGAGAGCCTCTCCACGCTCAAGCCATACACCAGGCTTACGATCACGGACCTCAGAGAAACGCACGCCAGGTGCCATCCCAGTGAACGGGATGCCTGAGTGTCCCAGTGATTCGGGCACCTGCACCGCATGCACGCCCTCATTCTGCCGATGCGATCTGATCGTGTCTGCCGTTCGGTATCGCCGGCCAGGCGGTCTATGCACATGGGTGCCGCAAGTCGGCCGGCCGGGTGGTTGCCTCGGTCCGCGTTCTGCGCTATCGTTCCGTGTTTCGCAGCTGCTCTTTGACACGTCTCCGCCTGGCTGCTGACCGCCGGGGACGCTGGGGCTCATTCGCTGACGGCCCCAGGGATCTGCACTCCCGGAACCGCCTATAGGCGGCCTTCCCATCAGGGTCAGTGTGCGCCAATGACCCGGTCAATGCCGTCGACCCGCTGGGGTTGGCGGAGAAGCTTGACGGCCCGTACCGGGTCGGGAACCGGCTGTACGTCCATGTGTACGATCAGGGGGGGTGCTTCCTCGGCCTCGGGGGCAAGAGCGAGTGGCTGGGGACGGTCGTTCTAGATGCCGGTACGGGCGACATCACCGGGGGCCGGGGCCATCTAGACAAACTGACCGGCGTGAACCAGTACCGGATTCGGAAGCTAGGATCCGACGTGGTCTGGGAAGGCGCTGAGGAAGCTGTCCGTGACTTCAGCAACACCGCCCTGGCTCTGAAAGCCCCCCAGCAGGCACTGGAGGCTGCTGGTGACGCCTACAAGGGCGAGGTCTACGGCACTGCCGCGGGCACCCTCCTCGGGGGTGCGATGCAGCTGCGCCGCGCGGCGCAGGCCATCGACGGTGTGGCTAGTCTGGTCGATGATGGCGAGCGCGGCGTGAGGCTGGCGCGGCGGAGCCCAGGCAACTTGTGGGACGAGCCCGCCGACGTCCTCGGGAGGCGAGTGTACCGGCGGGGCGATCTGTTTGAGCCGAACACAGTGAACCTTGCCAGGATGCGGAAAGGCCGTCCCCCGATCGGCTATGACAACCAGCCAGTGGTCCTGCACCATCTGACGCAGGACGAGCCAGGTGCCATGGCTGAGGCCGCAGGAGGCTTCCATTCGACCAACACCAAGGTGATCCACGGGTTGACCGAGAGCAAAGGCAGTTTCCGGTATTCCCCGGGTGGTCCAACAACAGAGGCAGAGAAGGCCTTTAGGCGGTGGGAGTATGCATACTGGCAGGACAGGGCCGGAGGGCTCGGAGAATGAGTACTGAGTTGGCGGATCTGGCGCGGTTGGTCGATGCCCACCCAGACATCTTCGATGTCGGGGTCCCGGCTTCCCCTGATGCTATCACAGCGGCAGAGCGGTTCCTGGGTGTGGAGTTCCCGGCTTCCTTCGTGGAGTACCTAGCCTGCTGGGGCAACCTGGCGGTGGGGCCATTGGAGTTCTACGGCATAGCTGGGAGCGACTTTGAGGACGGAAGCATACCGGACGGAGTATGGTTTACGCACGTCAAACGCCAGGAAATTGGTCTTCCCAAACCCTTGGTTATCGTCCTCAACAACGACGGTGACGAGTTCTATTGCGTGGATACGACCCACACGGGGGGACGCGTGGTCGTCTGGGACGTCTGCTCAAGGGCCATCGTCTCCGTCAAAGGGGACAACGTGTGCAGGTTGATCTTGCAGGAGGCGAACGACTGGCTCAAGGACTCGTAGCACCCACTACGCACCTCAGTCACACCCGCCCGAGGTCTACCCCCTGGGGGCAATGGAGTCGCTCCTCTACCTCTGTAGCTGGTCTGACGGGAATCGCGGGGCCAACTCTCGCGTGTCGGCGTGGCTCTGCTGTTCGCGGCGGGCGATGGAAGCCAGCTCGAATGCAGTGCGCCGCCCACGGCCTCAACCGGTACACAATGCGCGTAACCCAACGCCCCCGGTTCGTCAGCGCTGCCCCGGCAGGACTGTGGAAGTCACACTCGCCGGTGCTACCATAGAGGCCATTGCTCTTTGACACGCTGTGGCGTGGTCGGCGCCGCCATGCCTGATGTCGCACATCGCCGGCGGCACCAGGAAGCCGCGCCCCCACCCCCTATACCCGGTTCTCCCCGTCGGGTCAGTGTGCGCCAATGACCCGGTGAATGGGGTGGATCCGCTTGGGTTGGCGGAAGCGGGGCAACCTGCGTGGGGGCCTTACCCGATCCTTTACGCGACCAAGCTGTCCGACCACCTCTGGGTCCATTTCGCCAACACCCCCTCCGTGGTCGCCAACACGGCCGAGGCAGCCGCGCTGCAGCCCATCCGCGGCATCCCTGCCGTGATCGAACTCGCTGACGACGCCGCGTCGGATTGGCTCATCCGCCACCGCGTGATCGACAGGTCGCTCGGCGAGGGATTGGACGATCTCGCGGGAGTCGGCGTGGCGAATCCGGTTGAGGCCGCATTGGCGGCCGACGTCTTCGCCCATGCGGCCAGTTGCGCCGGGGCCGCCCTTCGCTCCAGGCTGGCGGCCCGCACGGCTGAGGCCATTGCACTGGCGGAGATGGAGGTAGCCCTGCCGGAGTTTGGGGTAGGCGCGGCACGAGCGGGTGAGTTCTCAGTGCCCGCGGGTGGAGGCCTGATCCTAACCGTCAAGGAGCCGAGGATCCTAAGCGAAACAGCTCTCTCGCCAGAGGAGCTTGCGTACCTCCTCAAGAACTTCACCATCAAGAAGCGCGCGATTGAGCGCGCTGCGGCTCGCGGGGAGCTGGTTTGGTCGCCTGGGACTGATGCGGTACGGATCTCCGAACTCCAGCAGGCATACCGAGCTGAGGTGGCCGCACGCTTCAGGCGGATGTACGGGGTTGACGTTGATGCGGCCAAGCTTGCCCTGCTGAACGCCGACCATCCAGTCGATCTTGTCGTCGGTGGGAGCGCCACACAACGCCTCAAGATGCTAAGCGAGTCTATCAACAAGAGCGTCGGGGCGTCTCTGCTCCAGGCTGGCCGCAGAGCAGGCCTTTCGCCTGGTGATGCAATCGACGCGGTTGAGTTCGTGCCGAGGTGATGGGTACCATGGCTAACCGGTTCTCATTCGTGACCGACACGGCGACCATGTGCGTCTTCGACCTGACATGTCTGAAGCACCGTCTGGGTGATGACGCAGACTGGTGGAGCATTCCGCGGGAGGAAATGGCAGAGGTGAACGACGGGAACGTTGCGTTCCTCGGGCTGGGAGAGGACGGCAGATATGAGGTGACCGTTGTGGACGAACCGCTCTCAGGTGACTTCACAGCGGTGAACTTGAAATGCCCGTCAGGGCGTTTCTTCATCGGTTGCGGGGAAGAGGTGTCGTCTGATGGCCTGGAGCCAGAAGGAATACGTGGAGGAGGTTTCCTTGTGCTGCCCACCGGCAACTACCGGATGTCGGCGAAGCATACTCGGGAGGGGATATTGGTTCACTTCCAGCGACTCGGCGAACACGGAGGTGACCTCCGGAACGCGTTCCACAGACCCGTGCGGTTGGCCCTGTGACCCGGTGCTCTCGAGGCCTGCCGCTGTACCGGTGGCACGGTTTGTTCTTGGCAACGATTCGGCGCCGTGGGGGCAGTCGGCCTCGCCCCTCTGCCTCTGGCTACCTCGACGTGGATCGTGGGGCCGGCTCCCGCTCTCCGGCTTGGCACTGCCATTCTCGGAGGGCGATGGGGGTCTGCCCGAATGCCGTGTGCCGTCAACGACTCCAACCGGCACATGGTGCGGGTAACCCCAGGGGCGTCCCGACCGGCCGGCACTGTGGAACGCACACTCGCCGGTGCTACCGTAGGGGCCGTTGCTCTTTGACACGCTGGCGCAACTGACCGCCGACCGCCGGGGACGCTGGGGCCCATTCGTCGGCGGCCCCGGTAAGCTGTACACCCGGAACCCCCTATAGCCTGTTTTCCCCATCGGGTCAGTGTGCGCCAATGACCCGGTCAATGGGGTGGACCCGCTGGGGTTGTCGGCACTGGGGGACGCCGTCGACGTAGGCTTTGGCGCGGCCATCGGTCTGTGCTGGGGGGTGAACTCCCTTGTCCGGTGCCCCCTGGAATGGGTGGACTCAGCCTGCCGTTGGGGTTTCCAGGGGCTCAGGTCCAGGAACCCCGATGAGTACAGACACGGGGCCACACAACTCGCGCTCAAGGGGGAGCTGCTCGGGCGTTCCCCCAATGCGGCCACGATGTCTGACGTGGAAGACTTGGCGGCTTTCGTCGGGACCAGCCTGACGGTTGAGGCAGCAGCCGCGGCAGTAGCGGCGGCGTGCCCGGTGAGGGTGATCGAGGGGCCTGGCAGGTCCGCCTCGACGCGCGCCATCGATGAGACCGCCGAAGTCGGGCGGGCAGAGAGGACGGCGACTTGGGTCGATGAGGCGGGGGACTTGAGGGGTACCGCCAGACCAGGCATGCGCCCGGATGCGTATAACCATCAGGCCGGGGCTCCAGGGGCGCGGTGCAACTTGCTGACGGGGCGAGGGCAGGCCCCGTATCTCCAGTTCGTGGACGAGGCAGGGAACATCGTGGGAGCGAAGTTCGATGGGCTGAGAGGCACGGAGCTGATCGACCGGAAGCTGAACCCGTTCTTCTCAACGAAGGCGGTTGACCAGGCAAGGCGTCAGATAGCCGTGGCGCAGCACTATGGCCTGCAAGCGGTGTGGGAGCTCCCCACACCTGAGGCCGTCAGTGCAGCCAACCGGTTCATGCAGAGCAACAAGATCACTGGAATAACCGTGAGGCTTGGGCGATGATCTGTGATTACGTACCCCTTATTCGTGGGCTGATCGATGCGTTCCTGCTTCTGGAGCATGCTGGACCCGATGAGGTAAACCCGGATACTGCTGTGCGTGGCATGGAGAACATCGCGGCGAGCCTGCTCGCTCTGGGGAAGTCTGACCAGCTCGCCCTTAGAGTAGAACTTGGGCGGATCGCCGACAACGCGCAGGATGAGGCATACGCCGACTTTGTCCGTGCGTTGCCGGACATGGTCGGCCTTGCCTCGCCGCAGGATTGACCCGGTGCCGTTCGCACAGATGACCTACTGGCCGCTGCGGTTCTGCAGGGCAATGGGCTCGCCCCCTTCCTCTGAAGCTGCTTTGACGAGAGGCGATAGCTCCAGATCTCCGGCTTGGCTCTGCTGTCCTCTGTCTGCGGCGTTCGGGCCGACAGAATCGCCCCTGTCATGCTGGCAGCGGGTGTTGCGCGCCCGTCAGGGGCGCCATATCTTCCCCTTGTTCACCACCCGCTCTTTGACACGGCGCTGCCGAGCAGTGGAAAGAGGGAGCATGGACCGCCTTCACAGGCTGATATGCGAGAGTGTGTACGTGATCCGGGAGGCGCAGGCGCGCTACCGGCGACTGGGCGTGCTGTGGTCGATGGGCAAGGACTCGACGCTGTTGCTGTGGCTGTGCCGCAAGGCGTTTCTCGGGAAGGTGCCCTTCCCGGTGGTCCACATCGACACGAGCTATAAGTTACCGGAGATGTATGTGTTCCGCGACCGGCTGGCGCGGGAGTGGGGCCTGGACCTACGCGTGGTCCGCAACGAGGAGGCGCTGGCGCAGGGAGTGGGGCCGGAGACCGAGGACGTGCTGGCCTGCTGCCACGCCCTGAAGACGCTGGCCCTGCGGGAGGCCATCGAGGGGCTGGGGTTGGACGCAGTGCTGCTCGGGATCCGGCGCGACGAGCATGGGGTCCGTGCCAAGGAGCGCTACTTCTCCGCCCGCACGAGCGACTTCCTCTGGGCCGTCGGCGGGCAGCCGCCGGAGCTCTGGGACCTGTACGCGTCGGTCGCCGACGCCGGGCACGCCCGGATTCACCCCCTGCTGCACTTCGCCGAGATGGACGTCTGGGAGGCAACCCGGGCCGAGGGGATACCGGTCAACCCGCTGTACTTCAGCCGCGACGGCTGGCGTTACCGGAGCATCGGCTGCGGCCCCTGCTGTGTGCCAGTGGCGTCGGAGGCGGGCACGGTGGCGGCAGTCATCGAGGAACTGGCCACGGCGTCCACACCGGAGCGGGCTGGGCGGGCGCAGGACAAGGAAGCATCGTTCACGATGCAGAAACTGCGGTCGCTGGGGTATATGTGAGCCCGGCGGCTGAGGCCATCCACGAGCTTGCCGACCTGCCAAGGCCTGGGACTGAACGAGACCGGATGAGCAGTGAACAGGAACAAGACGCGGTGCAGGTGGTGTTCGCGGGGCATCTGGACCACGGCAAGTCCACCCTGATCGGCCGCCTGCGCACGGAACTGGGGCTGCCCCACGAGCGCGCGGCCGGGGCAGGCCTACGCGAGTCGGCGTTCGCCATGGACCAACTCGCGGAGGAACAGCGAGATGGGATGACGCTGGAGACGGCCCAGGTCTGCCTGCGTCTGCCGGAGCGGGTACTGGTCCTGATCGATGTCCCAGGCCACCGTGAGCTACTGCACAATACGCTGACCGGTGTGTCCCACGCGACCGCGGCGGTGCTGGTGGTGGACGCAGCCGAGGGCATCCGCGACCAGACGAGACGGCATGCGCGGGTACTCGCGCTGCTGGGGGTCCCGCTGGCTGCGGTGGCAGTGAACAAGATGGATCTATGCGGCTTCGACCGGCACCGGTTCGACGAGGTGTCGACACAAGTCGCGGTGCTGCTCCGCGAGTCCGGGGCCGGTGGCCCATCTGAGCCGGCGGTGATCCCCGTCTCCGGACGGACGGGGGATAACGTGGTTACGGCCTCCGGCCGGATGCCTTGGCACCATGGTCCGACGCTCCTCGGCCAGTTGCTGTCGATCCCCGCGATGGCGGCCACAGACGATACGCCCCGGCTGCCCATACAGGACGTATACCGTGTCAACGGCGAAACGGTCGTGGTGGGAACGCTGCTCTCCGGTTGTGTCCGGGAAGGGGACTGGCTGGAGCTTCACCCCGCGGGCGGGACGTGCCGGGTTGTCAGTGTCCGACGGTTCCCGTCCGCCCCGGGGGCGGTCATGGCGGGTGAGGCGGCCGGGCTGGTTCTAGACGGACCGGAGCCCCTGCGCGGCATGGTCCTCGCAGGGGCGGCCGCCGGCGTGGCATGCACCCATTCGGTTCTGGGACGGGTGTTCTGGCTGAGCGCTGGGGTTCTGCGCGAGGAGAGCGCCTGGGCCTGCCGTTGCGCGACGCAGGTCGTGCCGGTTACCGTGACCGCGGTGCGAGAACGGCTGGATGCGGAGAGCCTCGACGCACTGCCGCCTGACCGTGGCCTCCACCAGTACGAGCTGGGCTTGGTTGAATTGCGGGCGGTGGACGCCATCGTATGCACCGGCTTCGGGGTGTGTCCGGGCCTGGGGCGGTTCGCCTTGGAGGACAGCGCAGGGCATCCGGTTGCGGCCGGGGTCTTCGGGGAACGCTGAGCCATCGAAGCACCTGACGTGATCAGGGCTGCCCCGGACGCTGGACATGGGGTGGGCTGGAAGGCGGGAACGGTGCTCCTCGCGTACATTGACCCAACACCGATCGTAACGGTCACGGGGACGCTGGGCGCAATACTGGCAGCGCTGGCCTCGGCTGGCGCGCTGCTCTTGGGCTCTGGCCGGCGCCTATGGCGGGGCGCCCGGAAACCGCCCCGGACTGCGCTGGCCGCGGCGGTGGTGGTGTTGTTGGGGCTGGCAGGGCTCGCGTGCTGGTACTTCCTCGGCGACAGAGAGACGCAGGCAGGAGTACAGTCGAGGGTGCAGGGGCGCTTGATCATCCTGGGGTTGGACGGGCTGAGCCCGGACGTGCTGGACCGGCTGCTGGTGGCCGGTGAACTGCCAGGCTTCGCGCGGTTGCGTGACCAGGGCTGCTACCGCCAACTCGGTACGACGAACCCGCCGCAGTCGCCGGTGGCCTGGTGCACGGTGGTCACGGGCCGCAATCCCGGCAAGCACGGCATCTACGACTTCATCCGAAGGCAGCCGGACTCGTACCTGCCAGACCTGTCCCTCACGCGCCAGGAAAACGGCAAGCCTCGTTGCGCCCGGGAAACACCCGCGTTCTGGGACTACGCTGCGGAGTTGGGCGTGCCGGTGACAGTCGTAAACTGCCCCGTAACCTTCCCCCCCGACGCGGTGAACGGCCGCATGCTGTCGGGCATGGGGACACCCGACCTCCTGGGGACGGAGGGCACGTTCGCCTTCTACACCACGGCACCCGAGAGCGTGACTGCAGACACAGGCGGGGAGGTACATGTTGTGACGGAAGCGCATGGCCGCCTCGACCTGAACGTGTACGGCCCTAACCGCGCGTCGCTGACCGGGAAGACAGAACGCCTCTCCGTCCCGCTGACCGTGGAGGTGGCGCCCGGCCGGGATGGGGCCGCGTTCGCGGTCGGCGCTGAGCACTTCTGCCTGGCTCCGGGGCAATGGAGCAGTTGGGTGGAGGTAACGTTCGGGCTGGGCCCTTTCAGGGCTATGCACGGCATCACACGCTTCTACCTGGCGGAACTGAAGCCAGCCGTGAAGCTCTACATGAGCCCGATCAGCATGGACCCGCGGAAACCATGGCTACCGGTGAGCTACCCGAAGACGTACGCCCGTGATCGGTGTGAGAAGATCGGCGTGTTCTCGACCCGGGGCATGCCCTACGACACCTGGGGGCTCAATGAAGGCCGTCTCCCGGAGGACGCCTTTCTCCAGCAGGCGGACAGCGTCCTGGAGACCAGCAAGCGGCTGCTCCGTGACGAACTCGCGGCGACCGGCACGGGCGTGCTGTTCGTCTACTTCGAGTACCCGGACATCATCCAGCATCTCTACTGGCGTTTCGTCGACCCGGAACACCCAGCGCACGAACCCGGTGCTACCGCCCGGCTCGCGGGGATGGTGGACGAGTGCTACCGCCGGATGGATGCTGTGGTGGGCGAGACGCTGGATGCCATGCGGCCCACGGACACGCTACTCGTCCTTTCCGACCACGGTTTCACGACCTTTCGGCGTGCCATGCACGTCAACGCCTTGCTCCGGCGTGCCGGCTTGCTCGTACTACGGGACAGCGTAGCGGGCGGCGGGGGCGGCCCCCTCTTCCGGGACGTCGACTGGACGCGTACGCGGGCCTACGCGCTAGGATTCGGGGGCATCTACCTGAACCTGGAGGGGCGGGAGCCCCAAGGGATCGTGAAGCCCGGCGCCGAAGCCGAGGCCCTGCTGTCGGCACTGACCGAGGCGCTCGGGCGTCTCACCGATCCGGCGACCGGCGGGCGTGTCGTGCACCGCGTGTACCGCGGCGCAGACATCTTCCGCGGCCCCAACGCCAACCGCGCGCCCGACCTCTACCTGGGGCTGGAGCGCGGCTACGGAGTGTCGTGGCAGACGGCCCTCGGGGCAACGCCCTCGGAACTGCTGGAGGACAACGCGCGCAAGTGGAGCGGCACGCACCTGATCGACCCGGAACTCGTGCCGGGGGTGCTGTTCTGCAGCCGTCCTGTCGCCGGCGGATCGCCGACGCTCTACGACATCGCGCCTACTGTCTTACGCTGGATGGGTATGGATGACGCCCGGCTTGCGAAGGAGGACCTGGATGGCGCGCCGCTCTTCTGAGCACGGCAGGCGTGCGTTTCCGAGGGAACTCATCACCTGCGGGGCCCCGACGTTGCGCCGTGCAGGTAGCCGTGTGCCTGGAGGGCCTTGAGCAGGGCCGGGGGCAGATCCGGCTGCGTCTCTGGGGCCGGGTGGTCCTCGCGGGCCTTGGCCACCAGCGCCCGGAACTGGTCCAACGACGCGGCCTCGGCGCCGGGAGCGGGCCTGCCGGCGGACACCAGGTCCCCGGCCTCGGCTGGATCCGACCGCAAATCGTACCATTCCCGCCTGTCTGCGGTGAGGTCGTGCAGAAGCTTGGCCTGCGGTGTTCGCACGCCGATCAGGTGCCTGACATCGAGGCCGGTCTCCATGCGGGCTTCGCGTACGCTCGCGGCTACATCCCCCCGGAGCATGGGCAGGAGATCCCGGCCGGCGCAGTACGGAGGCACGGCGATGCTGGCGGCAGCCAGTAACGTGGGCAGGATGTCCACGTGGGATGCCTGCTCCGCGAGCACCTTTCCGGCGGCGAGGTGCCCCGGCCAGTGGAAGATGCAGGGCACGCGGACCACCTCGTCGTAGAGCGTCTGGCCATGGAGAATCCCGCCGTGGTCCCAGAACTCCTCGCCGTGATCAGAGACCAGGATCGTCACCGTGTTGTCGAGGGCGCCCAAGGCGGCGGACTCACGCAGGAGTACGCCGATGTGGTCGTCGGTGCAGCGGATCTCGCCGTCGTAGAGTGCGCGGATCCGCTCGCGCGCCTCCGGGGTGAAGGACGCGGGCGGACGGACGTACATGTTCTGCCCGTTCTCGCTGCCGGTGTAACCGGGGCAGAACATCGTGTCGTAGGGGGGCGGCGGTGTGTAGTCGGCGTGGGGATCGAAGTACAGCGCGAAGAGGAAGAAGGGTCGGCTGCGGTCCCAGTACCTTCGCAGCCAGTCCAAGGCGAGCCGGTTGACCACAGGACTTGAGGCGGCCTCGCGGTAGCCGCGCTGTTCGCCGAAGTCGTCGAACAGGTTCAGATCGGCGGCCAGCATGACGGTGAAATCGTCATAGAGGTCGAACCCGCGGCCGAACCCGAACTTGGAGTGGGCCGTTGGGTTCGAGCTGAACCCGGCAGTCTGGTAGCCCGCATGGCTCAAGAGAGCGGCCAGCGTGGCGATTCCCGGACGGAGCCGAGCGCGGTAACTGGTCGCGCCATGCTGTGAGGGATGGAGCGAGGTGAACATGCTCATGAGGCTGGGCATGGTCCAGCTCGAAGACGCGATCATCTGGTCGAGCCGCACGCCGCCGCTCGCCAGACGGTCGATGGCCGGCGTCGTGGGTTTCGCGTAGCCGTAGCACCCCACGTGGTCAGCGCGCACTGTATCGACCATGATGAACAGGATATTGGGGCTGGTAGCCGTAGCGGGTGAGGCCGCAGGAGCCTCGCAGCAGGCTCCGACGAGAACAAGCAGGACCAACCCACGCCGTCCCGCCCCCGTTCGCTGTCGCATGCTCCTCCTCCGGTTCCCCAGTTGCAGTTCGATGGGCCGGTTGTTAACTGCCATACTCTCGCGTGCGGTCCCCCTCGGTCAAGTCATGGGGGTCACCCCAGCAGTGGGGAAACGCGTGTCAACCCGCCCTCGATCGGAAACTGGTTGAGCCATGCCAGCCCGAGGGTTGCCAACCCGCATACCACGACCGACGTAGGCATAGACCGGAAGGTTCTGGGGATAGGCAAACCCATCGCCGCCCATGGAGGTCGCCGGTCGGGCGTACCCAGAGTGCCAGAGAGCGCCCTGCGGAACAGCCGGAAGGTAGGGCTACTGGATTCCGAGCGCAAGAGCCAACGGCGAACGCCGCCGCTCACGGATGGGGCGAGGCAGGAACGGACGGGATGCCCGTCTAGGCCGCGGCCCCAAAGGTTACGGTCTAGACCAACGCGAGGGCGGGAGCCATGGGGCCTTGGGAGGAACGTGGATCAGCTACCCACCCCAGCTCAGAATTCATCCTTGGTGGGGACCTCGGCGCGTGCAGACGCGTGTACCAACGCACGCCAGACACTCCCTGCCTGCAAGCCTGATAGCGATCTCCCCTGTGGCGCTGTCCACCCCCACGAGGAGAGGAGGGCGGCCCCGAGGCGAGGTGTTGACGAGCAAGACCCCCAGCCCTCTTGCCCAGAGGAATCCGTGAAGGTCGGGCAGATGCCCTCGCCGCCAGGCAGACTCTCCTGCCGGGAAAGTGAAGCAGGAGAGGCTTTGGGTCCCATAGTGACCGAGGAAGACGTACGACGCACCAGAGCCCAAGGCAAGCCGCCCCCCCCCCAGAGGAGAAGGGGAGCTCCCCAACCGAGCCCATGCACGTTCCATCAGCCACGTCGAAGAGAATGATCTCCTCGTCACAGCTCAGAAGGACCTTGGAGTCCTCCGTTCCAGAAGCTATCTCACTGACTGCATAGCCCATGCATCTGCCCCTTATCGGCCGGCGCCCTGCCACATGTACCCAGGTTGGGCTGGAGGGTCGGTCCTCCCATGGATAATGGAGTCCATCACCGTCTCGTTCCACCTCTCCGCAACCGACCCACCGCCAGGGAACCTGTCCTCCGCCGCCTCCGCCAAGACTCGTGCGTGGTCTGCGTGGGCCCCATGCCGGGTCATGTACTCAGCCAACGCCCAGTACTTGGCGGCTGCGGCAGACGTGAGGTCATAGGCGATGTCCCCGCCGACCACCCGTGCTCGTAGAACGTGATAATCGACTTCTGCATAGCCACTTCCAGTTGGTTCGCCATACCGACGGTCTCCTTGAGGGAAACCGCACCGGTATGGCCGAGTTCTCAACTTTCAAAGTGGATGGTTTTGAAGTGACCGGACCTGGCGGGTTTTGGGTGACCGCTGACAGCTGTGGGAACGGCACCGATGCACAGATGGTGGGGTGTGGTTCCGGCTTGGCTTACCGTCATATGGGTGACCCCGGGCGCTCAGAAGGCGAAGTCCGGCGGCAGGCGTTCGTCCGGGTTACCTACTCGCCGGACCGACATGCACCCTGCTTCTTCCGGCAGACTGGCGAGGGTACGCAGAGCTCGAATGTAGGTAAGCTGACAGAGATCGTGCGGGAGATCCTCGCAGATGGCCTTCAGTCTAGTGAGTGGGATGTCAAGGTTGAATGCCTTCCGTATGCGTAGGAGTCCCGGGAGTCCTGTGGCGGGGGCCGCCTCTAGACGCACCAGGACCTTCTCAACCGCCGAGTACTCCTGTGGCGACTCCACCTCGAAAGGACAACCGGCAGCGATCCACTCCTGCAGAGGCATTCCCGTCGGCTCCATGGATTCAGGGGACATGTCTCCCATGTAGTTGAGGAACACCTCAGCACCGTTCCCCCGGGTATCGAGAGCAGCCACGCGGCTACCGCCGTCACACGCAATCACGAGGTACCCGGCTGCGAAGGTAGCCACCTCCAGGAGCCCATTGTGCTCCAGGGATTCCCGCAGGGAGTAGAACACCACGTCGTCCCCGCGGAATCCGTCGGTCTGGGCAAAGAGTGCGAGCAGTTCTGCCGGCACGTTCTCGACAGCCAGATCTCGGCGGACGCAAGTTCGCCACTCGGCGAGATCCGCTGGCGAAGCAGGTGTGGTGGACTCGATCTTCATTCCTCGGTTGCCCTCAGTCGAGCGGCGCCTGCAAGTCACCGACGAAGTACTGGTAGTTCTTCTTCATTACCCTTCTGGCCGCTTGGGGATCAACCCCAGCGTCAATCATCTCTCTGTAGCCCCTGTTGAACTCCTGGCGGAGGCTGTTACCCGCGCCTGATCCTGCACGACGCTGCATACCTGAGATCACGGAATGGGGCTTACCTTCCCCCGTCTCCAAGAGGATCGTGGGTGCATCCTTCGGGTTGTAGCCTGGGACGTTCTGTTTGGCCCACTTCTGTTGCACGGGGTGGTGCGACTGCACTGTGGGCGGCTCAAACCCTGGCGCGCGACCAGCACTTGGAGAAAGCTCCCTGTGGGGCCCGCTGTCAAGCGTTCGGTACCCTTGTCCCCCCGTTCCTCTCCCTGGGGCCACTCCCGCATCCGGCGGCGACGGCGGCCTCGGCGTTGCCGCTGGCGTGGGCGGCTCTGCCACCGCAACGGGTGACCCGCCGCCCGAGAGCTTGCCGGCACCGGCCCTTGCCCCGGCCAGGAGGAGAAAGGTCTTGGCGCTCCCCTGGACCCCATACCATGCCTGTCCGTACCATGCGTACTCGTCGCCGTAGTCAGCCGCGCGCACAAAGTCGTTCGTGCCAGCGGCCTCCTTGACCCCTTCGTACAGCTCCGCCGCGTACGCAGTTGCCGCCCCGGCGAAACCGCGCTCGCCCACGAGTTCGCTGAGGTGCTTCTGGGATTGATAGCCTACATACGCCGGGTCCTGACTGGCGCCGGCCCTCAGTCCCTGACTGACAAGCGATCCTACGACGCCGAGATTCGGGCTGCCGACCGCATCTGTCAGCCTGTCGATGCCGTCGGCGAGAGCTGCGTACGCGAAGCCCCAGAAGAGCCCCAGTGGATCCACCCCATTCACCGGGTCATTGGCGCACACTGACCCGGTGGGGAAAACCGGCTATAGGGGGTTCTGGGAGTGCATCCCCCTAGGGCCGTCAGCGAGACGCGATATCACTCCTGGCGGCCGGCGGTCAGCAGCGGCAACGTGTCAAAGAGCGCGTGGTGAACGAAGGGAAGATATGGCGCCCCGGGCAGGCATGCCATCCGCGGGCAGTATGGCAGCGGTGATCTCGTGGACCCGAAGCTCGCCCGAAAGGTGCCTTGACGGTGCCCGGAAGCTCCCCCGGAAGGTCGGCATCGGCCCACACCCGGGCACTCTATCTCTCCGGCAGCATGAGGGAACCCCAGCCCGTCCCATCGCGATCTGCGGGGTTCGCAGAGCCGCCCCATGGGTCGGGGGGCGAGCCCGTGCTCACATCGTCGGTACGCAGTAGCTTGCGCCGCTGCAACTGGTCGTGGTGGAGATCGCGCCGAAGTACATGCCTTTGGCATGCGGCCCCCGTGTCATGTGTCAAGAGCTTCGAGATCGGCGTCCAACTCGTCCTGCAGAAGCCTGCATAGGAAGTGGCCCATGTCATCGTCTAGCAGCTCCAGCGCTTTCGGGATGTTGGTCTCTGAGAACGGGAGGTAAGACCATTCCTGGGTCTTCCGGTTCTGGATGGCTACCTCATTCCCGTCGAATGCCGTGTGGTCTGCCCAGTAGACCTTGCCATCCCCGGCGCTGAAACAGATGGCATTCCCGCCGACAGACGTGGCAACCACCAGGTACCCGAAGGGAAAGATGAACCCGCCCGGAGCCGAATCCTCACCGTTCTCCTCCCGTAACTGCGGGAGGGACTTGACGCGCACGCCGGAAGCGGCGAATCCTGTCTGGGTCAGGCAAGCAGATAGATAGCCGGCGATACCGCGGTGGGACATCACGCGGGAGAAGGCACCCAACTCGTCCGCGCTGGCCGGAACCGGCATCAGTCCTCTATCGCACAGGAGTCTTGCGATCAGGGATGTGTCCATCAATAAGCTACCCCAAGTGGCTCGAAGTAGGCCTTGTGGAGCGCGCTCGACCACTCGTGGTAACCAGCGCGATCATAGACGTTCCTGTGTGCCTGCCAGATCTGCTCCACGGACGCCCGCGACTTGGTTGTCCCCAAAGCCTGCAGCTCCTTTGAAATAGCATCGTCGAGGTTCGTGCCCATCTTGCCAACATTGCGGTGCCACATCGGTGTCAGGGCCACCGAGATTGTGTCTTCCTGCCTCAGCCCGAGTCGTGCAGCGAACTGCTTCTCGAGCAGATGATGCGCTTCGAACCCGGCACCTGTGCCGGTCATGCCTGTCTCGTGAAGAAGCTTGTTGAGTTCGCGGTAGCTGTAGAAAGAGTCCGGCGAGCCGCGACCGGCTTGCGACACGCGGTGGAAGGCACCCCCGTCGCACCTCTCAGCGAGGTTGTCCAAACGCCGCAGACTGCCTGCGTCCGCAATGTCGTCCAGTTTGCGGAAACCACCTGGCAACAGCGGAACGCAACCGATAGCTGTGACGACGGATGGATTCGCTGCGAACTCGACGGCGGAAGCAAGATCGTCGAGGGGGTCACTCGCCACGCGGATGGCGATCTCTGCAGTTGCCGCCCCGGCTTTGAGCACAGAGGCGAGTCTGGCCAGATCGCCTCCAACCGTCTCGATCCTCTTCGCGGCCAAGTAGGCCGCGTAAGAGGTCGGGTCCTGATCTGGGGTGCCAAGCCGGTACCGCACCGTGCCCAGGTAGTTCTCGTTGTGCCATCCCCCATAGACGTGGTAGTAGCCATACCCGGCGTACCTCCCCTCAACCTGTACAATCTCCAATCCCAACGGGTCGACGGCGTTGACCGGGTCATTGGCGCAGTATGCATAGAGGTTGAGTCCGTCGGCGTAGCCGGCCGGGTCTTCGGAGAGCCAGCGGCCGTGGAGGGGCGAGTATTCGCGGAAGTGGGTGTGACCGAGGCCGGTGAAGAACTCGCGGTACATGCCGGCCCAACCGAAGCGGACATAGCGGCTGTGGCAGATGGGGAATCCGGCGGCGTCGAGGGCGGGGGTACCGGCGGGGCTGGTGGACTTGGCGACGCCGGTGGTGTTGTAGAAGAGCTTCTCGGCGAGGGTGCCCGTGGGGCCTGCAACACCCATGACCGTGCCGCGGTCGTCGGTCAGGACGACGTACTGGGCGTCGCCCGTGCCGTCCACGGTGCTGTTGCCGTCGAGGTTCTCCTCGACCACGAGCGGGGCGGTGACCGCGGGCGGGTTCCAGTAGCGCCGGAAGACGGTGCTGCCGTCCAGCGAGCGTTCCTCGATGGGCTGGAGGCCATCGTAGACCACGCGTTCGTCGGGCCAGGTCCCGGCTTCCTGGCCGTCGTAGAGCCGGGCCACGCGACGGCCGAGGGCATCGTAGAGGTAGAGCACGCTCTGGGGCACGGGGTGCAGGGCAGAGCCGGCGACGTAGCGCGAGTCCTGGGCGGAGGCCAGGCGGCCGGAGGAGTCCCAGGTGAAGGTGAACTCGTGGTCCTGGGCGACGTTGCCGAGCCCGTCGTGGGCGAAGCTGTAGGTGCGCGAGCCGTTCAGGGCATCCTGCAGCGTTACCGAGGGCGTCGGCCCGTCCACGACCTTACCGGCTGCCGCCTCGACGCTGACCCAGCACAGGTTGGAGTCGGCGGTGCCCCCGGAGAGGGTAAGCCGACCATCGCTGACCGTGACCCAGGCGCTGCCGACCAGCCAGTAGTCGCCGTTGGCGGGGTCGTTTGTCCCGCTGATGACAGTGACGCCGCCGTCGGCCCCGACGCTGTAGGCGGTGGCCGTGGTATCGCCGGGGTCGCCCGTGACCACGGTGACGCGGTAGTCGCCGTCCTCGACGGCGAGTTCCCAGTTGACCGCGTTCCCGGTGGCGTCGCGCAGGGGGATGAAGCTGGCATACTCGGCCGGGCTACCGGGTACCGGCGTGCGGTTGACGGCCAGGGCGGCCATGCCGGCGCCCCAACCGACGACGAGCGTGTCGGCGCGGGTCGCGTAGGCCGCGCCGAAGTCTTGGGTGACGACCGAGTTGGAGCCGGTGCCGGTGGCGGGGGTGCCGGTGCCGGCGGCGAAGTCAAACTCGTAGCGGTACCACACGCCGGCGAACTCGTATCCTGGGGTACCGGTCAGCCTGACCGCGGCATTGCTGTCCACGACCTGTGCGTAGCGGTTGCGGTCGGCAGCGGCGGAGTAAGCGAGGGTCTTGCCGTCGAGGACAGCGGGGGTCGTCTCGCTCGTGTTGAGGTTCTCGAAGGAGTCCAGGGGGAAGGCTTCAGTACCGAAGGCATCGCCGGTGGCCGGAGCCGCGGCCCGGGCGCGCTGGAGGCCGTCGTACGTGTAGGTGCGGGTCGTGTTCGTCGCCAGGTTCTGCCACTGGCCAGTCGCGGTCTTCTGGCCGCGCCTATCGTAAGCGAAAGTGCACAGATACTGGCTGCCGAACTGGATGGCGCCGACGAGTCCCAGATGCGGGGCTGCGTAGGAGATGGAGAGTACCGAGTTGGTCAGGATCGTGCGCTGGGTCACGAGGTCGGGGAAGTCGGGGTCGTAGTCCAGGTGGAGGATGCTTGCCAGGGTGGTACCCGTCGCATTCTGCTTGAGCAGCGTGTCCAGGCGGCCGAGGGGGTCGTAGGTGTACGCCAGGCGACGGTCGCCGCCCGGGAAGAACAGTTCGGCGCGGCGGCCGGCGCTGTCGTAGGTGTAGGTGACGCTCAGGCTGGGGCTGGTGACACTGCCGCCGCTGTAGACGGTGGTGGTCTCGGACTCGAGCCGGCCATAGGCGGGGTCGGTGGAGCCGACGCTGGGGGTGTGATCCCCGTAGTAGACCTGTACGAGCCGCACGTAGGAGGTGGTGTCCCCCGGGCTATAGAACTCGTCGAGTACCGTCGGCTTCCCGAAGCAGTTGTAGTCACCGAGGTGCCGGACGAGGTGGTTGGCGTCATCACGTATCTCGTGGAGCTGGTCGCGGCTGTTCAGGTTGGAGTCCGTACGCGGGTAGTAGCTGTAGAAGAGCGTAGTGCCATCCTTGCGGGTGACGGTCGCCGTCCGCCCGTAGCGGTCGTAGGTGCGGACTTCGCTGCAAGTCTCGTCGCCGAGGTCCTCCTCTGACTCGACCCCATAGTGGTATGTGGTCTCAACAGGCCGGCCGGCCAGATCGCAGAGCGTCCGGGTGGCCTGACTGCCGCGCAGGACGATGCTGCTGCCGCCGGCCACGGAAGTAAGGGTCCGCGTAGCGCGTTCGTCCTGCTGCCCCAGAGCTTCCTGCGTGGTCACGGTAGAGCCGTCCGGGGCGATCTGGCGGGCCGAGGCGCAGGCGTCCGGATCGGCGACCACGCCCGGCGCGCCGATGCCCGAGGGCGCAATGCGGTAGGCGTCGCTGCCGGTGGCGCCAAGCTCGGGGACCTCTGTACGTGTGAGGTGATTCGTTGCATTGAAGGAGCTGACCGGGGCGTTCGCCAGGCTGTTGCCACTGGCCGTACTGTCGTGACCCGAGGAGTCGCTAAGCAGCATGCCGTCCTTGTCGAACTGGCGGGTGATGCTGTAGGCAGGAGCGCCGGTGCCGGAGCTGGTCTCGGTGCCGACGGCATGGCCCACGCAGTTCCGCGTGGTCACTCGGGTAACCGTGGGCGTGCTGCCGGCAGTGGTCTCAGAAGTCTGCGTGCGGCTGGTGTAGTCCACTTGCTCCGCCTGGACCGTCGTGCCGGCGACGTACTGGGTCGCCGTCGCCGGATCGCCGTTGGCGTGGTAGGTGTAGACGACGTGACTGAGCAACTGGCCCCCTGCGGCCTCGCTCCAGGTCTCGTCGGCCTGGCCGGCGCCATTCCACAGCGAGTAGGCAACGCCGCCGGAAATGAGGTTCTCTGTGATGCTGGCGCGGCCAGACCAGTCGCGGGTGATCTGCACCTCGTCTTCCGCGACTGAGGCGCTGAAGGCATCCGAGCCGCTCCCGTAGAACCTGGAGATGAGAGTCGGCTCGCCGTTGTCATTGAGGGTAGTGATCTCCGCGACGGCGCCGAGGGGCAAGTCCCGGCTGATCGGGCCGTCAGGCAAGTCGTCCGCGGTGATGACGGTGGTGGTCCGTCCTGCGCTGTCGTAGAGGAGATGCGTGTAAGCCTGGTTGGGGTTGAGGACCCAACTGGGCCGGGTGGCGGCACCGTCGTAGCCATAGGTGGTCGTGAGCGTCTCGTTCTGCCCGGGGGCCGTGCTGGCGCTCAGGCGACCGGAGTCATCGTACTCGCTGGCCGTCGCCGATTCGACATAGTGGTACGTGGCGGTGGCGGGGCTGCTGCCCTCGGCGACCGGGTTGTGGACGGTGTGGGCTGTCTGCCGCCCGCGGTTGTCGTAGGCGTAGGTCTCGACCACGCGGCTGGCGCGATCGCCGTCGCGCATCGTCGGGTGCCAGGTCACGGTCCGGTTGCCGAACCCATCGTAGGCGTGGAGGGTCGTGGCGGCCTTGGTCGTCACCTCGCTGACGATGTTGCCGGAGATATCGTGACCGGTGTAGGTGGTGAACCTGTCACTGCTGGGGGCTGACAGCGACGGCATGGTAGTCACGGAGTAGATGTAACCCTCCAGGTCCATGAGGTTCTGATAGCGGTCGTTGGTCTGGTAGTAGGAGTACTCGGTGACGCTTCCGTCTGTCCGGACGATCATCTCCACCTGGCCATGGTCGTTGTAGGTGTAGTAAGTTGTGAGGGGAACGCTCGAGCTGGCGCTCTGGTCGGGGACGTCGACCCATGCCAGCACGGCCAGCGGCCCGGCGTAGTGGGAGTACGCATAGGAGCCGTCGGCGTAGTCCGCTGTGACGTTCTGATGGAACGCCCCGGGGTCATACGTGTAGGTGTCAACCAGGTCGCTGGTGCTGTTGCCCGTTACGCCGCCATCGGCATTGGCGCGGCTGCCGGCACTGCGGCGTACCTCGGTGACATCGGCGGTGCCGCGCTTGTCCGTGGAACTGCCGCTGCCGTAGGTCGTGGTCACCGCATCGAGGAGCGGGTGGACGGTGGTGGCCAGGCGCCGCTCGGCGTTGTAGCTGAAGTCCGTCATCAGCGCCAGGCCAGTCGGATCGACGTCTTCCGTAGCGCACAGCACCGGGTCCGCCGTGGAGAACTGGTAGGCCGTGAGTACACCATTGGTGTCGGTATGGGTCGTGAGCAGGCCGCTGCGGGTGAAGTTCTCCGAGCAGCGCGGCGTACCATGCCCCCAACTCACGCCACTGACCTCGCCGGAGGGGGCCGTCTCGTAGGTTACCCCGAACCAGTCGTCGTCGCCCGCGGTGCCGATGGCGACAAGGCGGTCATCCTCGTCATAGGCGTAGGAGACGGTGCAGGAATCGGACATGGACACGTTCTCCGCGGTCACGGCCGTGAGCCGCCCGCGGTCGTCGTAGGTGTAGCGGATGAGCCGGCTGTCGAAGTCGCGCACCCAGGCCAGCCGGGTCCCACGCGCGCCGAGGGACTGGAAGGCGAAGGAGTAAGGCCGGTCCATGTCGTCGACGACCTGATCGATGACGTCGAATTCGTTGTACCGGAAGGTGATCCGGTTCCCGAACCGGTCACGGTGGTAGCGCAGGCGCAGGGCCTGCTCGCCCTTCTCGGCCCGGTAGAGGGTCTCGCCGCCGCCGGTGTGGCAGATGAGGATCTCGGTGTCGCTGGCGCGGAGTTCGGCTTTGATGTCGTAGCCAGGGGGTATGACCAGGTCGCTGCCGCTGGGGCTGCGGGCGAACACATCGCGGCGGCCATCGGGCCCGCAGAAGATGAAGCCGGCCCCGTCGGGGACAAAGCAGGCTTCCCAACTGGCGCTCCAGCCCGGCCCCAGGCTGCCGCTGCCCGGATGGCCCGAGCGGTACGTCTGGGCTACGCTGAAGTCCAGCATGCGCCCCGGGACCGCAAAGCTGGTGTGGGACACCTTAAGTTGGCGGTTGTGCAGGAGGACGGTCGGCGTCACGGCCATGCCCTTGGTGGGGAAGGCAAACGCCGCCGCGGGGGTCACGCCCGTGACGGCCTCGTAGTCGTCGAGGGTGGCCTGGATTGGGACCATGGCCCGGGACTCCAGACCCTTGAGGCTGACCACCAGGATCTCTCCGGGCAGGACAACGATCTCGTTCGTGACCGGGTCGAAGCGACTGCCGCTGTCAAGGTGGTCGGTGAAGGTGAACACCGGCCCGGCGATCTCCACGCCGCGGCCGTCGAACGCGGATGCCGTGCTGACCGGCGCGACACTGACTATGCCAGAGCCACCGGTGCCGATCACCGGTACCGGCGAACCGTCACGGCGGAGGATGCTGAGCACGAAACGGGCGTCCGCCGGCAGCGTTCCGCCCAGACGCTCCTGGCTCAACCACCCCTCTACCGTGAAGTCCTGATAGACCGGAGGCGTGGCTGCTGTGGCTACGGTGAGGGTATGTGTGGGACTGGCGCCCTGGAGGATGGCGACGCCTTCTACGTACAGATTGACGGTCTGGGTGGTGTCCGAGACCCCCACCGTATCGCCGGCATCCGCCAGCACGGCACCCATGTCGGGGGAGGTCCCGACGAGGGCCGTGCTGGCCGTCCCAGACATCGGCCGCGGGTCCGCGACGAAGAGCTGCCGCTGGAAACGACCGAAGCGGGACTCGCGGCGCTTGAGCCCAAAGGTAGAGGTCACCTTGCCCATGGCCTTGATGGACTTGGTGGCGGTCTCGAACTCGCCGAAGACGCGCACGTAGTGCACGTCCGGTGCATCGATCGCCCGGGTTCCGGAGGTGACACTGGCTACGTAGAGGTCGTCTTGCGTGCTCCGCTCCCCGTCCAGGTCACCCACATCGATGCTGACTACATGGTGGCTGACATAACCCAAGGCGCTGGTGAAACTTAGGGTGAGGTCGTTCCAGCCACACGTGACGTCGTAGTTGCGGACATTGACGCGATAGGCGGGCCGCAGGTCGGCGCTCTCGTAGCGCAGGATTGCCGAAGCCGGCAGCGCGGCGCCGTTGACCGCAGCGGAGACTGCGAAAGAGAAGGGGTTCTCGGCGCAGAGGGCCAGGGGATCCTGGACAAACACATCGAAGTCCACGATGGACGCGTCCCTGGTTGGGTCTTTGCGGATGAACAGCGTGGACTCATCCACGGCGATCTGGGCGTAGGGCTGGGAGAGGGGGACGAACTGGTACACCGCGTCGTCGAGTTGGAGCTGTGCAGGTTGGAGATGCGGGGCGATGGCTAGCCCGACACCGTAGACGCGGTAGTTCAGGAAGTACTGCATGGCATAGTAGTAGATCCCGTTGACGACATAGACATCGGTATTGCGTACGCAGCCTTCGGCCTCTTCCCCGAGCCAGCCTACCTCTGGAGCACCCGCAAAGCTGCCGCGGATGTTCGGGAAACTGCAGGAAGCGGTGAATGGGTAGGAACCGGTGGTCAGTTCCCTCGGCGGCAGAGGCGAGACATCAAGCCCCGGGGGTACGTTCTCGCAGGCCGCGTGGTAGTCCGCAGGCCGCGCAGGGCCGTAGTCTCCGGTCGAGACGCTCAGCACGAATGCCTGACTCTGGCCAGGGTGCAGGACCGCGCTGGTGGGCGTAAGCGTCGCCCGGCGGGCGACAGGACCAGCCAAGGCACCCCAGCCCGAGCCCCCGCCGCCCCCACCGCCCCCGCCGCCCCCACCGCCCCAGCCAATCCAGCCCGTCGACGCGTCCCAGTCCGTCGACACACTCCAGTCCGTCCACTCGCTCCTCCCTGGAACCGTTACCCACGATCCACACGAGGCCTTCCACGTGATGGCGTAGCCGTTCGCCAGGACCCCCATGTTCCCTGTACTCGAGAACCGGTCTGCGGCTCGGTCGTAGAAGCTGCCGGATGTCAAGTCGAAGCTGACCGTGTTGTGGCTGGACGTGAGCTTGTACTCGGCGGTCCACTCGCGGTACTGCACAGACGGGCCTTGGTTGCACTCTGTCGCCGAGAACGTCCCGCCGGCGTCGCGGGGCATCACTGTCCCAGCGACCACTCTGAGGGCAGGGTTACGGGCAGGATCGAAGGGCTGTCCGCGGCAGACCTCGGCCATCTGCTCGATGGCTCCGCCTTGGTAGGTCTCCACGCTGGCCAACGCCACGGCGACGTTGCCGTTGGTCGTGCAGTTCGGAGCATGGCCAAAGTAGAAGCTCTGGTAGTCCTCAAAGTGGCCCGTGGCATGCAGAGGGTTATGCTCCACGTCGGCCAGGATGTTGGTCGCGTCATGGGGCCCATACTGGGCCGCGGAGAGCTCCCAGGACCACAGATCGTGAGCGCTTACCCCGAAATCACGGACATCGAGGATGCCTGACCCGCCCAGCTCGACGCTGTAAAGGCCGACGTGCATCGGGACCGGGTCCGGAGGCTTGTAGCCCGAGTAGTTCAGGACAAACTTGACTGCATCACCGAAGCCCTCGCCTGTCCGCTGCACAGCCGCAGCGCAGGCGTCGGCCACGAAACCGGAGGGCGTCTGGACGCTCTTGGTGAGAGTGTGCTGGAGTCCGAGGGAGACCTTCCTGCCCGGGACGAAGCTGATGACGCGGTTGAGGATGGCCCTGCGCCCGAAGGAGTCGGCAGCGAGGACGGAGAAGATGTGGGGACTGTAGACCATGTCCCTCACATCGACGAACTCCGCCGCCGGGCTCTCGGCGCAGTGTCGCCAGATGTCGATGTGTTTGTTGAGCGGCAACATGAACACGGCTACGGATCTAGTCATCTGCCAGACGAAGAAATCCTCCTTCGGAAGAGGACGATTGTCCAGTCGGAACTCGAGGGAGTCCATGTCGAGCCGAAGATTATCACGCACAACCCCTGCAAGCAGGTAGGCCCCCTGCAGGTGCAGAC
The DNA here is from genome assembly GCA_903837355.1 of uncultured Victivallales bacterium. Lineage (GTDB taxonomy): Bacteria > Verrucomicrobiota > Lentisphaeria > Oligosphaerales > JAFGRS01 > CAILUI01. The sequence goes on from CAILUI010000198.1 coordinate 30,562, forward strand.
CGCTGTCCCCCACCTGAAGGCCATGGTAGAGGCTGTGGTAGCCCAGGACGGGACTCGACCCAAGGGACGCGGCCAGAGTCACGGCAGGTTGGTTCACGTCTACCACGAGAGCGCAGCTCTTGGAGAAGAGCGTTCCGGACATGCTGTACCCATCGATGGTGACGGTGGTATCGGTCGGATCGATGAGGATGTTGCGGGCCCAGAACGCCACCAACCCCGCGGGGGCCCCGGCGGTGGTCAGTGCCGCCACCTCGGTCCTGAGCCCGGTCGAGCCGTTCACGCTCACCTCGATCCACAGGACGGTACCAGGCGCGTAGCCGGCAATGCTCAGCAGCTTGTCTCCCGTCTCCATCACCGGCAGGGACTCGCTGGCGCCGGAAACGTGCGGGTAGAGAATGTAGACGTCACCCCCCAGATCGTAGGCATCCAGCGGCGTGCCCGCCGCGTCCACCGTGGCCCCCGGAAGCAGTCCTGCTCCGGATGCCCCCGAGGGGCCGGCCGGGAGGGTGGTTGCGTCTTCGGGGTCGCCAGTCCCGGCGAGTGCGGGCGTGGCTCCACCTGCCGCAGCGGCAGCCGCGGCCGCAACGGCGGCCTCCGCGGCACTGGTGTCGGGCAGCCCATCGGCATCGAGGTCCAGGTCTCTCGCCGTCGCGACCTCATCGCCATCCAGATCGTCCACGAAGCGCGGGGCCGCAGCCGCGATCTGGGCCGAATCGGCAGCCACGCTGATTACCGGGAGATGCTGCTGCAGCACCCCACCTACGCTCAGGAAGGCCGGCCCGTCGGCAGGGGCGGCGACGTGGACCACGAGCAGGTCGGCAGCACTGCCGTCTGTGGTCTCGCCGGACTGATCACCTGCCACGGACCGGACCACCGGCAGGGAGACGGCGTAGCTGTCGTCAGCGGTGATCAGCTCGACTGTGGTGACGCCGGCGAGGTTGATCCCACGCAGCGTCACGGTCTGGGTCATCCCGGTGGCCAGGATGAAGGAGTCTACGCTCTCGATGATCGGGGCCTCAGACAGGCTGGCGTCCATGACCACGTACGGGATGGTAGCCTCTGTGGCGGGGTACGCGTCTCCGGTTTCGGGGATGACGATCCTGATCTGGGGGTTGGCCGCAGGCAACTGGAGGGTCTGACCCGTCAGCAGACGGGCAAAGAAAGGCGTGACACTGAAACGGCTCGTCACATCGGTCCAGGTATGGGGGGCCTGGACTGAAGGAACGTAGACCCGGACACGGACGGCGTCGACGCCGGGATCGATATCCAGGTACTCGACCACATAGCTGGCGATCGTGGCCACGCCATTGGTGGCGAAGAGCGCTCGTCCCGAGGGAATCGAGATCCGGCCCACCACCGGCCCGGCGTCGTTCGCGTACCAGTACACGGTATCCGTCAGAACTGTGGTCTCGGCGGGGTCCCCCGTGTCCGGCCAGGCAACGGTGGCGGCGAACTGCAGGATGGTGTACCCGCTCGGCGGGAGGTCCACTCCCAGCTCCGCCACCGGCACGCTCTCGCCCGCGGCCAGCCGTTCGATCACGTCCAGGGCGAGTTCCTGGCCGTTCAGGCTCATCCCCATCAGGCAGGGCGCGCCTTCCGGGGGCCCGCCGACACCAGTCGTGTCGATTCCGTGGAAAGAAGCCTGTACAGCACGGGCCCCGCCGGCCAGGAGACCCAGCTTGATCCCCATGGACACCCCTGCCGGTACGAAGATGAACTCCTGTTCAGGCAGGGTCGTCTCGTTTCCGGTCAGGTCCTCAACCACGAGCTGGACCGTATGCGTACCCGGGGTCTCGATGCTATCCACGGCCATCCAGAATGCGCCGTTCCCGACCGCCGCGCCATCGGGATTGGGGAGCACTTCCCGTCCGTCGATGAGGATCCGCAAGTCCCGGACGCCGGACACGTCCCGGATCAGGCCGCTAAGGACCAGTCGGCCGATGGCGACCGGGGGATCCGAGCCCTGACTGGCAGGTTCCAGGAGTGTAACGACTGGCGCCTCGGCGTCGAAGAGCACAGACTTGGCTGCGGTGGGTGCGCCGGTGCGGGAGACGGCTCGGACCAGCAGTGGCATGAGGTTGTCGGCGCCGTCCGCATCGCGGGCCAGGATACTGAGGGTGTTCAGCCCTGGCAGCAGGTCCTCGGCAGGACACAGAGTCGTAGACACCTCCAACTCGACGCGCCGGGCAACCCGGCTGTAGACGAAGGGAGGCGGAAGGTCGGGGTTGTCCTCCTCGCCATCGACGAAACTCGCCTCGCGGGAGTAGGTGACGAACGGTTCCTGGCCATTGGCGTCCACCGCGACCCGCACCAGCGTACGGTCAGCGGCCCGGGCCCCAACCAGCGCGAACTGGGCGCTGGCGGCAGACGCCGGAATGGCGGGGATGTCCAGATCGATGTTGTTGTGTATCCACTCCGGAATCGACCTGCCTTCCGCCACAGCCCACTGCCGCAAGGTACGTACCGGCTTGCCGTCGAGCAGCAGAGAGCAGGTCTGGTCCAAGATCACCGGGGCGACGTTGGCCGGGGCTCCGGCCACAGTCACCGTCTTGACGTAGTGGGGGGGAGTTTGGCAGACGGGAATCTCGCCGGCACCCGCCTCCGTCGAACCTAGGTTCGGCACAGGCAGAGGATCCGTCGCATCCGGCAGTGCGTCGTCCCACGGGTCCAGCGTGAATCGGTAGCTGCTCGGGGCCTCCGGCGTGGGGTTGAGGATGCCGCCGACGGGAACCGCGAACGCCCGGCCGTCCCCATGGAAGAAGAAGAGGCTGCGGTCAATATCTGTCAGCAGTTCGCCGATGGATGCTGCCTGCGTGGCGCTGGGAAAACCCAGGGCCTGCGCCTGCGTGATGTGGGTGTAGGACGGCCAGTGCCCGGCCAGCAGATCAAGGCGGGCCGGGGCGCCCTCGTGCAGGCGCACCAAGACCCGCTCAATGGTGGCCAGCGGTCCCCAGTCGGTGCCCTCCGGGCCGGGTTCATTCCGCCATAGGGCATAGCCGTGGGTGTCGTCCGGGTGACTGGCCACTTCCAGCGTTGCCAGCCGGTCGCCCGTGTCGACCTCAAAGACGGGCTTCAGCCCCGGGGTGAGCGTCACGGACTCGCTGTCGTTGGTCGAAACCGTACGCGTGAGGGGCTCGGAGCGACCATGGTCGCTCTCGGCGAACAGGCGCAGGGTCAGGTTGCGTCCCCGCAGGTGCGCGAGGCTGATGGGATTGTTCTCGTCGGGCAGGAACGAGAGGTCCAACGCCGTCGCATTGACGGACGTCTGGTAGAGCAACGGCTGAGTCCGCGGGTCGATCCCCGGCTCCGGATCGGGATCGTGGATGATCAGCAGGTAGCGGTCCGGCGTCTGGTTCCGGTAGGGAGTCCACTCCAAATGGATACTGTCGTCACCCGGTCTCACGACGAGGTTCTCGGGGGGCCTGATCGTGGTGTCAACGACGTAGCGTCCGCTGGGGGTGAGGTGATTCAGCGCTGCCGCCACGTAGGGGAAGCCGTCACCCGCGGCCCCCAGTTGGGCCAGAGAGGCGACGTTCGGCATCCCGGGAACCACCGCCACCGCCGTCACGCCGTATGAGCCGGGCTGGTAGGTGTGGCGGTAGACCTCCGTCACGCCAATCGGTCCGCTGACCACGTTCCCCTTCGTGGAGTCGGGCGCCCAGATAGCCTGCGTTGCTGGTGTCGAGAGGAACAGGGGCTGGAAGAGGAAGTCCGAGGCCGTCTCGTGCTGCTCCCCCTCGGCATCCAGGCAGGCAACCTCAGTGTGCAGGATGCCTGCCATCGGCACAAACCCGGCCGCGTCGCTGTCCAGGGCGCCCGTCACCACCACGAGGCCGCAGAAGGACACGCCGTTTACTATCCCTGGCCCGGGGGCCACGCGCACGGCTTCGCCTTGGCTAGGCTGCGGCGCGAGGAGCGTTATCTGGGGAACTGGTTTGGGCGTGCTGCCGGATGCCTGGGGGACCACGAACGCATTCCCCGGAACCGGTGAGAGCAGGCTGCACTCCCGGCCGTCGACAAACGCCGTGAGCCGCCCCGGAGCCGCCAGGAGTCGAACCCGGTTGGGCTCGAGCGCGTCCCCGCTGGAAGGCTCCAGACTCGTGCGGACGGTGTATCCCGGTGCGACCACATCGACATGCGCCCCTTCCCCGCGTGAAGCCGCCAGGAACTCGATGCTCCAGGTATCGGACACCAGCCCCTGCGGCGGGCTGAAGCTGAGGCTTGGCACTTCTCTGGCGGTGCTCTGGAGCCACACATAGCCGCCGCCGGCCTCGTCCGTGCCCTCGACGGGTGTCACGGCCTGCGGGAAGTACGCCCACACGTCCGACACGGGGTTCGTCGGCGAAGTGGCGCAGACATCCACCGCCGCGGCCGTCTCAAGGGCAATCTCGGCCCACCTGATGGGAGCGCGAACCGTGGGGGCGGGTTCAACCCCAGTTGTGGTGGCGGGCATGTAGCTGAGATTGCCGAGTCGGACGATGGAGGTGGCGTCGAAGGCGGAGCTGATCGCGCTCGTGAAAGGCCATGGCGCACCGCCCCCGAAGACGCCCTGCGGCCGCAGGAGTGTGCCGTTGGCAGTGACTCGGACGAGGGTCAAGTCCCCCGAACCGTTGGAGCTAGCAGGTTCCACATGGACATCAACTCGGTTCTGGGCGGTGCTGGAGACGGCAAGACGCGCCCCTGCGAACGTGATGTCGTTCCCATCGTACGTCAGTGCAAGGCTGGGCCCGCGGGCGGCGACGGCATCGAAGAAGGTCCCACGGAAGCTGTCGAATCTCACGAGGAACGACACCGACCAACTGGGCCCGAGCGGCAGGACGGCGGGGTTGGACTGGTAGCCGTCCGGCATAATGGTCCCAGCCTGAACGGCGAGGGCCTCCGCCGCCCCGGTCCGCTGGGAGTAGGACGGAATGAAGCATGAAGGTGACCGCAGACGCGTGGTTCGCGAGTCCCCGGCCTGGAAACTCCAGCCTGCGGGCAGGGTCGGTGAGTCGATGGACGTGTGGCTGGCCACCGTTCCCCCCCCAAGCGGCAGCGTTGCGGGGACCGCATAGGCGTCCCCCAAGCCACTTGCGCCCCAGACGCCGCGCGGCACGAGGTGAGCCGAGCGAGGAGCAAAGGACGCCGGCAGGGCGGCATAGGCGGCACTCACTTCGACCAGCACCCCGTTCTCCAGCCTGTGACATGGGATGTTCCTGAGCAGAGGCACGGCCTCGGTTCGGGCCCTGTCCAGGGCCTCGAAAAGCGGTGTCCGCAGGTCGATGTCGAAGCTGGCCACCGTGTCGTCGGGAGTCTCCCAAGCGAGGTCGAGGCGGCCGTCGGCGAAGGAACTGCCCGTCTGGTCGACGGCTGCGACGGGGATGACCGCCGTGTTCTCGGGCGGCGCTAGGGCAGCGAACTCCGGGGCGTCGATGGCGCCGTAGATGTAGGCGAAGTGCCGAACGGCGATGGTCGTTGCCGAGGCCGCGTCAAGATGGCCGAGGCGGAGGGCGAGGAGACTGAAGCCGGTGACGGTGCCCATGTAGCGTCCGTCCATGAAGGCATGCATCGTGTCGTCACTGTCCATCAGACGGAGGCTGTGGATGTCGCCCCCCGGCACGAAGCTACCCAGCGATGTGTCCCCCACGTGGAGTTGGCCGTCGCCGACTCGAATCGACTTGGATGAGGTAAGGGACTCGAACTGGAGGATGTCCGTCGGCGTGATGACCGGGAAAGAGGCATCTCCCACGGTCATCATTGCCGGGCAGAGGACGAATTCGAGTTCGACACTCCAGCGCGGCACGGGGATCGGAACCCGCGGGGCGCGATATGCGGCGCCGTCGGTGAAGCGCAGCCAGTCGCCTTCGGTCGCGATGCCTGCCGGGTTCGAGGCGCGGAACCGTACGCTCGCGTAGTTCGACGGTGTAGTGAGCACCTTGACGATCCCGTTCCGGGCCATGGGGCGTGCCTGGAAGAGCACGCCCGCACCGGCCGGACTGCGGTTCCCGAACGTGTCGATTGCCTGGACGATAAGCCGGTATGGCATGGGGGTCGGGATGGGGATGGTGATCGACCGGGACTGCGTGAAGGCCTCGTACTCCGGCAGTCCTATCACCGTCACGCGGTAGGTGGCCACATCGTCCGCAGCTTCGTAGCCGGACCAGTCCGCGGCGATGGACCCCGGCTGGGCATCGCAGTCGACGGTGATCACGTCGGCGGTCACCTCGTCCGGCACCACTGGATCGCACCACTCTTCCCCGAGGGAGTAGAACCCCACGGCGCCGGTCAGGTATTCGAACGAGGTCCACTCGGAGACCACCTCGGTGTTGGCAGACCACGCGCCGAAGCGGAGGAAGGCGTTGCCCTGCTCCAGGTTTGAAGGCAGCTTGGGTGTGGGCAGGGAGTCTGCCTCGGGCGCACTGCCCAGGACGATGGCTTTGCCGTCGATGGTGAGGTAAAAGCGGTCGTAGAACCGGGTGACGACGTACTCGTGCTCCGTGCCGCCGTGGGTGAATAGGGCCGCCCCGCCGTTCATCCGTTTCCCCTCGACCCGGGCGGCCAATGGGGGCGCGCCGCTGGGCGCAGCCGGCCGGCCACCCAGAACTACCCGATCCTGGTAGACCACCATGGCCCCGACCGGGCTGTACGGCCCCCCCTCATCATCGGCATCTGTGGCCAGGGAGTCCCGGTTCTGGTAGCACAGCAATGTCACCGGGTCGTTGTAGGGATTCGATCCGGTGACCGCAAGGCGAAACCGCACTGCCCAGACGTCATTCTCCGGGGTGATGCTCTGCAGGAACTGGGAGGAGTTGTCGCGCGCGGGGATGCGTACCCCCGGGCCGGCAATAGCCGCGATGCCTTCCGGCAGGTCTGCCGCAAGGTCGAGCCCGGGGATGGCCCCGTTGGCCGAGCCGGTCCAGGGCGGGTTGCCCGCCGCGCTGCCGGGCAGTGCCTGTCCCGCCTGGAAGATGGCCTGCACGACGCCCGCAACGGCCAGCCCCTCAGGCGAGTCCTCGGCGGTCGTCGTCTCGATGCTGGCACCCAGCGACCTGCGGTTGCTGACGTCGAGTGTGTAGATGGTGTGCGTGTAGGTCGTGTCGGAGGCCAGCCCCGAATCCTCGAACACGACGCGCTCGGCGCCCGCCTCAACCGGGAGAGCGCCCACCAGCCTGGCTTCTCCCTCTCCCTGGCGGACGATGAGGAAGCCGATGCAGTCCCGGTCCAGCGCCGCAGGGGACTGCCAGCGCAGAAACGCGGTGTCCGTCCCGGCCTGTGCCGTGAGATCGGACACCTCATAGAGGGGCCTGGCCGTGCTATCGGGCCTCACGGTCACAGACTCGGAGACTGCCAGGTTCCCAAGGCTGTCCCAGGCTCGGAGGACGAAGTGGTAGGCTTCCCCGTTCGTCAGCCCCGTGATCTCCAGCCACCGGCCGGCTGGGTCAACGACGGGCAGGACAGCCAGGCTGCTGCCTATGCCGTAGAGGATCTCCTGGGTCATCACCTCCAGGCTGGACTCCTGATGGGTCTCTGGGTCCGCGTAGCGCCACGATAGCCGTGCGCAGCCGTCGCCCGGCATCCCGCTCAGGATGGGTACGGGGGGCGGCGCTGAGTCCTGGTTGGTCGTGTCCGTGCCGGAGGCGCCCGCCCCGGCGCCGGGCACCAGGCGGAGGGTCTTCGAGACCAGAAGCGCCCCATCGGGGAGTTCTGCGGCGAAGACAAACCAGTACTCGACGCCCCGCTCGAGTCCGTCGACGGCGAGCCGCGTGGCGGTTGGCTCGGGTGTTGCGGTCACGGGCGGGGCGGCAGTCCCGCTCGGGGCGTAAAGCACATGCAGCGCCACGGGAGCGGGGTCAACGACGGCGCCGGTGGCAGCGTCGCGGAACGTCCAGGCCAGGAGGGCTCCTGCCTTCGTCGGCATCCCGAACAGCAGTGCCTCCACGCCCGCGCCAGTGAGGACTTGTCCAGGCGCCTCAGTCGCGTTCGCCGTGTCGATGCGGGCGAGGTCTCCGCACAGCAGCCACGGGTCCGCATAGCCGGGCGAGTCCGTACGGCCCTTCAATTGAGTCAGGATGCGGTAGGTGTAGACGTCCGGCTCCACCGGCGGCGCGGTCTGGAGTACCCCGGCCAGGGCCGTGTCGGTGACCAGGTTGCCGACATAGAGCACCTCCGCGGGGCCCAGCGTATCCCCGGCACTGAGGCCGGTCGGGATGGCCGTCCGGGCCGGTGTGCTCCCGGCGTCGTCATTGCCGGCATACCGTATCACGATGTTGGTGGTGTCAGTGTAGGGGGCCTCCGTGTCGGGGTCCTGCCGGAACTTTGCCTCGATGGGACTGAAGGCCCGGTCCGGCTCTGTCGCCGCGATCTGCAGGTCATAGACAAAACGCTTGGTGGTATCGATGCCGCCTGGGAAACCTATGGCCAGGGCGACGTCCTCGATGTGGAAGTCGGAGAAGATCCCGATGACGGCCGCGTCGTCAGCGTACGTATCGGTGGCGGTGAAGCTGAATGCCTCGCCGACGTGCTTGCCGGTGCTGCTCACATAATCGTCCACCTGCCAGTCCGGGTACAGCGTCAATGCCTGAATGGCCGGGCAGTGGCCGGTGACCTGGGCCTGGCCAGGGCTCAGCGCTACTTGGTCGCCCTCGCTCACATGGAAGGAATCGACCGAGTTCACTAAGTAGTCGTTGCGGTGGCTCACGTGCACCTCGTAGCGCTTGTGGCTATCCACCAGCACGGACGCCACGATGTCGCCCCGGTACTGGTTCGTGATCTCGATGTGGTTCAGGGCGTTGGTCGCCCCCTCGCCCGCAACGATCGTCCCGATGTTAGAGCCCTCGAAGACCCAGGACTCGCCGCCCCGGAGCGGCACGGTCCACGTCTCCTCCCCCAGGGTAAGCTCCAGCTCGTCACCGTCGATGCTGATAGTCGTACCTTCGAGCACCGTCGTCGAGTCGGTGTAGGCGAAGGGCACCTCGTCGACTGCGATCAGGTAGCGCTGATAGGTGTCCAGCCCGTCGACCGTGGCGACGACCTCGCCCTCCGAGGTCACGTCCATCGAGATGCGGTTCTGGCGGTCCGGCCGCATGTCCTCCGGCCTGAACATGGGCACCGGTGTCGAGAGTGGGTGCCAGCCCCCGACCACGGAAAGCGGGTGCGTGCCCCCGGGGCCCGTGCCTCCGGCGACCGAAACGCTGCTGCCGTCCTCGGCGATGGTGATCTCCTGTCCCTCCGTGGCATAGACGACTTCGGTTTGGGCCAGCGGCTGGTGATCGAACTCGATGCGGTAGCGCCGGTAGGTGTCGAGGCCATCGACCACAGCCACGACCTCCAGCGCCTCCACCAGAGGCAGCGCAACCGCGTTGTCCGAACCGATCTCCAGGTCAGCGGGCGCGAACGGGCCGCTGCGCTGACTTCGCAGAATCGACCCGAGCGGACAGGCCAGCGAATAGGTGTCCGCGGGGCTGCCGTCCTGGTGCACGACGCTCAGGACCGTCCCGTTCTCCGTGAACTCCAGCCCATCGTCCTCGACGACGTAGACCGCCTGCTGCTCGCTCAACGGTGCCCGCCCGATGTCGATCCGGTAGCGCTGGCGGGTGTCGAGGCCAGCGATAGTAGCCGTGATCTCGCCGCGGTCGATCACATCCCACCGCCCGGAGAGGTCACCATTACCGAGAATGTCCCCGGGGTGGAAGAAGCTCTGCCCTTCCGGCAGCGCCGGCTGCTGCACGTGCCAGTTCGCGGGCAGAGCAAGCCCATACTCCTCCGACTCGTCGGTGAGCGGGTCGGTGACCGTTAGCATGCCCGTGCCGGCATTGGCGTCCATCGTGAGGGCGAGCCGCGCGTCCTCCATGGCGGCAATGGAAACGATCGGGGCGAGCGGATCCCCGCCCAGATCCATGAGGTAGCGTCTGCGGGTGTCCAAGCCCGAGACGGTGACCGTGCACGTCCCCACGTAGGTCATGGCTACAGGCAGGACGCCGTCGGGGATGTAGTAGTCCGCAGGGGTGAAGGGACCCTCATAGGGCATATAGCCGACCTGCACCTGGTCCAGGCCCCACCCCCCGGGGAGTTGGCGGATCGGCATGCCGTTGCAGAGAGCGACTCCATCCACCACGGTCAGGGCCACTGGCTCATCAGCCGGGACGGTGACCGAGTCGGTGTAGCCGAACGGATGGTGGTGGATCTCGAGTTGGCAGGTATCGGCGGCCCGTGCCGGCCCCCCCCCGGCGAACGCCAGGAATGCCAGCAGGGCGAGGACCCGTATCCGGTGACGTTTTCCCGCTCCGTTCATAGGCACCTCCCTCCACAGGGCAGCCAATGCCTCAACGGAGCTCAAACTTGATCTTCACCGGCTTCTCCGTCCGGTAGGCCTCCGCGTCGGCCTCGCCCCAGACAGTGTAGTCTGTCCGTTCGTCCTCGGGGCCGGCAAAGGGGATCCTCGAATCCCAGAACCCCCGCACCCACCAGACGCCCTGGGCAGGCTTGGGTCCGGGGATGATCGTCGCGATCTGCTTCCACTGGCTCTCGTACCCGGTCTCCTGCGGATCAGCCGGGTCAAGCGGCTTCTTGACGAAGATATCCACGAAGAGGCTGCCGTCGAATCTCTCCGTCTCAAGGGCAAGGTTGATCTCGAACACGCCGTGGAAGACGCAGGGCGGATTGGGGTGCGTGTCGTAGAGACTCATGGGCTGCCCGCTCGTGGTGTCGGTGTACCCGTCGCGCAGGGCCTGAACCTGGGCGGACGTCATAGCCTGGAGCTGGGCCAGGGAGTACTGGGTGCGCTTGAGCACGTTCGCCCCGGGGATCATGACGTAGGCGGCAGCCCCTTCCTCCACCATCACCTCGCCCACATGGAAGTCGGTGACCTCATACTGCGAACTCAGATCGGTCGTAGCGCGGAAGAAGTCCACCTCGAGCCGGATGGCGGACTGACGGCGGAAGAGCTTGACCGGGACGCCGGTATCGGCGAGCGCCGGCACCGGGACGCTGGTGGTCGGATCGTCGATGGCGACAGGAATGTCGTTCACGTACATGGTCACGATCGCGGACCGGGCGACGCTGCCAGTGTGATCGAGGTCGACTGCGACCTGCAGCCGGGTCCATGTGTTCGGCGCCAGAGCCAGTCCCTCCGAGACCGCCGAGAAGGTCTCCCCGATGTCCAGACGCATCAGGCCATTTGCGCCGACGTACCAGTGGAGCTTGCTGACGCCGGCGGCTTCGTCCACGAGCAGGTCGACCGCCCCCGCGGCGCCTATACGCAGACGGGCTTCGAGCACGAACTTGCTGCCATAGTGCAGCGTCGGGCCGAGGATGAACAGGTCGGTATCGGCACTCTCGTCGAACACCAAGGAGGTGCCGCCAGTGCCGTTGTAGCTGAAGGTCACCCCGTCGGTATCCGGTGAGCCGTCGGAGGAGTCGAGGAGATAGGGAGTCAGATCGCCGAACCCGGCGTTTCCGAAACGGGTAAGGACATTCGCCTGGCTGTTCCATTCCTGGTCGTTGAACTCATAGAGATAGGTCATGTCCGCAGTCGTGACCAGGATCTGCACGGTGTAGGTCTCGGCGCTGTAGTCTGTCCCGTCGGAGACGCGGTAGGTGAAGTGGTCCGGTCCCAGGTAGGCGGGGTTGGGAGTGTAACTCCAGTCACCGCCGTCCTCCTGCAGCTCCCCGTGGGCCGGCGGGTCCACGACGACGAGGATAACGTCCGACCCCTCGACCGGGTCGTCGATAACCGGATCGTTCTGTTGGGGCACAACGGCGCAGGCGGTGTCGCGGGCCGTGCGCAGCACCAGGTCCTTCCCTTCCGGGAGATCGTTCACTGGCGTCACGTTGAGCGTAACCGTGGCCGTGTAGGTTGCCTGCCCGGCGTCCGTCACCCGGAATGTGAGCGAATCCGAGCCGTTCCAGTTCGCGGTTGGCGTGAAGACGACCGTAGGGAGGCCGGTATCGTCGACGGTCCCGTGGGCGGGCCCCTGGGTGATCGCGTAGGTCACCGGGTCCCCGTCGGGGTCGCCCCCGGAGAGGGTGAGCGTGACGGGGGTGTCCTCTGATGTAGTGACCGTGCTGTTCGATGCGTAAGGCGAGTCGTTCACGGGCGCGACCACCAAAGTCACCGTCGCAGGGGAACTGGTATCGCCCCCGGCGACGACGACGAAGGAGAAGGCGTCTTGCCCGTTGTAGTTGGCGGCCGGCGTGTAGGTCAGGCTCGGGGCCGTACCGGTGAGCGTGCCGTGCTGCGGCTGGGTAGCGACCGCGAACGCCAGCGTGCCTTCGTCCGGGTCCGTGCCCGTCAGAGTGATCTCCGCCGGGGTGTCCTCATCGAGGTTGACGGCCTGGGGGTCTGCCACCGGCGGCGGCTCGGCCTCAAGGATCTGGGCGACCGCCGGGCACGAGGCGAGAAGTATGCCGTCACGGGCCGCCACCGAGCAGTCTGGATAGAGCAGCTCGGACGCCTCCGTATAGTCGCCGCCCCACCCCCCCCCCCACCATAGGTCGGAGCCGAGATCGTATGTGACGATGGTGCCCTGGTTGGGGTAGCCAACCTGGTCGAGATCGTGGACCTCAACCATGAAGCTCCGCGAGTCCGCCACCCAGTAAGGGGAGCCCTCAAACTCGTGGCACCAGTTCCACCCGTAACCGTCCGGGCTCCACCAGTGGGAGTCCTGGTGGAGATGCCCTGAGTACTGAACGTAACCGATCACCACCGCCCCGTTCAGCAGCGCCACATGGGCCCCGAAGCTGTTGGGGTCCCCCCCCTTCTGCAGATACGACGAGGACCAGTAGGGCTGCCAGTTGTACGGGCTGGTGTACCAGTAGCCCTGCACAACGCCGGTATCCCTTAGTTCATAGAGGTAGACACGGCCCCCGGCTGCGTACCCCGGCCATCCAGCGGCGATCATGCTGCCCTCTACAGCAACAGCAGTTGCGAACCTGCCGCTTGGGTCCCCGCTCTGAGAGGTTGGCCGCAGAGTTGCCATGCGGGTCCAAGGCCCTCCTCCCTTCCTGAAAACGGAAAGGCTGCCGCCGCCCTGGCTGTACTGGTTGCCGTCGTGAGCGGCAACGAGCACAGTGCCACTGACGGCAACCGCCCGCCCCAGCCCTCTGACCGAGGCGGAGATCTGTGACCCGGTGAACGCAGTCTCAAGCGACCATGAGGTCCCCTCTCGCACGTAGATGCAGACTGCCCCGGAATGGTACTGGTAGTTGTACGTGAGGTTCCCAGGTGCGCCCACCGCCAGCCGGTCCCCGTCGATCGACACGGCGCTCCCAAACCGCGTGAAGGCGGCCTGCTGGTCGTAAGCCAGCCTCTGCTGTAGCACCCATGCATCATCCTGACGTTGGTAGACGTAGGCAGCGCCCGCTTCTGGGAAGCCCGCGTTGGTCTCCAGAGGGGCTCCGACCACGGCCCATTCACCGTCAGTATCCACGGCACTACCGAAGCCGGCGTCCCCCTCCGTCGGATCAACGAGAGGGGACTCCTGCGTCCAGAGTCCCCCGTCGAGAGAGAACGGGGTCGTGCCGAGGAACGCTGCGGTCGCAGACACGCCCACAACCGCAGGGATAGCGTGCGCGCCGACTACTTCGCCCCCCTCGATGTCAAACTCGTCCATCAAGGTGACGACATCAGCGCGCACGCCTCCCGCAGCCAATGCCCACACCGCAACCCCGGAGCCCACCAGACGCCTCAATGCTGCAGTCATCGTGCTCCTCCCGTGCCTATGCCTCACGGCCGACTGCTCTGCTGCCTCTGCATTCCCGCCGACATACCCATCGCCGATACGCGTCCGCGAAGCGCGCAACACGCCGAGCCACCGCAGGCCATCGCCCCAGCAACCCTCAGAGCGCCAGTTCCGGACAGCGTTCAGTGACTTGGGCGACCTTCTGCCGGATCGCGTCCCCGAACAGCCGCCAGTATGCCTCGTTGACTGCTGCAGGAGCCTGCACTCCCGCGCGGGAGGTTGTGTCGGGAGTGCGCTCCTGGACACGCTGCCAGCGCTCGGTTGTCCCCGGCGCAACCAACATCCGCACGTCATCGGCCTCCGCCTGGGTCAGCCGGCCCTGCTGGACTTGCTGATCCAGTCGCTGCAGCCACGAACGCGCGACCTGGGCGTCCATGGCCAGGCACTTTGCGGCAGCATCGCGGGCCTGGGCCAGTCGTACGCGGCGGGCCTCCGCGCGGTCCTGTCCTTCAGCGGACCCCGGGTCTGGCGCCAATGCGGCGCTGCGCGGCGCCAAGGGCTTCGCGTATCGTGCCAGAGTGCTGATCGCTACCTTGTGGCGCTGAAAGCCGGGAGGGTACACGGCGCGCCCGCCGGCCGCGCCTTGGGCGCTTGTAGCGTCCCGGTCCGGAGCAGCGTCTCGCTGCGGCGGCTGGGCCTGGGCCGACTCCGGCACCGCGGCACCAGTCTTCGGGTCTTGCCTGGGATGGGTAGGCTGGACGGATTGCGCACTGCCCCGCGGCTCCTTGGCTCCGCTTGGCTGCGGGCGGGAGCGTAGGACCATCACGGTTACGAGGATGGCCGAGACCAGAACGGCGAGAGCCGTCCGCACTCGCGGCAGGTGCCAGCAGTCACCGGCGCGCCCCCGGTCAGTGGGGGCTTCTCCCGACCTTGGCGGCCTGGCCATGTTGCCCTCCGACACCCGGTTGTGCCAGCCACAGGACCACCTCCCCGCCAGACCGTGTAACACGAGCCTTCTGGAGGAAGAGGCAGCCAAGCCGAACCTATCAGGCCGACGACAACCGAACTGCTCCCGGCGAGGAGCACCTCCTAATCAAGCAATCCCACAATCCGATACACCATGTTCCGGTCGGTGTCAACCCACACCAGGGAGAAAAAGACTGGCTCGTGCGGTAGACGGCCCTCCGCGCGCACCTGCCAGATCGAGCGATCAGTGGTAGCGATGCCCTCGGGGAGTGGGGTAACGGTGCACCAACAGCGGGCCCTGTTACGCTATGGCGAGCACGGAACCAACACGACACGACCCACAGGCCACGCACCGAGGAAGCTCTGGGGCAAGTGCTACCACTCCCGCTGCCGACATCCGCTCGTGCCTTGACAGAGGGAGGTGAGATAGCGCAGGAGGTCTGCCGTCGCCCCGCGAGTTGCACGGGCAGTCCCGGGCCGGGGCTGGCCCTGCTTCAGGGGGCGGCGACGGGAGCGGGTATCTGCCCTCCCCCGGTGGTCGGGTTCGGTCTGTCCTTGCGCGCTTTCGTCCAGTGTGTGCGGGCGCGTTCTTCTGCGAGCTCCTTGCGACGGTCCAGGATCTTCAGCCACCGCCGGGCGCGCTCACCGGCATCGCCCTGTGCCGCCGCCAGGCTCTCGAGATACGGACGGGCGCGGTCATCCTGGTTGCGCGCGGAGAGCCGGCCCGCTTGGAGAATCAGGACGTCGGGCGCCCTGGGGTCTGAAGCGAACCTGTCGAGGAACTCGCGGGCTAGCCAGTCCAAGTCCTCTTCCTGCTTGAGCCGGCACTTAGCGTCCCACTCCATGCGCAGAAGCTCCACCTCGGCTTCGGGCCATCTCCGCTGCGATCTCAGGTTGCGCGACTCCGTGGCCACCCACGCGTCCCGGCCAGCGCCGTTTGCATAGCGAAGGCGCAGGAGGAGCCCCTTATCCCCGACCTCCTGTGGCGGGTTCGCCGCCAGCAGGCTGTCCATCAGGTCAAACGCATCCGCGTGCCGCCCGCGGTCACTGAGGTACTCCGCCAGACAGAACCGGATGGCGGCCAGGCTCGCGCCCTCGATACCGCCCGGATCGAGCGATACTGCCGCATCGTGGCAAGCCTGTACCGCGCTGAACTCGTTCGCGTCCCGCAGACGCTGGGCTGCGGCCGCAAGATAGCTGAGCACCTGACTCTTCGCTTCTGCACGGGTGCCCATACCCGGCCTCCCCACCAGCCGCATCCCAACCAGCGGGCGGCCCACGCGCAGGGCGAACCACTCCGCCGCAGCCCGACACCCACCGGCGACCAGCCATTCGGGCAGGCCAGCCAGGTAGCTGTCACTCCACTCGGCGTCCGAACAACTGAGCAGCGGGATGAGCAGGCAATAGCCCACCGCCTGGCCGAGGTCCGAACGCCCCGAAGCCTGCAGCATTGCCAGGCGGGGCCCCACGGCCTCCCAGACGGCCGAAGCCGCCGCCATCCCATCCGCCTCTCCGGGAGTGCGAGGTCCGCTTGGCGCCTCCGGCGAGTTGGCGCCTTGCTGCACACTCTCCCGGTACAGCGAGATAGGGTCGGGGACAGGGGCCAGGGCGGGCCGCGATGTGTCCGCCGCAGGCGCCGCGGGGCCGGTCAGCAGGCCGGCGAGGACCGCCGCCGACTCGCCTTCGGTCAGGGAGGCGACCGCGGCGCAAAGGCGCACCTGGAGCGGGGCGGGACGCCGAGGAGTACCGGCGTGCGGTCCGCCATCGACCGGGTCCGTGTCGCCCCGGTCAGGCCCCCGGGCGCGGGCCGCAGTGCCTCCGGCGGCGGGTACTGCCCCCGCAGGTGTAAGCTCGAGGAAGAGCGCGGTACCGCCGCCTGCGAACCGAAAGGGCATACGGACCCCGCCGGGAATCGGGCTGACAGCAACTCCCGCCCCATCCAGCCGGACAGCCTGGCGTGGCTGCAACTCCGCGGGAAGACTCACCGACACGATCCCCGAGTGCGCCCGTCCTTCGCGGGGCAAGGCACAAGCGCCGGCATCCCCCGGCACCATCAGGTCGGGATTGAGCAGGACGACCACGATCCCGGCCGGGGTGCGCAACGCGGACACCTGGACCGGCGACTCAGTGGCCGAGGCCCAGGGCACGGGCTCACCGGACCCCAGGTCCTCTGCGCGTGCCAGCAGGTTCCGCTGCAGGATCTGGAGCCGATCCCGAAACGGCGACTCTTGGGAATTGCCGCGCCAGGCGATCCCCTGGAAGCCTGCCCCCACCGCGGAAAGCACCAGCCATTCGACTTCGTCGAAGATCGCCTTTCCCTTTCCGTTGAAGAGCTTGGGTTCGCCGCCCACGTCGACGCACGCGACCAGTGGGGTAGAGCCGGCCGCCCGCCGGACCGCACGGAGGTAGTTCAGTATGGCATGGTTTGTCTGCGGCCACACGGATTCACCCGGCTCCGGCCCCCGGTCGGAGAGGTCGATAAAGGGATCCACATAGATTCGGTCAGCGAGTCCGGCTGCCAGCGCAAGGGTTGGAAGCTGCCTGAACCGGCAGACCCATGCCGAGAACGATCCGTCCGGCGTCTTCGCCTTCGCCTCGCGGAGCACCTCGGCGACATGGTCATCCGGGTGCGGCGTGGCGCCATCGTGGGCCGGACAAGTCAGGACCGTACCGGACTTCCCGTTGAGTACATCGTCTTCGGTCACAACGACGAACGCAGCCCCCGCTGGAAACACGTACCCACATGCCGCACAGACCGCGCACAGGAGCGTCGTGGCAGCCGCTCTCGTGAACCGCAGCAGGTTGCAGGAAATACCCATACGACTCCCCCCGAACGCCGCGGCCCACACGTTCTGCCGACCGGCGCCACGACCTTGAGGACCTTCGGACTCCGACCACGGCGGCCATCGCCCGCGCGCCTCGAAAGGCTTCGGCTCCTACGCCCACGTTACTGACTTAGCTGAACTCCCGGTCTTGTCAAGTCCCGCGGTTGCGGTCAGGATGTTTGACAGTACCGCGTCGCGGGGTATATAAGGGCACGGGTTGGGCGTTCCATGCACAGGCTGGGTAGTTGGGGAGAGCGGGGCTTGCGGTGCGTGGTGCGTGCCGAGTCCACCTGGCAGGGCCCGAGGAACCGCCGACTGTCCAGTCAGCTCCTCGCCTTCCCGGTTCGTGGCGGCCGGCACGACGTCCTGAACGGCCCGCGTTGCGGCACGCACACGTGGCGGAGGATGAAGCGATGAGAGTAAGATCCCCAGAGCGTATCCAGCAGCTCCACCGTCTCGGGATCGTGTCCCTGGTCGCGCTGCTGCTCGGAGCCTCAAGCCCGGGAGCCGAGCCCACGGAACCGAAGGGCCCACCTGCGCCGGACAGGGTCATGGCACTTGCGAGACTGGGGGACATCGCCGGGGCGAAGACTCTCCTCGAACAGGAACTGAAGCGCTCCGGGGCGTCGCCCGCCGAGAGGGCGCACCTGTTGGAGTTCATGGCCGTGGGGTGCTGCTACTCCGGAGCATTCGAGGAGGGGCTCCGGTATGCCGACGAGTCCCTTAAGGTGGAGGGCGAGATCCCCCCCGTCGACCGCGCCAACACCCACAATGTCAGGGGATGGGCGCTCAACGCGCTCGGGCGGCACAAGGAGACCATCGCGAGTGCCGACGCGGCACTCGCGCTTGCACGGAAGCTGCCTTTGCCCTCTCCATGGCTCGTGGCCCAGGCGCTGCGGTTGAAGGGCGACGCCAAGCGCCTGGCCGGTGACCTGGCGGGCGCCGAGCTGCTTCTTCTGGAGTCGTTGGCCTCCGATCCCCTCTTCGAGACCAGTCATTGCCTGATGTCGGTCGCCCTGGCTCAGAAGCAGATGGGCAAGGCCACGCGGGCCTGGTTCCTGGGTTGTCTCGACGTGTCCGTGTCGAGGGATCAGTTGGCCTTCCTGCGGTCGGAACTGCTGAAGGGAGCTGACGCGAAGGAACTGCCGGACCACGGGTCGCTGCTGGCACTCAGGTCCGAAATCCTTCCCCGCCTGGGCGCCCGGATCGAGGTCGTGGAAGAGGTACAGAGGACCATGATCGAGGTCCTCCAGGCGCGGGGCGAGAAGGAGGCCGCGCTCGTCGAGGCGAAGACGCTGCTCCTGGCCTGCGGTGAGAAGGCAGCGCCCGATGCCATCCGACTGGTCGCCGGGCTGCTGAAGGAGATCGACGGGAACATGGGGCGGGCTGCGGCCTTCCTGGAGCGCATCCGGGGGGGACAGGGGAGCGCCCAGGACGGGGCCGTGGCCGACCCCTTGCCGGACGTGACCTTGGGCCAGGCTGTTGAGGAGCGGGCAGCTTTCGATGCTGCCCTCAAGGGGGCGCCCGAGGACTGGGAAGGCCACTTCGCCAGGTCCACGATCTACCGCTGCTGGGGGAAACCGCGTGAGGCCCTGCGCGAACTCAATGCCGCCATGCGACTCGCGCCGATGGAGAAACTGCCGCTCCAGGCCATCCTCGATGCCACCACGCAGGTGCTGCTTCAGTTCGGCGGGGGCCAGTCCCTGGCGGACCGGTTCCTGGCCTTCCAGCGGTGCGGCGTACCGGGTCCAGATGGCAAGCGGGGGACAGCCGACGATCTGGCAGACCCCATGGCCGACCTGCTCAAGTAGCCAGACGATGGCTCGTTGCCGGACGGCCCGGATGCGGTCGCCCTGACCGGGGAGGTTGCAGCTAGGGAGCTGCAGGCTGTCTGAGAGTCCCAGGAGGAGCTTGGGCAGATGATTCGCGTATCCCATGCTGCGCGGCAGTGTTCCGGGGTCGTCTGCGGCTCGTCGAGTACCGCAGCGCCTGCGCTGCCGAACGGGAAGCCAAGGCGGGACACGTGGTGCGCTGCCATGGCGTTCGTGTGCATGCTGGCCGGACTTGCTGGTCCGGCGGCCTGTCTGTTGGGTGGGGAGGTCGTGCCCCGCTCCGAGCCGGACCGTCTGGGGGTGCTCCTCACTCCGGCTGTGGCGTGGCGCTCCAGGCCGCACTGGCTCTCCAAAGGACAGGCAACAGACGCCGTTCGCTGGGGGGGCACTACCGATGGCGCTGCCCGGTTTGAGGTGGAGGAGGCGGGGCGTTCGCATGTCTGGCAGCGAATGTTTGATGCTCCCCTGGTCACAGCCTCCTTTCACTCACTCCGCGTTCGGTACAGACTCGATGGGGCGCTGCCGGACGCGGCGGCGCCAGTCATCCAGCTCATCGCCATGCAGGGAGCGACCGTTGGGGCATGGGACGCTGTCTCGGCTGGCGAGCTGGTGGCTGATGGCGGCGACCACGTTCTTTTCGCGAATCTGGCTGGCCGGGGCTTGCCCGCTGAAGTCGGTGGCATGTCACTGCGCCTGGGCGTGCCAAAGGATGGCCACCGCGTGGCACTGGTGATCAGCGAACTGGGGTTCTGTGAGGCACAGGGCGCCGCTGGCGGGGGCGCTGCAGAGCCTGGTCAGTCGCGGGTTGAGGTCTACGTCGTCGACCAGGGCAACAGGGCCATTGCGGGAGCGGCAGTCGAGGCTGTTTCGGCGCTGGGCCGAGCACCGGCGTCGGCAGTGACGGGCGGAAACGGGCGAGCCGTGCTGGTGCTGCCCGAGCAGGATGTCACTGGAGTCCTTGCCTTCCGGGTGCGCAAACCTGGCTGCATGGCAGTGGCCCGGCGCGTCGTGCAGGCTGATGCCGGCACGGCGCTTCCGTTCGTGCTCGGCGAGCCACGAGCGCTCGGCGGCCGGGTGACGGATGCCCAAGCGACCGACCTCGCCGGATGCGCTGTCTACGCCGAGGCGCTGTTCCAGGCCGGGAGCGGCCCGTGGCAGATCTGGACTGGGATGTCCGAAACAGGACAAGACGGCTCCTGGCGGATCGCCGACGCCCCTGCCCATCCCTGGGCGATCACGCTGCTTTTCCACCGACAGGGATGCCAGCCCGTCCGAGTGGTGTGCGGGTCGCAAGGCGTGGCGCTCCCCCAGCTGCAGGCGGAACGCTTCCCGGCAAGGCTGGCACGGGTGTCGACGGAGATGGGCCCCGTGGCTTCCGTCGAGGACATCCTCGCGGGAGCGGATACGGTTTCTTTAGGACTGCTGGCCATCGATGAGGACGAGTGGCCGTCCGTGCGGACCAGGGCACTGCAGGCGCTCTCCTCCGCGACTGACAAGGAGGGCGACGACGGAATCCTGAGAGCAGTCACACTGGCGGCATGCCTGCTTCGGGAAGACGCTCCAGTTCGGGTCGTCGATGCCGCTGCTGCAGCGATAGGCCACATTGCCCTCGGCAGGGGAGGCGGGCTCGGGGATGTCGAGAGCTTCGTCCGCCAAGCGTGTGCGCCAGACGAACTCACCGACTATGCGCGCAGGCGGATCCGCCGCATGGTGAAGGCATGGAACGAGGCGGTGGCGGACGCCAGCCCGAGCCGGTCGCGCCAGTCGGCTCCTGAGATCCTGCAGTCGTCCCTGGACGCGGCGAGAGGCGCCGTGACTCAGGAACGCGGGGGGGCGGGTGCCGGGGTGTTGCTGGAGGCGCCCAGCGGGAGGCCAGTAGCGGCCAGTGCCACGCGAACCGGCGCGGCAGCGGAACAGCTTCCAGACCACACCGAGCGCGCCTCGCTCCCGGGGCCGTTCCTGGATGTGGCGAGAGACCTGTCGGTGCAGGAACGTGCGGAGGCAAGCGCTGGGGAGGTGGCAGACATGCTTCCGGAGAGACCGGTCGGTACCAGGGCTGAGCGAGGCGGCGCGGTGGCGGAACAACTTCCAGACTTTGCCGGACGCCCCTCACTCCCGCAGCAGAACCGGGATACCACGGCCACGGCGATCCTGTGGGAAGACTTGGTTCGCTCCGTCCGCGAGCGGCTCGGGAAGAGCGGACCGCCTGAAGCGCTAGGCCACCTGATGGAGCGGGGCCCTGCCATGGTGGCGACTCCGGAAATCGGATGCCAGATGGTGGCCCTGGTTTCCGAAGTCGGCGGCGACACCTCGGAGAAGCGCAAGGATGGCGCCGTCAGGGCAGTGCTCGAGGCTTTTCCCGCAGGGGCGCTCCACGCTGAAGAGGCGCGGCTTGGCTGTGCGCTCTACTGGTACAGAGAGAGCCAGGCTTCGCGTGCGATCCAGACTCTGGACGATCTCGGCAGCGGTCTGGCGCAGTCCCGCTGGCGCGGATGGTCCGTAGTCCTGAGGGCGTTGTGCCAGGTCCAGAGCCAGAGCCCGGCTGCCGGGCTCGCAACCCTGCAGGCCTTCATCAAGGACTGCCCCGGCGAGCCAGAGATCGCGCAGGCGCGGTTCCTCGTGGGGTGGCTTCATCTGACATCCGGGAGCAAAGAAGCGGCAGTGACGGAACTGAGAGCGGTTGCCGCAGCGTTCCCGGGTACACCGCATGCACTGAAGGCCAAGGAGCTTCTTGGTAACCTGGGTGTGCGATAGCCGCCCCACACCGTGCGCGGCTTCCCGCTTGCCCTGTCCCAGCGAACCACGGGGATGCTACTGGGGGGGATACTGGGTGCCCAGGTGCGCGGGAGAGGGGCAGAGGTCGTTGCCGTTTGCCCGCCCCAAGCCCGGTCGCTGCTCTGACCCCGCATCTGATCGACGTGCGGCGAGCCACTCGCGCTGGCGGTACCTGACCGCGCCCTGACAAACCCGCACTCGGGTCGCCACGGGGAGCGTCAGCTTCGATTCCTGGTTGAACGGTCCTCCTTCCGGCGCATCGACGCCGGGGGGTAGGAGCACTCGATTCCGCGCCGCCGCGCAATGCTGCTGCCGGAATTGGCCTGGTGGCCGGGACCTGGAATGGGGCAGAATGGCTGACTGAGGCGGCGATAGTGGCCGGCGACAGAC
>CAILUI010000199.1 GCA_903837355.1 uncultured Victivallales bacterium
CTCGGTATCGTCAGCCTGGCCGGACTGCCTGTCGCCAAGGACGTCATCACAGCCGCAGGTCAGCCGGACTTTGTAGTTACTCAAAAATCGGATCGTTGATAATCAGGATGTTATGACTCACAGTGCGTAAGTTGGGCTAGGGCGCGGGGGCGAAGAGCTCGTGGACACGGTACGGGCGCACTGCCGCGGGCGTGCTTCCCGAGGCCAGGTAGAGTCGGTTTCGCGCGGCGTCGAAGATGACGCTGTAGATATTGCAGGCCAAGAGCACTTCCGGGTGCCGCAGGATGGCCTGCATGTCGTCCGGCGTCTCGAGGCGGGCACGGCCTGATGAGCGCGGGTTCGGCGGGGTCCCGACTGCCACAGGACACCTGGTTCACATGGCAGCCTGGGTCCTTTGGCGGTAGACCTCGGGCTGGTTCCGGCAGATGAAGCCCTTCACGTAGACCCGGCAGAGCAGCTTGACCCGCAGGCGCGTCGCCCGGCCGAACTGCGCCCCCATCGCCTCTGGGCTACCCGCCACGCAGACCACCTGCGGCCGGGGCCCATCCCAGAGCCGGAAGCAGAGCAGGCCAACCAGGATGGCCGCGTAGAGCGCGTAGCGCTTGGGCACTCGCCGGAGAGACGCGCTGAGCCCCATACCCGAGTCCTCCGCCCTGCCTCAAGCCAACGCCCGTCCCAGTGCATGAGACTTGCGGGTCTCATGCCGGCCTGTCCGGACCGCTCTGGAAGCCGGGATCTCCGTATCCCGGCCGCGGCATACGGACATGCCGCGTTCCACCGGGCCGGGGGCCCGACTGCAGGGCGGATCCTGCTGTCCAGCAGGACCTGCCAACAGCCGTTGTGGCCTCGACCCTCGACCCCTGACCTCTGACCTCTACAGCGCCAGGCAGCGGATGCCGACCTGCTGGGAGAAGGCGACGAGGTCGTCGTACAGGGTCTCGCCGTAGCCGAGCACGCCGTATTCGTTGTTCCAGGCCTCGATCATCGTGTCGACGTCGCAATGGACGGTGCCGAACGCGTGCGGCCAGAACGGGATCTGGCACTCCTCGCGGCGTTTCTTGAGGCCCTTGGCCGCAGGCTCGAAGACGGTGCAGCGGGTGACCACCAGCTCGAACTGGCCGTCATTGCGACCGAGGCGGGCGAGCACGCCGGCGCCCGGCTTGCAGACCAGTTCCACCGAGATGCCACCGGCATCGCCCTCGGTGGGGATGCCATGCTCGGCAAAGCCTGCCGGACCGACCTTGCCCGCCAGTGACGGCGGGCAGGCGCCGTCGCCGATGATCTTGATTTCCTTGGCCGCCTTGTCGATGTGCTGCAGGTCGCCGTAGTAGACCGGATCCCGGCTCAGATCGGTGAGCAGCTTCACGGTCATGGCCGTGTTGAAGTCGCTGAGGGT
Organism: uncultured Victivallales bacterium; assembly: GCA_903837355.1. Classification (GTDB taxonomy): domain Bacteria; phylum Verrucomicrobiota; class Lentisphaeria; order Oligosphaerales; family JAFGRS01; genus CAILUI01. Next base: position 1,397 of record CAILUI010000199.1, read on the forward strand.
CGAGGTGCCGACGCCCGCCTGCAGCATCATGCTCTGAGCGAAGCAGGTGGCGCAGTAGTCATCGCCGAAGCCGGGGAAGGACTGGATGGTGTAGAAGTCGAAGCCTTCCTTGGCGATGATCTGCTGGAGTGCCAGGTAGAGGCGGATGGAGCGCTCGGCCGCATCGCCCTCCGGCACCGGCATACGGAAGTAGGGCTGCATCTCCTTGCGCGCCTTGGCCACGGCCTTGGCCGGCACGTTCTCGGCGGTGCGGATGAGCTGCGTCGTGTCGCGCGAATCGATGTCGACCCCGAAGACCTTCATCCACTGCGAGGGGTCGGCCACGCCGCAGGTCTGGCCCATGCCACGGCCGCCAAAGGCGCCGATGGTGCTCATATTCAGCCGGACGCGCAACGCCGCGCCGCGGCAGTAGGCCGCGATGCGAGCGATCTCAGCCGGGTCGTCCCAACCGCCGTAGACGAAGCGGTGCGTGAGCCCGATCTCCTTGAGCGCCCCGTGCATCACCAGGCCACCCACCGGCCGCCAGCCCTGCGAGCCGGGATTCGTCCACAGCAGAATCCCCTTGCCCGACCCGGCAAAGTCGCGCAGGGCACCGATCAGGTGGGCGGCCCACACCCAGGTCCCGCTGAACAGCACCACGGCGTCGATATCGTCGCGTTTCTTGAAGGACGCGAAGCACTCGCGCGCCTCACTCTTGCTGGCCACCACGAGGCCATACTCGACCAGCTCCACCCCGGCCTGCCGCAGAGCACTCTTGGCGTTGGCCACCAGGGCCTCGTCGATGAACGGTGTGCCCATCGGATCCTGCAGGCCATCCTTGTGGACACCGTAGACGATGAAACCAACTCGCGGAGTAAGCATGCTGGCAAATCCCCTGTCTGAACCGTCCCACTGACCTCACGCCACCGGCAACGACCACGCTCCCGCGCGGCCCGCGACCGATCACACCCTCACCACGAAACGTGCTGCCCCAGGACCTCGCCGGACAAGGCCTGCACGATGGCCAGCGCCCCCGCGTAGGTCCGCAGAGTCGCGCTGAGCCTCGTCCCCTTGGCTCCTGGGTCCACGGCGGCCGGTGACAGCGCCAGCGTCAGCGGCGTCCCGACCGCGCCCGGGCTCCGGCTGCTGACATCGAACAGTAGCGAACGCCCGTTCCCCAGGAGCAGTCGCGCCTGCCCGCCGACCCCGGCCGCCGTCGGCGACAGGTCGAAGAGGAGACGGTAACTCCCGTCCATCCCCCCGGGCAAATGGAGGCTGAGCGTCGCCGCGTAGGCGGTCCGCACGCCTCCGGCCCGCCGCTCGCCCTGGGCGGTGCCGAGCAGACGCCGGGTGGCCGGGTCGATGGCCAGCGTCAGCAGGATACGGGCAGAGGTGCCCCCGGCAGCGCCTTTGAGAGTGAGCCTGGCCACGCTGCCAGAGCCAGCGCCGGCGCCGGCCCCGACGATGCCCAGCGGCAGCGTCAACGCCGTTGCCGTCTGCAGCGTCCCCTGCCCCGTGATCCGGCCGCGGGCGTCCTGGAAGATCGTCATGGTCAGCGAGTCCGTACCCAGCGCCATCCCATAGGTACCCGTCAGATCCCAGATCCCGCGCCCCCCGGCCGCATCGGCCCACGGCACCGTGCTCTCGAAGTGGCCGGAAGGGGCTACGGGGGCACCCACGGCAGTGACGGTCCCAGCGACCCGGAAGAAGAACGGGGTTTCGTCGAGGTCGTTCGTCCTGAAGCTGATGTACTGTCCAAAGACGCCGGCGGCGGTGGCGTTCAGCCGCACGGTGAAGGTGTCCGTGCCACTGGGCGCGATGCTGGCTGCGAGGCCTTCGCTGACGCTGTACCCCGCCGGCACCGACAGCCCGCTGCAGAGCAGGTCCCCGGTGCCGGTGTTGCGGACCGTGAAGGTGCGCGTGACAGGTGTGCCCACGGGCGTGCTGCCGAAGTCGGTGTGATCGGCGACAGCCGGCGTGCGGTCGCCACTCGCGATATCCAGGCCGTTGCCCGCCACCGCCACCTCGGGCGGCTTGGGCGCGACCTGGGTGATGCGCAGCGTACGTGTGCTGGTCACGAGGTAGGACCCGGAGGCCGTCAGCAGGTCGCGGGTCGCCCCCGTGGCCAGATCCTCCAGCGTCAGCGAGCCGGGCGGGGGCTGGGCCTTCCAGAGCCACGAGACCGTCAGATCCTCCGTGGCGGCGGGCAGCCGGCGGGCCTCGATGGTCCAGATGGTGACCTGCGCCGGAGGCCTGATGTCGGAGGTCACATAGGTCTCACTCAGACCACTGAACCAGGCCAGATTCACGTCCGCGGGCGGCGTCCCCGGAATGGACTTGTCCTCCCCGGACTTGAAGCCGGCACTGGCGCCCCCCTTGCAGGCCAAGCCGAGCTCATAGAGCGAGTCATCGGGGGTGGGCACTCCGGCCACGCCCAGCGTCAACTGGAACTCGCCCTCGGCAGCAGCCAGGTGCAGCCCGGAGGCAAACACCGTCACCAGCAGTGTCCGCCCCAGCCAGCCCCTCAACCTCGTCCATGCATCCATGCTCAGTCTCTCCGGTTATCGCCAGGCTGCTTAGGCCGGGTTCAGTTCGTAGGGGTTCAGCGGGCCGGGCTCGTAGTTGGTCGCGGCGAAGGGGATGTAGGGACGCGCATGGAAGAGCTCGACCACCTCGTCGGCGAAGAAGGCCCCCAGCGGCGTCAGCCGGAACTCCAGCGCGGTCTCATCGACCAGGCCATGCTCCTTGAGAAGCTGCAGACGGGCCGCAAACGGCGAGGCCTCGAGGGCGACGCCCGTCACCTTCTGGAAGTGGCGCCGCCGCAGCGAGTAGTTCTTCAGCGGCAGGATGATGGCCCAGCGCATCTGGTCATCCAGGCTGCGCACCAGGCCGCGATTCACCGGCAGCCGCCCGGCAGCAATGCGGGCGTAGTACTCGTCAAAGCTCTGCGTGTTCAGCGCGAAACGGTTACGGTAACTGCTGAAGGCGGTCTGCCCGAGGCCAACCTGGTCAAAGAGCATGCAGCACTGGTTGAAGGCGTACTTTGAGATGTTGGCACGGTCGCGGGTGAAGACGCGGCGCAGGTTTTCCAGGTAGCCATGCGCCCGCAGGACCTCGATGGCGGCCTGTTTCATGGTCAGGGCCTCCTCCACGGGGGGAATATCCTGCGGCCGCAACTGGCGCACGCGTTCGATCGCCCCGCGCTGATCGCCGTAGGGGATCACCTTGAGGCGGTAGAGCTGGATCTCATCGGGGTTGAGCGCGATCGCCTCCTCAACCACATCCAGCCAGTTCTCGAGGGTCTGTCCGGGGTAGCCGAAGATGAACTCGATGTTCACCTTGAAACCCAGGGCCAGCGAGTTGGCCACCGAGAGCCGCGCCGTGGCTGCGTCGTGGTCGCGGTTCATGGCCCGCAGCAGGTCGTCGCGAAGCGACTGCACGCCGATGGTCAGGCGGTTCACCCCGTAGTCGCGCAAGAGCCGCAGGCGGTGCTCGCCCTCGGGGCCCACCAACGTTCCCGGGTCCACGTCGTAGTTGAACTGCACCTTGGGGCTGATCTCCACCCGCGCCACGAAGGCCTTCAGGAAGCGCTCCAGTTGCAGCGGCGAGAGATCGGTGGGCGTGCCGCCGCCAATCAGGATCGAACGGGCCTGCAGCCGCCGCACCCCGAGTCGGGCGATGAGCAGGTCCATTTCCTTCTCGAGGGCGGTCAGGTAGCCGTCCTTCTCCTCGTCGCCGGCACCGTAGTGGGAGGGGTAGTGGCAGAAAACGCAGCGGCGCCGGCAGAAGGGGATGTGCACATAGATGTCGACCAGGCCATCGGCCGGCATCTCGTAGCCCCCGAACATCGCCTCCTCGGAGATCGGCGGGTACATGGTGATCGAGGGGTAGTGCACGGACGGGAAGAAGTCACCGTCCTTGGGGAGCATTCCCAGGCCGCGCAGACGGGCCATGTCCTGCAGGCGGGAGCGCGCGGCGGCGGCGGCGTCCTGGCGATAGCGATTGGTCACTTGAGCGCCTCCTCGGCCCACTGCAGTCCCGCCCGTTGGACGAGTTCCCGCAGGTACACCTCGCGCGGCATGATACGCTGACTGGAATAGATGGGGAAAGCCGCCTTGAGTTCGTCTGGGGTGCCATCGTGGATGGTCACCGTGTTCGCCCCCGCCCGCAGCCCGCGCAACTGGGCCCCGGGCTCGATGCGGTCCAGGGAGGAGGTCGATGGGATCAGGCAATCGGGATTGAGCAGGCGCAGGATCGCCATCGCATTGAGGGTGAGGTTGACGTCCCCCGGCGGCTCGGCCGCAAACCCGGAGCGTTCCCCGGGAACGAAGACGCTGGCGCTGACCATACCCAGCCGCCAGCGCGTCGTACAGAGCAGGTCCGCCGCCACGTCCTCGAGGCGTTGCTGCGGCAGCCCGACGATACTGCCGCTGCCCAAGAGAAAGCCGCTCTCAAGCGCGGCCTCCATGGCCGCCAGGCGGTGCCCGAGGGTGTCGCTGGGCTTGACGCTGTGATAGAGTTCAGGGCTGCTGCTCTCGAATTTCAGAATGTACCGTTCCGCACCCGCCTGGCGCAACTCGCGGAACTGCTCCAAGCTGAGGCTGCCCAGGCACAGGATGAGCCTGAGGTCGGCGTGCGCGGCTTTGACCCGGCTCACCGCCGCGGCCATGTGGCTGACGAACGCGGGGCTCGGATTCTCCCCGGACTGGAGCATGAGCACCCGGCGCCCGCGGGCGTAGACGCCGTCGGCAATGGCGGCGATGGCCTCACCGGCCAGCGTATAGCGCGGCGAACCCTCGGCCTCCCACATGCTGCAGTAGCGGCAGCGCTGCCGGCAGACGTTGGACACTTCCAGTACGCTGCGCACCTCGACAGTGCGGGCGGGGAAGTGTGCATCACGGCTGGCGCAGGCGGCCCGGCAGAGCCGCTCCTGGGCGTCGCCGCTCGACTTCAGGACCAGCGCCGTCAGCGCCAGGGTGCGCTCGCCCGCCAAGAAACGGTCGACCGCCGCCCCGATCGTCTCCACGTCCGTCATACTCTCTGTCGACTCCTTCACCCATTCAGCAGCGTCACGACCAAGACGCCGACCACGGCCGTCACCGTACCCACGACCTCAATGCCACGGATACGTTCCCTGAGCAGGAACCACGTGAACGGCAGAACAAACATCGGCTCCAACGACCCCAGCGTGTTGGCCACCACCACGCCGGCATACTTCATCGCCACCATCGACAACCAGAAGCCGCCGAAGGTGACCACCAGCGTTGCCCGCACCAGCGGCAGCGCACCCGCGGCCCGGCGAAACGGCTGCAGCCAGCCACGCACGCTGCCCGTCACCAGCCCCAGCAACGCCATCACCGCCGTCCCCGCCGCCAGACGGATGAAGGTCGCCCAGAGCGTCGAAACCGAATCCAGGGCCGGACGGGCGATAATGTACGACGCCGACATGCAGAGCACGGCACACAGACCAAAAAGGGCCCCGCGCAGACGGGTCTGCCCGGCCTCGCCCTCCTTCTCCAGCGAGCTGCGCAGCACCAGGTAGACGCCGCTCATGACCAGCCCCAGTCCTGCCCACACGGCCAGCGGGTGACGCTCACCCAGGAACACACACGCCGCCACCGCCGTCACCACCTGCCCCAGCATCATGTAAACAATGCAGACGTGTGGCGACAGACAACTGAGGGCGGCAAAGAAGAGCGTATCCCCGGCCGCAATCCCAAGCACGCCGCTGCCCACCAGCAGCAGCAACTCCCGGCGACTCAGGTCACCCGCCGCCACAAACGGCAGAACCGCCGCCAGCAGCACCAGGCTGATGACCCCCTTGGACAGGGTCAACGCCATCGGCGAGGCGGTGACACTCAGGCGCTTGAACAGCACCGCCCCCAAGGCCCACGCCGCCGCCGAACCCAATGCCGCGGCAATACCCAGCATACTCCCTGCCCTTCAGTAGTCAGAAGTCATTGGTCATTGGTCATTGAGTCATTGGTCATTGGCTGATCGCAGGTCAGCCCGGGGCGGCGCCGAAGGTCGGCGGCGGGGCGTCTGCCCCGCTCCCTGGCCCCGAGCCGTGCACCCCTCGGCCTCAGCCCGGCGGGCCGCCGGGTGCCGGTGGCGCCGGCACCTTCAGCCCCCGCTGCGTCATCCGCTCTTTCACATCCGACATAAACTGCACGCGTTGTGCCCGCTCCTCGGGAGAGGCCGACTCAATCTGGAGCTTCATCGCACTGGCCGAGCCGGCACCCCATTGGCCGGGACCGCCGCCCTGGCCGGGCCCGCCGCCCTGGCCCGCTGGCGGCGGGCCGCCAGGGCCGCCGCCGGGACCGCCGGGACCGCCGCCACCGGCGTTCATTGAGGTCACCATTTCGTCGATGGCTCGGTCGAGGAACGCGGCCCGCTCCTTGGGGGCGCTCAGAGCGAAGTAGTCATTCATTTGCTTCTGGGCTGCCAGGCGCATCACCTCGCCGGCATGCTCGTGTAACTGTTGCAGCTCGGCGTCACTCATGGCCGGTGGACGCTGTCCGGAAGGGCCGCCGGGCCGCAGCGCCTTGAGGCGGTCCGCAAAGGCCAGTTTCTGCTCCGGGGAGAGCCGAGCGAAGCCATCGGAAGCGAGCAGGCGCAGCGTCGCATCGCCGTCCAGCCCAGCCGGGTCAACGACCGGCGGCGGCGGGCGTCTGAATACCAGAACACTGAGCCCGAGAGCCAGTACCAACAACAGGGCACCGCCCCACACCCAGGTCGTGCGCGTCATCGCCATTGTTCACACCTCAGCCTGGCAGCCTCGCCCGTCCCGTGACGAGACTCAGAGATCCCCGACGTGACCATCGGCAAAAAGGTAGTTACTCGATCCGGGCTTCCCCGCCGTGCCATGGAACGGTTCATAATCATGCATCAGGGGGGTGCGGGAGGTCCCGAACTTCTGGGCCAGAAAAGTGTTGTCAACCAACTGCCCGCCCTCGAGACTGATGTACTCGTAACTGGACCCCTCGGTCTGCCAGTAAGGCCGCACCTGATCCATGTGGCAGCGAAAAACCTCGGGATCTCCGGCGTAGGGCATGAGTACGTCGACAATCCGCGGCAGCGAGTTCAGGCGCGCCGAAGGTAGCGTGGCCGCCATCGGCAGACGCCCGTTAGTGTCGGCGAAATAGCCGTGCAGGGCGATGCCGAGTTGACGCAGGTTCGACTGGCATTGCGCCCGCCAGGCCCGACCCCGCGCCGCCTGCAGTGCCGGCAACAGCAACCCGGCCAGCACGGCGATAATCGAGATCACGACCAGCAACTCAATCAGGGTGAAGCGCGATCCTCGTTTCATGGCCCGACCTTCGTTGAGGGCTGACGACCCTGGCGCGACACCCTGCTTTGACACCCTCCGTGCCGAGACGTTGCCCAGCCGCGTCAGGAAGCCTTCCACGGTACGATGTCCAGCTTACACCCTCGCGCGCAATGGTCAAGATGGGCGCAACCCCGGCCACCGTTTTTCGGGGCCCGCCGCCGCTCGCAGCCGGACAGCGCGAGCCTCAGCGCGGGCCGGCAGGCTGCCAGGTCCACTCGGCGATGACCAGCTCGCGGACGTCCGGCGACAAGCCCAGCAGGCCACCGCCCGGGCCCTGCGCCCGCGGCCCACGCGCCAGGTCGCCCGGCAGGCCGGGGCCGCCGCCTCCACCCAGGCCCCCTGGACCGGCCAGCGCACCCTCGGCCGCGCCCCCTGGCCCCCGCCGGCCACCCTCGCCGCGGCCGGCGCTGGGCGCCGCGGGCATGGCCACCCGGACCGCGCCCTTGAGGTACCTCCCGCCGAAGTAGCTCGGCGCCAGGCGCTGCATCTCCTCATCACTGCCGACGATGTAGACCGGCCCCTCCCCGGCCCACTCGCGCAGATCATAGGCGATCGCCCGTTCCCTGCCGAAGAGCCCCTGCCCGGCGTACTTCTCCCCCTCGATCCGCTGTTTCTCGGCCTGCATGGGCTTCGGCGCGCTCGGATCCGCCCCGGCGCGGCGCCCCAGACGCCCCAGGCGCGGACGCAGCACACTGAGGTCGGCGCAGCGCCAGATACGGACGAAATCCAGGTGCTGCAGCACCGCGGGCGAGGAGACGATGATCGCCGTCGGGGGCAGCCGCTGCCGCAGTTCCCGGGTCAGGACCGCCAACGCCTGGCGGGAATAGCACTGGCGCGGCGTCTCGGCCGCGATCGTGAAGGCCCCCCAGAGCACGTGGCAGCAGCCCACCAGCAGCGCCGCACTCAGCCCGGCCCGACGCGGCAGACCGGCCGCCACAGCCTGCAGCGCCCACAGCCCGGCGAGGTAGTAGCACGGGAACGTCGGCAGCACGAAACGCATGGCCGCCGACTCGCCGCCGAGGCGGCCGGGAACCCAGTAGTAGGCCATGTAGAGCACGGTGATCGGGGCCACGGCAAGGCTGAGAAACGCGGCCCAGGGCTGCAGGTCGCGGCGGAACCACATCAGGGCCATGCCCACCAGCCCCAGGCCGAAAAAGACGCCGACGCCACTGCCATTCAGGGCCCGCACGTAGTCCACCGCATGGGCCTGGAAGTACGTCCAGGCAAAGCCCGTCTGCTCGTTGGTCAGGCAGTAAGCGGTCCGCCAGAACGCCCCAAAGGCCGCTTGGTTGCGCCACAGCAGCGGCAACAGGGGCAGCAGCGCCCCGGCGAGCCCGATCAGGGCTTGCCGCCAGCGCCGCGGTTGGCGGTACAGGTGCAGCAGCAACAGGCCGCCGACGCCGAGGGCGTAAAGGGCCTCCGGGTAACGCACGGTCGGGATGGCCCCCAGCACCATGCCCGCGCCAAACAGCGCTGGCCAGCGGCCCTCCTGATGCCAACGCAGCAGCAGCCACATGCCCCAGATCAGCAGCGCTGTCACGGCCATGTGCGAGTCGTTCTGGAAGGCGTGCCGCACGTACTCCGGAGTCACGGCCAGGGCCAGGGCGCCAAGGACGCCCCACCAGGGCCCAAGCAGACGCCGGGCCAGAAGGAACATGCCGAACAGACCGAGGACGGAAAGCGTCGGATTGATCAGGACCGTGGCCGCGTAGCCGAACAGCCAGTAGACCCCCGCAATGGGAACGGCGAGCCCCGGCGGATAGCGACTGAAGTAGCGCCCATCCTCGGCCACCAGCCAGTGCATGCCGATGTACTGCACGTTCGACGCCGGCGTGAACCAGGTACGCCCCGTCTTCGCCAGCAACGAGCCCTGCGCCCAGTAGCCGTTCGCATCCGGAGTCGAGATCGCCGGAGCGTAGTAGTGGGCCAGATACAGGGTAAAGACCACCAGGAGAACGGCCAGCGCGCTCCACGGCGCTAACGCCGAGAGCGTCCGGCGCGGCAGCGTGGCGGTCGCCGCGAGCGGAGCGCAAGCGCTGACGTCTGCCATGGCGCAACTCCCCGGTCACGAGTTCGGAGGTCCCAACACCGCCCCGAAGAGCGCACGCGGAACGCCGCTACACACCCATCCCATGGGGAACCCAGAGGCTGTAGCGGCCTAGGCTGTAGGCTATTAGGTTACAACACCGGACTCGAGTCCGGAAACGCAACCTGGCAGGAGGTAAGACCTAACAGTCTACAGTCTGAGTACCTAACAGCCTTGGCGTCCCATGGGACGCCTGTGACACCGCTACGGTGCCACAACGCGCCGCGGCCGCCTCAGACCAACCGCGCCCCGGCGGCGCGGGCCAACGCCAGCGCCTCGGGCTGCTTCTCAATGTCATCCGAGGCCCGCGTACCCACCGCGGTGACGATGTCCGTGACCGTGAACCCGAGGAACCCCAACACCGCCTTGGTCTGCTCGAAGTAGGGCCGGAAGTAGGCGCCATCCGGATGGCCTTGGGTAAACGCCAGGACCAGCTTCGGCTTGCGGGTCAACCGCGTCGCGTAGTCCGGACCGAGCACAGGGTACAGGCGATCCATGAAGAGCTTGGTGAGACCGGTCACCTGCCACATGTAGACGGGCGAACCCAGCACGATGGCGTCGGCATGGAAGATGTCCTGAACGACCTTGCTCAGGTCGTCGGGCTGGATGCAGGCGGGCTGGCTCCGGCAACCCATGCAGGCGGTACAGTCGCTGAACTTCAGCGCGGCCAGATGCACATAGCGGGCCTTGGCACCCGCCGCCTCGGCCCCGCCGAGCACGGCCTTGACCAGCCGACCCGTGTTACCCAAGGGCCGTGGACTGCCGTTGAAACCGATCACCGTCTTCATGCCGTTGGACTCCCAGAGTAAAACCCGGTCGCTCGCTCGCGCACACCGCCCATACCATGGCCCAGACCGGCTCACGGCGCCAGCCGCGACTCGCTCAGTTCGCAGTGCCTCAGTGAAGTCCGCAGTAGCCCGCGTTGCGGGCACGCTTTGGAGGGCGAACCTCCCCAGCCTGCTTGCAGGCGGTGAGCCGTCCCCCGTCTCCGGCCTCTGGCCGGTGGCTCAGCGGCGCGTCCGCGCCTGGGGAGCTTCGCCCTCCATGAGTCCCGCCAGACTTCACCGAGGGGTCACCTCAGTTCGCACCCTCGCCGATGACCGCGCTGGCCCTCTCGAAGGCGAGCTTGGACTGGGCATAGCCGCGCCGGAACGCGGCGGTGGCCTGGTCCACGACCGCGGCGCTAGTCTCGGCGCTGGCCAAGGCCGTGATCAGGTTCGCGAACAGCCGCCCGACGTCGGACTTGAAGCTGCTCTCGATGGCAGACTGCGCCAACTGCTGCTCGGTGCTCATGCGTCCTGCCCTCTCAGGTGCCTGGAGATCGCGCCCGCCGGGATTCGGCGCTCAGTATAGCCCGGTAAGCACAGTCCCTCAACCGTGGCAGGTTGGCATTCCGCGACGTGGCCGTGTAGTGTCCAACGGTCGATGGTAACGACCACGCGCCCGCCCGCCGACCGGGGCGGCAACTCGCACGCGGCAGGGAGACCGCAGATGGCGGCAGAGACCATGGAGCCGATCGGACTGATCGGCGTCGGGCTGGTTGGCTCGGCGCTGGCCGAGCACCTGCTGGCGCGCGGCTACCCGGTCGTGGGCTACGACCGCGACGCCGGGCGGCAGCGCTGGCTGCGAGACCAGGGCGGACGCACGGCCGACTGCCCCGCCGCCGTCGCCGACAGTTGCCGCCGGATCGTGCTGTCGCTGCTGACCAGCGCCGTCGTGCTCGAGGTCGTCGAGGGACCACGCGGCCTGCTCAGCGCCGCCACCCGGCCGCAGACAATCATCGACACCACCACCACCGACCCGGAGCAGACCGAGTGCCTGGCCGCACGCCTGCGGCAGCACGGCGTCGCCCTGGTCGAGGCCACGATCAGCGGCTCCAGCCGGCAGATCCGGGAGCGCCAGGCGCTGTTCCTGACTGCCGGCGACCCCGCCGCGGTCACGGCCGCCGCCGATCTGCTCGCGGCCATGGCCGAGCGCACGCTCTATGTCGGCCCGTCGGGTAGCGCCGCCCGCGCCAAACTGGCCACCAACCTGGTGCTGGGACTGAACCGCCTGGCCCTGGCCGAGGGGCTCGTCTTCGCCGAATGCCTGGGCCTCGACCTCACCGCCTTCCTCGACATCCTCAGGGCCTCGCCCGCCACCTCCGCGGCCGTCGACAGCAAGGGCGCCAAGATGATCGCCGCGGACTTTGCCCCCGAGTCCCGCGTCCGCCAGCACCGCAAAGACCTCACCCTGATCATGGACTACGCGAGTCGCTGCGGCCAGTCGCTGCCGCTCGCCCAGGTCCACCTCGATGTCCTCGACCGCTTGATCGAGGACGGCGCCGGCGAGCAAGACACCGCGGCGGTGATCTGCGAGTTGCGGCGCCGCGCCAGGCACCCCGCCAAACCGGCTTCGGCCGAGCGCGAAAGGAACGCCTAGATGGGCTTCACTCTGACGCAAAAAGTGGACTTCCAGCAGCACAACGAGGAGGTCAGGCGGGTCTGGGATGCCTACTGGAGACGGCAACCGGGCCGCGTGCCGACGACGGTCTCGGGCAGCATCCGGAACCTCTTCGGCAACCCGGCCATTAACGACACCGGCTACACCTTTGAGGACTTCTTCACCCGGCCGGAAGCCCAGATCCGCTGCCAGCTCGCCTACCAGCGCTGGGTCCGCCATAACCTCCTCTGCGACCAGGAGATGGGGACTCCCGCCCACGGCTGGCAGATCGCCATCGACTTCCAGAACTCCTACGAAGCCGGGTGGATGGGCTGCCCGCTGGTCTGCCACGGCAACGACGTTCCCGACACCGTCGAGATCCTCAAAGACGACAAGCGCAAGCTGTACCGGCTCAAGCCGCCGGACCCGCCCTGGAGCGGCACCCTGCTCGCCCGCGCGCTCGAGTTCTTCGAGGTCATGCACAGCGAGTGCCCGCAGCTCGAGTTCGAGGGCCGGCCGGTCCTGCCGCCGGGCGCTCTGCCGGGCGAAGGCACCGACGGCCCCTTCGACCTCGCCTACAAACTCCGCGGCGCCACCGAGGTCTGCCTCGACATGCTGGATGACCCAGGGTACTTCCACGACCTGATGGGCTTCATCACCGAACACATCATCGAACGCATCAAAGCCATCCGGCGCTGGCGCTGGCAGCGCTTCCCCGGCGCCGCCGACGAAGGCCAGTTCAAGCGCCCCTACGGTTTTGCCGATGACGCCATCTGCCTGCTCTCGGCGGCGCAGTATGAGGAGTTCATCTACCCCTACCACTGCCGGATCGTGGAAGCCTTCAGCGACGGCGGGCCTACCTCGATCCATCTCTGCGGCGACGCCACGCGGCACTTCCGCTTCCTGCGCGACCGCCTGCGGGTGATGTCCTTCGACACCGGCTTCCCAATCGACTTCGGCGCCCTGCGCCACGAGCTGGGACCGGACGTCGAAATCCGCGGCGGCCCAACGGTCATGCTGCTCAAGAACGGCACCCCCGCCGCCATCCGTGAGGACGTCCGCCGCATCTGCGCCTCGGGCATCATGGCGGGCGGCCGCTTCATCCTGCGTGAAGCCAACAACCTCGCCCCCGGCACGCCGATCGCGAACGTCGTCGCCTTCTACGAGGCCGCCAAGGAGTTCGGCCAATACCCGCCGCGCCACGATGGACCGCCCTGACCGTCCCGCGCGGCAACGTCCGGGCCAACCGCTGACCGCCGCCACGGCTACAGATCGTAGAGCGGGGGCGTCCGCACCGTGGCCGGAGCGCTGGCCAGGAACTCCTCCGTGATCCGGATCAGCGTCTCGGCGTCGCGCAGATGCCGCACCTTACCGGCCAGCAGGTGACCGTAGACGAAGTTGCGGGAGTACCAGCCGGTGAAGTGCTTCAGGCGCAGCACCACGCGCTCGGGCGGGAAGTCCTCCTGCAGCAGGGTGATCAGGCGGCGCCAGACGGCCCCCGCGTCGGGAGCCGCGTAACCCTCGCCTTGCCGCCAGGCAGCGAACACCCACGGCCGGACCACCGCCATCCGTCCCAGCATCACCCCGGCGCAGTCCGCGAAGTGGGCCGGATGCGCTGCCAGGGTTTCGGGGCCGGTGATGTCGCCATTGGCCAGCACCGGCATGCCAGCCTCCGCGCAGATCCACGGCAGCAAGTCGTGCCGGGCCGGCCGGGTCAGACGGTCCACCGCAAAGCGCGGGTTGACGGTCAGGCTGTCGACGCCGGCGTCGCGAATCCGCTGCAGACGATCCAGCAGGCGCTCGCGCCAGTGTGTCTCGGGCGCCCGGCCCAGCCGGATCTTGACGCTCAACGGCCCCTGCCAGGCCCGACGGACAGCGTTCAGCACCGCGTCGAGCCGGGCGGCGTCCTCAAAGAGGTCGGCGCCCCCGCCGATGAAACGGACGCCCGCCGCCGGACAGGCACAGTTGATATCCAAGCCGTCCGGGCGACAGGCCCGCAGTTTATCGATAATCTGCTCGACCCGCCGCTCGTCGCGCAGCAGCAGTTGGTACACCACCCGCCCGTCGCCCGCGTGCCGACGGATGTAGGGCGAGTCGGGAGCCTCCACCAGCAAGCGCGTGCCCGCCAACATCTCGGTATACACCAGATCGCAACCGCCGAACTCGGCCAGCAGCCGTCGGAAAGCGCTGTGCGTGAGGCCTGCCATCGGCGCCGCCACCAGCAGCGGCGATGCGTGCGACTCAGGCGCCAGGGGATGTCGACTGGGCAGGGGCATGGTAACCTGAGCCGTAACTCCGCCACTGGGATAACCGCGCGGCCCGCGCCGCGCCACCGTGTAACTTAGCCCCTGGCACCGCCGGCGTGGATCCGCCAGATCCGTCTGATCGGTCTGATCGGACCGATCCGTCCGACCATCCCCCGAAAACAGCGCCGCCCGCACCTCCGCAGCGGGAGGGCGGGCGGGTTGCTCACACGACTGACGGCCCGGCTCAGTACCCGGGGTAGTAGGTGGTGCCGTTCCTCCAAGGAAGGTTGCCACTGTCGACGATGGCGTGCATGGCGTATACCTTCTTGTTTTTCATCCAGGAGACATGTCCATCGCAGAAAGCGACGTTGATGCCATCGTTGTGGGTTAGGAGGGGAACGGAACTGGTATCGCAGGTCTTGTCGAGGCTCGGGCGCCAGTAGTTCGGCCCCTGGGCCTCGCCAATGTCAAAGAGCTGGGAAGGCATCTTGATCGATGACGCCTTGACGGGACCGTTGAACCCTACGCACATGACTTGATAGGCCGACTGGCTGAGTTGGGCCAACGCCCAGGCCGCCACCTGGCCGCAGAAAGTCCCTTGATTGTCGCGGCTGGGGCAGAGAAACACATTCTTGTCATTGACGTAGGCGAACAAGCCGTTCGTCGCCAGGCCATGGACGCGCTTGGTAGCGTCGCAGTTGGCACCCAGGTTGCGGCTGGGGAACTGCTGAGCGTAGTCGCTGACGTACATCGCATTGGCCAGACCGAGCTGCTTCAGATTGCCCGTGCACGAGATCGCCTGGGCCTTGTCCCGCGCCTTGGACAGCGCCGGCAACAGCATCGCCGCCAGAATGGCGATGATGGCGATCACGACCAACAACTCGATCAGGGTGAATCGGCGTGCGGACGACATGACGGGACTCCTTTCCGTGCGCGCATCCTAACACCAGACCCGTGCCGACGTCCGGCGCCGACACGTCGACTATGTTGGCCAGGATACACGTGCTTGTAACCGGTCACTGAATGGGGGATAGGGGAGCCGGTTGACCGTTGTCGCCGTCGGCGGCGTATGCCAACGGGTTGGGTCGCGAGCGGAGCAACCCGGCGGTCAGCCGGCCATGGGCGCGGGCTCGTCGAAGAGGATGGTGC
>CAILUI010000200.1 GCA_903837355.1 uncultured Victivallales bacterium
CGACTGCACTATCACATTGCAATACTGCCACACTATACACTACCACATTACCACACTAACACACGGATTACTACCACACAACCACACTAATATACTGCCGCGCTACCGCGCGCACCCGCGCGAGGACGGCCGTCCGTTCGGCATCTTCTTCGACTAGCGGAGCAAGCGGCGCTGACGAGAGCCTCAAGCCGCCGCCCGCGCCGCCGCCGCCGCCGCCGCCGAGCGCGGCCCGGGCGGAGATCAGTTCCCTGCGCGTCCAAGGCACTCTGCGTGGCCAGTACATCGTGGCGGAGGGGCCCAAAGGGCTCGTGCTCCTGGACCCGGTGGCGGCGCACCAGCGCATTCTTTTCGAGCAGCTCTTGCGCAACGCGGCCAGCTCGCAGGTGCTGCGCCAGCAACTCCTCCTGCCGGTCACTGTCGACCTCAGCCCCGACGACGCCCGGCACCTGCGCGAACAACTCGAGCACTTCTCCCGGCTGGGGTTTGCCATCGACCACTTCGGCGGCAACACCTTCCTGGTCAGCGCCGTGCCGGCCCGGTTTCCACCCGATAATGTGGCGGGGTTGCTGCGCGACATCCTGGACGAACTGCGCGAACGCGGGCGCGTGACACCGGCCAGCGACGAGGTGCGCATCGCCCGCGCCGCCGCCCGCCACGCCGTCACCACGCGCCACACGCTCAGCGAGCGCGAAGTGGCGGAGCTGGTCCGCGACCTGGCTCGCGCCGAAATGCCGTACACCGACCCCAACGGCCAGCCGGTCATGATCAACATCCCCTTCGCCGAAATCGACCGGCGCTTTGGCCGCCGTGATGGCGGCTGAGGCTTACGGGGTTGGACGGGGCGCCTACACCGGGGTATGTTAGACTGCCCGGCAAGAGATTGAACAGAGGAATGTGCCGATGAGCATGCGCAAAGCGTGGACTTTACCGACAGTCCTGGCGACCCTGGGGGTGGCGACCGCCGTGGCGGTATCGTCGGCGCGGGCGCAAACGCCCGAGGCCCCGAAGCTCATCCCGATCGAGGTCACCGCCAACGACTACACCTTCTCCCCCGAGACCGGGCAGGGACACGGCGAGGGTAATGTGCGCGTCCGTTATCAGGACGTTGCCCTTGACGCCGATGTCGTGGACGTCAACTTCAAGACCCGCGATGTTTCCGCGAAGGGCAATATCCTGCTCAAGCGCGGGCCGTACGAGTGGCGTGGTTCCGAGGTGGCAGGCAACGTCGGCACCAAGCACTTCACCTTTGGCACCTTCGACGTCAAGACCGGCGTCTGGTACGGCAAGGGCAACGCGGGCTCGCACCTCAGCGACGGCACCGCGCAGGTCGAGCGCACGCGCCTCACCACCTGCGACTTGCCGGCACCGCACTACAGCGTCCAGGCCAGTCGCGTGCTGTACTATCCCGATGGCAAGTTCCGCGCCTACAATACCGTCTACCGGGTCGGCAACGTGCCGATCTTCTACTGGCCCGTGCTGGCCGGCGATACCAACGCCGACGTCGGCAGCATCTCGATCCGGCCGGGCTACTCGAGCGACTGGGGTGCCTACCTGCTGCTCGCCCGTACCTGGCAAGTCTCCAAGGAGGTCGAGACCACGGCCCGTCTCGACCTGCGCACCAAGAACGGCATCGCCCTCGGCAACGACACGACGATCAACACGACCTACACGCGCACCGAGATCGGCCTCTATGGCATGTACGACCTCGACGCCCCGGAGACCAGCGATGGCTACAACCGCCGCTTCAACGCCACCGACTGGCGCGGCCGCGCCGAGGTCTACCACCGCCAGGAACTCGACCAGCACCTGACCCTGCGCGCCAACGTGGATTACCTCAGCGATGTCGACATGCTCGAGGACTGGTACCACCGCGAGTACGCCCGCGATCCCCAGCCCCGGACCTTCGCCGACGTGGTCTACGATGCCCAACGCTTCAGCCTCTCGCTCGGGGCCACGCCGCGGATCAATGACTTCTATACGGCCGTCGAAAAGCTGCCGGAATTGCGCCTCGAGATGCCCCGCCAAAAGCTGGTCGACTCCCTGCCGCTGCTCTACCAGAGTTCGTCCACGGTCGGCGGTTACCGGCTCAACTGGCGCGACTTCGACCTGGCCCGGCCGGCGCCGCTGACCGACCCCGAGGACTACGACTCGCTGCGCTTCGATACTCTCCACATGCTTTACGCGCCCTTCTCGCTGGCCGACCGCATCCAGGTCGTTCCCCGCGCCGGCCTGCGTCTCACCCACTACACCGATAGCAGCGAGACGGCGATGACGGAAGCCGATCTGGAGCCGCTCTATGCCGTTGACGATCCCTACAACTGGCAGAGCACGACCCCGATCTCGAAAGACTATGACAGCCGCGGCGACTCGCTGACCCGCCTGGCGGGTGAAGCGGGCCTCGAGGCCTCCACCAAGTTCCACCGCGTCTGGCCCACGGTGACCAACGAGACCCTGCGCATCGACGGCCTTCGGCATATCCTGCAGCCCTACGTCAACTACACCTTCGCCCCGGATCCCAGTGAGGACCGTGAGCACATCTACTTCTTCGACGAGGTCGACCGCCTGACGGCACAGAACTTCGTCCGCGTCGGCGTCGATCAGCGCGTGCAGACGCGCCGTAAACAGCGCATCTACACCCTGGCGCGGATGCAGAGCTATGCAGATTTCCATTTCGACGACGCCAACAACAACGGCCAGGACTATGGCACTGGCGCCGGCGACCTCGGCAACAAGATCGAGTTCACGCCCCACGACGCGCTCAAGGCCTGGGTGACCCTCGTTGCTGACCTCGACACGTTGGACATGCGCCGCGCCGAGACCGGCCTGCTCGTCGGCCGCAAAGATGGCATCCGCTTCTCTCTGGCCTATGTCTATCGCGACTCCTACTACCCCCGCAGCACCTACTCGATGGGCAGTTCCCTGGTCGATCTTACCGGCGAGCACGGCTATCTCGTCCGCGAGTACGGCGCCACGCAGTCGGCGGTCGGCGAAGTCTGGATCCCGCTGACCGAGAAGCTGACCGGTCGCGTCCGCCTGGAGTACGACATCGAGGAGACCGAACTGGCCCGCCAGGTCTACGAACTCATCCGCGACATGCACTGCTGGATGGGCTCCGTGGCCTTCTCCGAGGATAACGGCGACTACCGCATCATGCTGATGCTCTACCTGAAAGCCTACCCCAGCGTCAAGGTCGACGTCGGGAGCTGAGGACGCGAGACGATGTCCGTTCCGTTGCTTGACCTGAAGGTCCAGTACGCCCCCATCCGCGACGAGATTCGCCGGGCCATCGACGAGGTTTGTGACGCCCAGGGGTTCATCCTCGGTCCCAAGGTGACCGAACTCGAACAGCGGATCGCGGCCTATTGCGAGGTGCCGGCGGCCTGCGGCGTGTCGTCGGGCTCTGACGCCCTGCTGCTTTGTCTGATGGCCGCCGGGATCGGTGCCGGGGATGAGGTCATCACGACGCCCTACACCTTCTTCGCCACGGCCGGCGTCATTCATCGCGTCGGGGCGCGCACGGTCTTCGTCGACATCGATCCGCTGACCTACAGCATCGACCCGGCGCAGATCGCCGCCAAGGTAACGCCGCGGACCAAGGCCATCATCCCGGTCCACCTCTATGGACAGTCTGCCGATATGGACCCGATCATGGCCGTGGCGCGCCAGCATGGCCTGCTGGTGATCGAGGATGCCGCGCAGGCCATTGGGGCTGAGTACAAGGGGCACCGCGTCTGCAGTTTCGGCGACTACGGCTGCCTGAGCTTCTTCCCCAGCAAGAACCTCGGGGGCTTCGGCGATGCCGGCATGGTCGTGACCCGCACTGCCTCCCGCCTCGAAACCTTGATGAAGTTCCGCAACCATGGCATGGCGCCAGCCTACTACCACGCCTACGTGGGCGGCAACTTCCGCCTCGATGCCCTGCAGGCGGCGGTGTTGCTGGTGAAACTCGCCTATCTCGACCAATGGACCGCGCAGCGGCAGGTGAACGCAGCGCGCTACCAGACGCTGTTCCAGGCCAGTTCCGTGGCGGGGCTGGTAGGCTTACCCGTAACCGCCTCGTGGGCCACCCGGCACGTCCAGAACCAGTATGTCATCCGCGTTCCCGCAGCGCGGCGGCAAGCCCTGTGGGACGGCCTCAAGGCAGCCCACATCGGCTGCAATGTCTACTATCCTGTGCCGCTGCATCTGCAGGAATGCTTCGCCCCGCTCGGCGGCCGGCCGGGGGACTTCCCGGAAAGCGAACGCGCGGCCCAGGAGACCCTGGCGCTGCCGATCTATCCTGAACTGACCGCGGCGCAGCAGCAGCTCGTGGTGGACACGGTCGCCGCGCTGCTTGCCTAGGGCCGGCCGTTCGTCTATGGCCAAGAACAAGAGTAGTATCGCCGCGCTCTGGCGGTTGTTCTGGCGGTTTGGCCGGACCTACCGCGGTCATATCGCCATCGGCGTCCTGACCGGCATCCTGCTTGGCGGGGCCGTGCTCGGAATCCTCAAGTCCTCCGTCACCCTGCTCCAGCCGTTCGAACTCGGGACGCTCAGCACCAGCCGCGGGAGCCCGTCGGCTCCGACGCCGGCCCTGGCCCCGGCCGGCGACCCGAGCCCCGGCACCGGCAAGGCCTCCCGCAAGGCGGCCGCGACCGGCCCGGACTGGCTGGAGGACGGGCTCAAATGGGCCGAGCGTCTCGGCCTCGGTCACGTCGAGCGCGAGCAGACCCGGAATCTGCGCCTCCTGTCCTTCGGTATCGTCCTGATACTGACCTTCGTCGTCCTCCGTCTCGTCGCCATTGTTCTGAACAACTACTGCCTACGCTGGCTGGGAGCGCGCATCGTCGTCGACCTCCGCACCGCCCTACTCGAGTCTCTGCACCGCCAGAGCCTCAGCTTCTTCGGTCGCCAGGACATTGGCCAACTCATCAGCCGCTGCACCTACGACACGGCCCGCATCGAGGGGGGCATCGCCAACAGTATCGTCGATCTGTCGGGGGCTCCCTTCGTGATCGTGGCGACCCTCTTCTTCGGGGCCAGCTATGCCTACAAACATGATCTCGGGCGTATGGCCCTGTTCTTTGGCGTCGCGGCCCCGCTGGTCATCGTGCCGCTGCTCATCACCGGCCGCTGGGTCAAGCGCTACTCGCGCCAGGCCCTGCGTCGCGTCTCCATCCTGGTTTCCCTCTTCCAGGAGAATCTGACCTGCATCCGTGTGGTCAAGGCCTACAACACCGAGGAGCAGGAACAGGCACGTTTCCGCCAGGACAGCGAAACCTACTTTCGGGCGGTGAAGAAGGCGATCGTCGCCGAGGTGCTGATGGGCCCCAGCCTCGAGTTGGCGGCGGCCTTCATCGTCTGTCTGTTCCTGGTGCTCTGTTACCTGCAGGGAACGCCGTTCGTGCGCATCGTCCCCATGGCCATGGCCGGCTACTTCATGTACAAACCGCTCAAGCAGTTGGCCAAGATCAACTCGGTCGTGCAGCGCACCGCCGCCGCCGCCGACCGGGTGCAGGAACTGCTGGATACCGACACCAGCCTGCCCCTGCCGGCCTGCCCGGTCGTCATCCCGGCTTTCCGCGAGCGCGTCGTTTTCGAGCATGTCGACTTCCGCTACGACGCCGAGGGCAACCAGGTCCTCTACGACATCCAACTCGACGTCCCCCGCGGCAGCGTCATCGCGTTCGTCGGCGAGACCGGCTCCGGCAAGACGACCATCGTCAATCTGCTGGCGCGCTTCTATGATCCCACCACCGGCCGCATCCTGATCGATGGACACGACCTGCGCACCCTCGACGTCAAGTCCCTGCGCTCCCTGATCGGCTTCGTGACCCAGGAAACCCTGCTCTTCAACGACACCATCGCCCGAAACATCGCCTATGGCACCCCCGGAGCCACGCCCGCCCAGATCGAGGACGCGGCCCGCAAGGCCAACGCCCATGACTTCATCATCGCCGAAACCGAGGGCTACGAGCGCAATGTCGGCGACAAGGGCATGCTCCTCAGCGGCGGCCAACGCCAGCGTCTCGCGATCGCTCGCGCCATCCTCAAGAATCCCCCCATCCTCATCCTCGACGAAGCCACCAGCGCCCTGGATACGGCCACCGAGGTCCTCGTCCAGGACGCCATCAACCGCGTCATGGTCGACCGTACCGTCTTCGCGATCGCGCACCGGCTCAGCACGGTCCGTCACGCCGACAGCATCTGCGTCCTGGACAAGGGGCGCATTATCGAGCGCGGCACGCACGCGGGCCTCTATGCCCAGGGTGGCCGCTACCGTGACCTCTGCGACATGCAGTTTCGCTGAGACGACACGGCCCGCTAGCGTGGCGTTGGCCAGCCGTTCAGAAACCCTGAAGCGGGAGGCTTTGAGACATGTCCGAACCTGCGACTGAAGCCCTCTGTCCACAGCGCTGGAGCCTCGACGGCACCTGGTCACTTGCCTTCGGCCTCGACGCCGCCCCGGCGCCGGCCGACCCGGCCGCCCTGGCCGGCTGCGGCTGGCCGGTCGTGCCCGCCGCCGTGCCCGGTAATGTCGAGTTGGACCTGGTGCGGGCCGGCCTGCTGGCGGAGCCCTTCTACGCCGCCAACATCGAAGCCCTGCGCCCCCTGGAGTTCAACCAGTGGTGGTACCGGCGTGAGTTCCCCAGCCCCGAATACCCGACCGGGCACGGCCTGGATCTCGTTTTCGAGGGCCTCGACTGCTTTGCCACCGTTTGGGTCAATGGGGTTCGCGTTGGTGACAGCGCCAACGCCATGGTGGCGCAGCGCTTTGCCGTCGGCGCGGCTCTCGCCCCCGCTGGCCAGCCCAACGAACTGGTGGTACGCCTGCGCTCCGCCGTCAACGCCGTGCGTGACATCCCGCTGGGGCCTCGTGACGCGGCGCAGACCCACGCCTACGACAGCCTCTGGGCTCGCAAGCCCGCCCACGCTTACGGCTGGGACATTATGCCGCGGGCGGTCTCCGCCGGCCTCTGGCGCCCGGTCTACCTGGAGGAGCGCCGGCCCACCGAACTCACCGAGGTCTTCATCACCACGCGCTCCGCCGATGCCTCCCAGGCCCTGCTCGATGTCAATGCGCACTTCCGTACCGACACCGCGGTCCTCGACGGCTTCGAACTGCGGGTCACGGGACGTTGCGGGGCCTCCGTCTTCGAGGCGCGTCAACCGCTCTATTTCACGGCCGCCAAGCTGTCCATCCACGTGCCTTCGCCCCGGCTCTGGTGGCCGCGCGGCTACGGCGCCGCCGACCTCTACGAAACCACCGTCGAACTCTGGCACCAGGGTCGCGCCGTCAGCCGCTGGACCTGCCGTCTCGGCATCCGCACCGTTCGCCTCGACCGCACGCCCCTGTGCACGCCCGATCACCCCGGCCGCTTCCAGTTCTACATCAACGGCGAACGCATCTTCTGCAAAGGCTCGAACTGGGTGCCCGCCGACGCCTTCCACAGCCGCGACGCCGCCCGCATTCCCGACATGCTGGCGCTCTTTGCCGACATGGGCTGTAACATGGTCCGCTGCTGGGGGGGCAACGTCTACGAGCCGCATCTGTTCTACGATCTCTGCGACCGCGATGGCATCATGGTCTGGCAGGACTTCTCCATGGCCTGTGCCTCCTACCCGCAGGAAGCCGCCTTCCAGGACGCCCTGCGGCGCGAGGCAGACTGGGTGGTGCGCGAACTCCGCCAGCACGCCGCCATCGTGCTCTGGTCGGGCGATAACGAGTGCGATTGCGGCTACGTCGGCTGGTGGGGGGCGCCACTGGATCCGGCCCAGAACCGGCTCACGCGCCACGTCCTCCCCGAGGTCGTCAGCAGCCTCGACCCCAGCCGGCCCTACCTGCCCAGCTCGCCCTTCGTCTCCCCCGAGATGTTCGCCCGCGGCGGCGATCAGCACCTCGGCCCGGAACAGCACCTCTGGGGACCGCGGGACTACTACAAGAGCGATTACTACGCCCGCAACACCGCCTGCTTCGCCTCGGAGATGGGCTACCACGGCTGCCCCAACGTCGCCTCCATCCGCCGTTTCATCAGCCCCGCCGCCGTCTGGCCCTGGCAGGACAACCACGAGTGGCTGGTCCACAGCACCGACCCCATGATCGGCATCTCGAGCATCCGCTACCGCATCCAGCTCATGGCCGACCAGCTCATGGAGGTCTTCGGACTTATCCCCGCCGACCTGGAGACCTTCACCCTGGCCTCGCAGATCGTTCAGGCCGAGGCCAAGAAGTTCTTCGTCGAGATCTTCCGCCAGCAGAAGTGGCGCACCAGCGGCATCCTCTGGTGGAATATGATCGACGGCTGGCCGCAGTTCTCCGATGCCGTCGTCGACTACTACTTCGGCCGCAAGCTCGCCTACCACTACCTCAAACGCGTCCACACCCCGGTCTGCATCATCGTCGGCGAACCGGAAAGCTGGAACTGCCGGGTCACGGCCTGCAATGACTCCCGTGAGCCGGTCCAGGGGCGCTTCAGCATCCGCGATGCTGACACCGGCGCCACCGTGCTCGCCGGCACGCTCGCGCTGCCCGCCAACGCCAATGCCGGCCTCGGTCACCTGCGCACGCCGCGCGGCGTGCAGAAGCTGTTCCTCATCGAGTGGGACGCCAACGGCGTCCACGGTGTCAATCACTACCTGCTCGGTACCCCGCCCTTTGATCTGGAGAGCTACCGCCGCTGGCTGCCGCAGATCGCGGCGCTTGACGGCAGCTTCGATGCCGCCCAGGTCGGGCAGTAAGGCTGTCGCCAGGGGCGCGGACTGGGCTGCTGGAGGGCAAGAGCAGGCCGCCGGGGCGGCCGCATCGCAGCCGCAGCCCTGCCGTCCGGCAGGGCTCCCAACCCGGCGCCGCGCCGCGGCGGCGGCGCTATAGTCTGGCAGTGGCGCCACCACGGCGCGCTGAAAACATAGGGAGCCCGATCATGCAATCCCCGCCTACCGCCAGTGCCGCCGTACGTGGCCTGATCACGATCGCCGTGGCCCTCCTCTGTGCGGCCGGGATGCGCGCCGCCGAGGAGCCGGCCGCCCCGGCTGCCAGCGGGCCGTCCGCCAAGGCCCTGCTCGACGAGGCCCTCGCCGACTGGGATGATCCCGCGGCCAAGCAGGCCATCCTGCGCGAGATTCACGATGTCCTCCCCGCCCGTCTGACCGAACTGCAGGGGGTCGCCGAGCGCAACCATGACGCCGCCCTCGAGATGGCGGGACAGATGGTCGAGCAAGCCAACCGTCTGGTCGATCTCAAGAACGACGAGCCGCGCGAGTACGAGCGCGCGGTCCGTCTCTGCCGTCTCGAGGATGAATGCCTCGGCCTGGCCCAGAAGGCCCGCGCCGCCCAGGGCGCAGCACGCGAGCCCCTGGTGGCCAGCCTGAAGCAGAAGCTCAGCGAGGCCTTCGACGCCAAGCAGGATACCATGACTCGCCAGATCGCTGCCATGGAGGCCGAACTCGACGAACTGCGCCGACGCGCCACCAAACGCAGCGAGAGCCGCGACGCGCTCATCGAACGTCGCGCCCTCGACCTGCTTGGCGACCGCGACGCGGAGTGGTAGGCCGCCGCCTAGATGAACAGCGTGGTGCTGCTGGCTCGGGCCATGGCTGCGAACTTGCCGACCCCGGCCAGTTCGTCCACCTCGTCCAGCAGTTCCTCGCGCTGCAGCCCCATCACGTCCATGGCCATGTCGCAGGCAACGAAGCGCACGCCCAGACTGCGGGCTTGGCGCATCAGTTCCGGTAGCGAGCTGACGTGCTTGCGGGCCATCACCTGCTTCATCATGTTCGTGCCCAGGCCGAGCATGTGCATCTTCGACAGGGCGAGCCGTCCGGCCCCGCGCGGCAGCATGAAGCCGAACATGGCGCTGATGACGTCCTTGATGGTATGCGGCGCGGGGTCCTTGCGCAGCACGCTCAGCCCCCAGAAGGTGAAGAACATGCTGACCTTGGTGCCCAGGCTGGCCATGCCGGTGGCGATGATGAAGGCGGCCATCACCTTGTCGAGGTCGTTGCTGAAGAGCACCACCGTGGCGCTGTCCGGAACGCCCTGCACGGCGCCGGTGTTCAGGGCGCAGGCGGCACCCGGGGCGTTACCCTTACGCACCTGCGCCGCGAAGGACGTCGCCGCGCTGGACAGGGCCACGATCTCATGGCCGCAACTGGCGCACCAGGCCTCCAGATCGTTGCGGAAGGCCAGCGCTCCCTGCACGGCCACCACCTCGCCGGCCTGCATGCTGTCGATTTCCTGACGGACGCGTACGATCGGCCCCGGGCACTGCATCGCGGTCACGTCCAGGCGCCGTTCGGGTGCCGGCGGCGGCGTCGCGGCGACCGGGGCCACGGTCACGGGGAGGGCCTTCAGCGGAGCCGGGGCGGCCGGGGGCGCGGCCGGCGTGCTGGCGCTGCCGGGCGCGGCCTTCAGCGGGGCCGCCGGGGTCGCGGCGGGGCCGGGGTGGGTGTGCTTCCAGGTTACCCAGCCGCCGCTCAGGTTGGCGGCCTGGAAGCCATGCTGCTTGAGGATGCGTTCGGCGACGTAGCCGCGCAGGCCGACCTTGCAGTAGACCACGATCTGGCGGTCGCGCGGCAGTTCGCCGAGGCGCTGGCGCAACTGCCCCAGCGGGATCAGCCGGGCGTCCGGGATCAGGCCCAGGTCGGTCTCGGCCGGCTCGCGCACGTCCAGCAACAGCGCCCCCTTGGGCAGCGCGTCGGCATAGACCGCGTCGCTGTCGCCGCGCAGGAGATTGGCGGCCACCATGCCGACGACGTTGATCGGCGACTTGGCTGAGCCGTAGGGTGGCGCATAGGCGAGTTCGAGTTCCGCCAAGTCGTAGACGGTCAGCCCGGCGCGCATCGCCGTGGCCAGCACATCGACCTGCTTCTCGACGTTCTTGCGGCCCACCACCTGGGCGCCCAGCAAGGTACCGTCATCACGGCACAGCAATTTCATGTGCAGGACCTCCGCCCCGGGGTAGTAGGAAGCGTTGGACAGCGGGTGCACATAGACGCGGCGGAAGGGCGTCTTGGCCGCTGTCAAGGCCTCGGCTGTGCGGCCGACGCTGGCCGCGGTCAGGCCGAACACCTGCACCACGCTCGTCCCCAGCGTGCCCCGGTAGCGGCTGTCCCGTCCGCAGGCATTCTCGGCCGCGATGCGGCCTTGCCGGTTGGCCGGTCCGGCCAGGGGGATCAGCGTCGCCTCGCCGCTGACGACGTCGCGGACCGCGATGGCGTCGCCCACCGCCAGGATGCTCGGATCGCTGCTGCGCAGGTGCTCGTCCACCGCAATGGCGCGTCCGGCGCTAAGGGTCAGCCCGGCGGCCGCCCCCAACTCGCTGTTGGGGCGCACCCCCACGGCCATGATGACCACGTCGGTCTCCAGGCGCTCGCCGCCCTGCAGCGCGACGGTCAACGGCCCATTCGGCGCGACGCTCTCGATGGCCGTCGCCGCCTGGTTCAGGTGCAGCACGACGCCCTTGGCCGTCAGTTCCTGGTGCAGCGGCTGGGCCATCTCCGCGTCGAGGGTGCGCAGGACATGCGGCAGCACGTCGACCAGATGCACCTCCAGACCGCGCGCTCTGAGATTCTCCGCGACTTCGATGCCGATGAACCCGCCACCGATGACCGTGGCCCGCCGCACGCCCTGCCCCAGGCGCGCCAAAATGCGGTCCATGTCGCCGAGGGTCCACAGCGTGTGCACCCCCGGAGCGTCCGCACCGGGGATCGGTGGAATCACCGGCCGCGAGCCGGTCGCCAGAATCAGCGTGTCGTAACGCTCTTCATAGACCTCGCCGGTCTCCGCCTTCCTGACGACCACCGTCTTGCGGTCGCGGTGGATCGCGGTGACCTCCTGCCGGATACGCACGTCGACGCTGAAACGCGCCTTGAAGCGCTCCGGCGTCATGACCAGCAGGCTCTCGCGCTGCGGAATCACCCCGCTGAGGTGGTAGGGCAGGCCACAGTTGGCAAAGGAGATGAACTCGCCGCGCTCGAACATCACGATCTCGGCCTGCTCATCCAGCCGCCGGGCCCGTGCCGCCGCACTCGCCCCACCCGCTACACCGCCGACGATTACCAGCTTCATCGCACCTTCCTCCTCGGTCTCAGCCGTACACTTCCGGCGCTTGTTACGCCACTCGTTTCAGCCGTTTTCACTCACGGTGCACTCCGCCTCGCTGGGCAGATGCAGCACGGTCAGCAGGTGGTTGCGCATGCACGAAAAGAGCTTCAGGAAGTCGGGATTGCGCAAGGCGCAGTACTTCACCGTGCCCTCCTTCCGCGTGCGGATCAGCCCATGCGCCTCCAGAATCCCCAACTGCTGCGACATCATGCTCTGGCTGCAGCCCAGCTTCGTGTAGAGTTGCGACACCGTCAACTCCCCCGAACGCAGGTGCTGCACTACCCCCAGGCGTAGCGGGTGCGCCAAGGCCCGTAAGACCCGCGCCGCGGGCTCCAACTGCGCGCTCGTCAACTCGTCCGCCATCGCTGTCGCCTCTCTGGGTCAGACCATGAAACTACATAACATTATAATACAATGATATTCAGAATATGCAATCGATGGACCGTAGAAATCTCTGCGCGAGTGTTTGGGGCGCGGGACTGCCTCAAGAAGGCTCGCGCGAGGCCGACTGGCGGTGCTTGTCTCAGTACGCCGCGCGGCCCCCGGTCTGCCCAACGGCAAGACCCCGCGCGGTACCCCAGAGGCGCTCGGGACCCTGCTGGCCAGTCCTGCCGTCCGGCAGGACTGCGCGCCCTACCGGAGATGCCGCGCTCCGGATCTTGAAACCGCCCTGTCCGGGAGGCCGGGCGGCTGGCGCGGGTGGGCTCGGGGCGCTAACCTAGTGTGTCGTCCGCCTATCCCGGTGGTGTGTGGCGGGCACCTCTGAACGTCCAACATCGAACACTGAACATCGAACATCGAAGTACCACCGCACGGGCGAGTGTCCTTCCTTCGACGTTGGACGTTGGACGTTCAGTGTTCGATGTTCATGGATAGCACAACGGATCTTGCGGGCGTTACACTAGCGCCGTTGTGCTGGAGTCCTGCCTACGTACGGGGCTGATAAGGTGGAGGATTGACCCATGGCTGTGCCCTTCCCCAAGCTGGATACGGCGGCGCTGATTCGGCGCCTCGAACTGCCGGCGGCCAAGCCGGTGCGGGCGGTGCTGGACACCGACACCTACAACGAGGTTGACGACCAGTTTGCCCTGGCCTACGCCGTGCTGGCGAAGGAGTCACTGAGTTTGGAGGCGGTGTATGCCGCGCCCTTCACGAACGACCGTTCCAGCGGCCCTGGGGACGGGATGGAGCGGAGCTATGAGGAGATTCTGCGGGTTCTGGACCGCCTGGGCGAGGCGCGTCGGGACGGCTTCGTGTTCCGGGGTTCGGATCGTTACCTGCCGGGTCCGGGCCAGCCGGTCGACAGCCCCGCTGCCCGCGACCTGGTGACCAAGGCCATGGCCGGCGACGGCACGGCGCCGCTGTACGTGCTGACCATCGGTGCCCCGACGAATGTGGCCAGCGCCCTACTACTGGAGCCGCGCCTCGTCGAGCGCATCGTGGTGGTCTGGCTCGGCGGGCAGCCGCACGACTGGCCCACGGCCCGCGAGTTCAACCTGCAGCAGGATCTGCCCGCCTCGCAGTTGCTGTTCGACGCCGGCGTGCCCCTGGTGCAGGTGCCCTGCACCAACGTCGCCGAGCATCTGCGCACGACGCTGCCCGAACTCGAGGCCTGGATGCGCGGGCGCAGCGCTCTGGGCGACTACCTGTTCGACATCGTGCGCGGCTACCACACCGACCACTTCGCCTGGTCGAAGGTGATCTGGGACGTCTCCACCGTGGCCTGGCTGGTGAACCCCGGCTGGATCCCCTCCGCCCTCGTCCACAGTCCGCACCTCACGGACCAGATCACCTACAGCCAGAATCTGCACCGCCACTTCATACGCGTCGCCACGCACTGCGACCGCGACGCCATCTTCCGCGATATCTTCACGCGCTTTGCGGCCCTGTAGAGGCAGGGTCAGTGGTGCGAGAAGACGCGCTCGGGGGCATGGCAGAAGGCCACCCCGAGTTCGTTGGCGCGGACGATGACCTCGGCATCCTTCAGCGAACCCGCCGGGGCGATGACGGCGCGCACGCCGGCCTGGGCGGCGACCTCGAGGCCGTCGTAGAAGGGGAAGAAGCCATCGCTGGCCATCGCCGCGCCGTCGATGGTTTCCGTTCCGGCGTACTTGTGCTCGACCTTCCAGACCGCCTTCTCGACCGCGCCGACGCGGTCCTGCTCGCCGGTTCCGACGGCCAACGAACTACCGTTCTTGAGCAGGATGACGCCGTTGGAGCGCACGCTGATGTTCATGTACCAGGCGATGAGCAGGTCGCGCTTCTGCGCCGGCGTCGCCGCCACCGTACTGCGCACCCGGCCCAGTTCCTTGCTCTCGGCCTCGGCCGGCTTGAGGTCGTCGCAGCTGCGCACCTGCGTCAGCAAGGGATCCGCCACCACCAGCGAGCCGTCGGCCAGGACCTTGATCGTGCGGTAGCCTTCGACGGGGTCGCCGACGAACTTCGGTAGCGCCGCCAGGTCGCCGCAGCGGATGATGCGGATGCTCTTGTTCAGAGCGTAGGTCGTGGCGTCGTTGAAGACCGCCAGGGCGTCGGCGTCGAAGTCCGGCGCCACCACGCACTCGACGAAGGTGCCCATGATCTCGCGGGCCGTCGCCGCGTCGACCTTGACGCTGAAGGCGACCACGCTGCCGAAAGCCGCCCGCGGATCGCAGTCGCGCGCCTTCTTGTAGACACTCAGGACGGTGTCGCCGGGGATCGCCACCGCGGCGCCGCTAGGATTGACGTGCTTCATACAGGCGCAGGCCGGTTCACGGAAGAACTTGAGGATGTTCAGCGCGTAGCTGATATCCTCGAGATTCGTCTGTGAGAGACCGCTCTTGCCGGTCTTGAGGATGGTCATGCCACCGATGACGCCGGGGGCACCCACGGGTCGGTAGAAGGCGGCGGTCTGGTGCGGGTTGGTGCCGTAGCGCAGGTCCTCGACCTTCTCGTAGTCCAGGCCCAGCATCTGCAGGGTGGTCGCGTAGTCGCCGACGTTGCGGGAGACGTAGGTCGAGCGCGAGAGTTTCGGCGCAGCCATCGGGCATCCTCCTGAGGGATAATGATCTTCGGAAGGCCTCTAATGTCAGCCGCGCCAGGCGCCCTGTCAACCGTCGGCGCAGGCTCATCAGGGCTGTTCCAAGATCGCGGTTCCCGCTACGGGTGAGCGCGTGAGAACGTGAAAGCGTGGATTCGTGGCAGACGGCCGGCTCACGCGCCTTAACCCTCACGCAATCACGCTCTCACGCTTTCACCGTGCCGGTGACCAACACCGATGGTCGTTGGGAAAACGGAACAGCCCTGCAGGCTCATACGCCGCGCTGGCAGAGCGCGCCGCAGCGGGGCATATTGGCAGGACCGGCGGGTCCCGGACCGGGTACGCGCGGTGCCACGAGAGTACGTTTTGATGGGGGGGGTGATCCCATGAACAGAGCCGCCTACGCGGGGGCATTGTTGGCGTCGACGTTGGCCCTGGCCCAGGGCGCCAGTCTGTACGTGTCGCCGACCGGTAGCGATGGCAACGACGGCTCCGCACCGGCAGACGGCAAGGCGCTGCGCACGGTGCAGGCTGCGGTCGACCGGGCCCAGCCGGGTGACACGGTGCTGCTGCGCGGCGGCGTCTATCGCGAAACCGTCGTCTTCCCGCGCAGCGGCAGCGCCGAGCAGCCGATCACGGTCAAGGCCGTCGCTGCTGAGAAGGCGCTGATCAGCGGTTGCGACCCGGTGGGCGGGTGGACGGTGCACGATGCCGCCAAGGGCATCTGGAAAGCGCCCATGGCCTGGACGCTGGGGCTGGGCCGCAACCAGGTTTTCGTGGCCGGCGAAGTGCTGATTGAGGCCCGCCACCCGAACCTCCCCGACCCCGGCCTGGGGATGTACGTCGCCGACCTCAGCCCACTGTGGCCGACCTTCGCCGAAACCTCGATCCCCGACGCCAAGGTCGCCCCGGGACGCATCACGGGCCGGTTCCTCGAGGGGGTCCCGGACGACTACTGGAAGGGCGCCTGCTACTACGGGGTGCATTACGAGGGTTGGGCGGCCCAGACCGGCGTCGTCGAGAGCTCGCAGGCCGGCGAGATCAGCGTCGGTGATCGCACCCGCACCTGGTGGTTTGGCTCGGCCTACGGCGGCGGCTACCGACCCGAGGAAGGCCGGGGCATGCTGGTCGGCCACCTGAACGCCCTCGATCAGCCCGGCGAGTGGCACTGGCAGGACGGCACGCTGTACCTGATCCCGCGCGACGGCCAGCAACCCGCCCAGGTCGAAGCCAAAGCCCGCCAACTCGCCTTCGATTTCAGCGGGCGCGAGCACCTCCGCCTCGAGGGGCTGACCGTCCGCGCCGCGTCGCTGCGCCTGGACGGTTCCGCCTCCTGCACCGTCGAGGGCTGCGACCTGGCCTACATCTCGCACTACACGCGGCACTACGACATCGGCCAGATCGAAACCGGCCGCAATACCATCACCTCGGGCGAGACCGGCATCTTCGTCGGCGGACACGATAATACCTTCCGCAACTGCAGCGTCCGGATCAGCGCCGGGGCGGGCTTCTACCTCCGCGGCTACCACCACACCATCCACAACTGCCTGATCGATGAGGTCAGTTACACCAGCCACTACCTCAATGCCATCACCGACGCGGTCTCCGATTTCCAGGACTACGAGAACTTCCTGGTCGGCGGACACGTCATCACCTACAACACCATGCGCAATGCCGGCCGGCATTTCTTCAATGTCTACGGCAATGGCACCAGCACCGCCTCGCGCACCCGTGGACCGATGGATTACATGGCCACGCTGTTCGCGCATAACCACCTGTACAACGGCATGTTACAGACCAAGGACGCCGGCTTCATCACGGGCTACTACTCGAGCGGTGGCACGCTCGACGGGTTGAACACGCAGATCGCCTACAACGTCATGCACGACTGCTACGACATCTTCGCCATGCGCATCAGCGTGCTCGGCATCGTCTATCTCGATGCCGGTTCCTGCGACGTCGACCTCTACAACAACCTGCTCTGGGCCGCGCCCGGCTCGCTGCAGCGGGGCCTCTGGTATAACACCATGTGCGTCGACGTCCATGAGCGCGACAATCTCTTCCACGGCGACTTCGAACGCAGCAGCACCGAGCTCCAGCCCGCGGACTTCCCCGGCGGCAAGCCCTTCCGTTTCGGCCACGATTTCGCGAATCCCCCGCCGCTGCCGGCCTGGCCACAGCTCGAACGCCGTGTCGTCGAGGCCGAGGCCGGTACCGCCCAGGGCGCCACGGTGGCGCCGACCGCTACCGGCCTCGGCGGGCTGCAGGACGGCGACTCCATCGATCTGGGCGCCGTCGACTTCACGGCGGGCTGGCAGTCCGCCATCGTGCAATTCGCCAGCGCCGTGAAGGAATTGAACGCGGACAAGGCGGCGCGCGCGGCCCC
Source organism: uncultured Victivallales bacterium (assembly GCA_903837355.1). GTDB lineage: Bacteria > Verrucomicrobiota > Lentisphaeria > Oligosphaerales > JAFGRS01 > CAILUI01. Next base: position 17,488 of record CAILUI010000200.1, read on the forward strand.
CCGGCACCAGAAGGCCACCGACCCGCTGGTGCTGGAGGCGATCGTCAACGACGGCGCTCAGGAAAAGATCCGCACCCAGTGGACCTTCGTCCACGGCGTCCGCGACAGCGCCTGGATCCGCTTCAATCAGGTGCCGCTGGGCGAGGGCTACGGGCGCTTCCGGGCCATCTACGGCAATGACCAGGAGACGCCGCGGCGCCTGGAGATCCGTCTGGACGCAGTGGACGGCCCGCTGGTCGGCGAGGTCACCCTGCCGCAGACCGACCGGCCCCGCGGCGGCCGTATCCAGATCTACGGGGCGGCAACCGGCACGGTCACCCCCGAGGCCACGGGCACGCATGACGTCTTCCTGGTCTTCCGTGCCGACGACGGCAAGGCGGTCGCTGAGTTCGAGTACTTCCGTTTCGAGCAGTACCGCGGCCAGATTGCCCTGCAGAAGAACGAGGTCAAGCTGGAACTCCGCGTTGGCGCGGCAGACGGCGCGAAGATCGGTGAGTTCTACCCGCGCTGCAGCGGCGGGCCGGACACCTTCCGCGAACTGGTGGCCACGCTCGAACCCGTCACCGGCGTGCAGCCCCTCTTCGCCGTGGTGCGCTCGGCCGTGAGCGGTCCCATCGGCACCATCGACGCCTTCCGGCTCGAGAAGGCACGCCAGCCCATCGACTGGACCGGCGTCGGCAGTGCCCCCCTGGAACGCGACGGCCGGCCCCTCTACCCCGAAGCCACGAACCGCCCGTGCGCCCGGCCCGCGGACAAGTACCCGCAGGCCAGCGCCGCAGCCGCCGATGGCCGCCCCCGGCCGGTGGCCGTGGCCGTGCCGCTCGACGCGGCGCCGGTGATCGATGGCGCCCTGGACGAATGGCCCGTCAGCGATCCTGGGCGCACGCTGGTCCTGAAGGAGTCGTTTGACGCCACGCCGACCACCGCACCCCATAGCCAGGCGTGGATCGGCTACGACGCCGAGGCGCTCTACCTCGCCCTGCGCCACCCGGTAACCAACGCGGCGGCGCTGCTGCCCTCCGCACACACCTGGGGCCGTGACGACGGTGTTGAGATCGCCTTCCAGGACGCTTTCGCGAAAACGGCGGGGCCCATCCTGACGCTCTACGGCTTCCCCGATGGCCACTTCAGCAGCGAGGACTACGGCGGTGCCAGCCCCGCGGCCAGCGCCGGCCTGGAAAAGGCCGTGACCTACACGGCCAAGGTCGGCACCGGCGAGTGGACCTGCGAATGGCGCATCCCCTTTGCCGCCTGTGGCTTTACGCCGGCCACGGCGCCCGCCCTCCGCTTCAACCTGGGCGTCCGGAAGACCACTCCGGAAGCCTGGGTGATCTGGCGCGGTACCGGTGGGGCCACCTACCAGGTTGCCAACGCCGGCCTGCTTGTCTTCCCCACCCAGATGGTCGTCGCCGGAGTGCCCAACGAGGGGCTGGAAGTCTGGCTGGATGCGGCCGCTGCGGCCACCGTACAGCGCGACTTGGCCGACAATGTCGCCGTCTGGAAGGACAAGAGCGGCAAAGGCCGCGATGCGCGCCAGGACGCCGCGGCGTTTCGGCCGCAGTTCGCGGCGACCGGGCTGAATGGCCGGCCGGCCCTCTGCTTTGACGAGAAACGCCTGACCCGCCTGGAACTGCCTGATCTCAGCGAGAAGAAGCTCAGCGGCATGGTCTTCGCGGTCATCAGCAACCCGGTCGAGAGCGCCGAGGTCAACCACGACCCGCGCATCTTCACCAGCAGCGACGGTAAGGAGTTCGATTTCCTGGTCGGCATCGCGGCCACGGTCCCGAACCTGGAAACCGGCGGCCCGCGCCTGGTCGTCCACGGCTTCAGCGAGCGCTGGGCCAAGGTCGTCCGCGTCGGCTGTTTCTCGCCCAACCCGCAGACCTTCTTCAGCGGCCCCATGGCCGAGATCCTGGTCTACAGCCGGGCCCTGTCTCCGGCCGAGCAGGACCGCCTGCGGGCCTATCTTGCCGCCAAGTGGGGCGTGGAGTAGCATGTCAGCACCAGCCATCCGTCTGGCGCGGGCTGAGGACATGGGTGTCGTCAACGACATCTATAACCACTATGTGCTGCACTCGACCTGCACCTTCCAGGAGACGCCCGAGCCGCTGGCGGGCCGCCGGGAATGGTTTGCCCGGCATGGCACGGCCCACCCCGTGACCGTCGCCGAACTCGACGGGCAGATCGTGGGCTGGGGCGCGCTCTCGGCCTACCACAGCCGCAGCGCCTACCGGTTCACGGTCGAGAACTCGGTCTACGTCGACGCTCGCTTCCAGCGCCGCGGCCTCGGGGCGGCGATCCTGGGTGACCTCGTCGAACGGGCCGGCGCCCTGGGCCATCACGCCATCATCGCGGTGATCGCCGCCGACCAGGCCGCCAGCCTCGGCCTCCATGCCCGCTTCGGCTTTGCCGAGGTAGGGCACTTCCGCGAGGTCGGCCGCAAGTTCGGGCGCTGGCTCGATGTGGTCTACATGGAGCGCCAGAATGGCTGACAGATATCGTGGTGCACTCGTGGGGCTGGCTGCCGGCGATGCGGTCGGCACCACGGTCGAGTTCAGCCCGCGCGGCTCGTTTGCGCCCCTGACGGACATGGTGGGCGGCGGACCCTTCGGCCTGCAGCCTGGCCAGTGGACAGACGACACCTCGATGGCCCTCTGCCTGGCCGTCAGCCTGGTCGAGTGCCGGGGCTTCGATGCCGGCGACCAGATGGCGCGCTATCAAGATTGGTCGCAACACGGTTACCTCAGCAGCACCGGCTCGTGTTTCGACATGGGCCGGACCGTGGCCGAGGCGCTGGCGCGTTTCGGCCGCACCGGCGAACCCTTCAGCGGCTCGACCGCGCCCAACACGGCCGGCAACGGCTCGCTGATGCGGCTGGCGTCCATCCCCATCTTCTACGCCCCTGACCTGGCCCAGGCTGAGCACTTCGCCGCCGAGAGCTCCCGCACCACACACGGCACGGCGGAGTGCCTGGACGCCTGCCGCCTCTTCGCCCGCATGCTCTGCCGTGCCTTCGCCGGCGCCAGCAAGGACGAGGTGCTGCTCGCCGATGCCGCGGCGTTCTCCGGAGCGCCGAAGATTACGGCCATCGCCCGCGGCGACTACCGCGGCAAGCCCGCCAGCGCCATCCGTGGCAGCGGCTACGTGGTGGCGTCCCTGGAAGCGGCGTTGTGGTGTTTTCACCAGACCGCGAGCTTCGAAGCCGCCATCCTCCTGGCCGCCAACCTTGGCGACGACGCCGACACCACCGCCGCCGTCTGCGGTCAGATCGCGGGAGCCTTCTACGGCGAAGCGGGGATCCCGCCGGGGTGGCTGGCCAAACTGGCCCAGCTCGACACCCTGCGCCGTACCGCCGACCAACTCCGGCAGGGAAGGACAGGAGGCTGACACTGGCTCGAGGGTTTGCTCGAATTCCCCAAAGGCGTCGACTACCTGCGGCAGCTTGCGGCCTGCCTGGACGGGTGTCCTGAGGCGCTGGCGTGCCGCCACTGGCTCCTGCCGCTGCGACAGGTGCTGTTCGCCGCGACGGTACTGGTCCACGTGCTCCGGCGCTGGCTGCCGCCGTGGTGACGAGCTCGGCCCTCGCAGATCCCGCCGGCCGGAGGCCCTCAGATGCCCACGTGCGAGCGCCTCGCCCCGGCGCGCCGCTCTGGCAGAGCCCTTGCCGCGATGGTATCTTCAGGGCCCATGAACACCGAGAGTAAGGCCCTCCTCGCTGCCCTGGCGTGCCTGATGCCCTGCGGGGCGCAATCGGTCCAGTTGTGCAACGGCGACTTCGAGAGCCCGGCGCCGGCGGCGGGAGGCGCCCCGGTGGGCTGGTACGCGGAGGATCCCACGGCGGGGGTGCCGGCGTTGGAGACGACCCTTGTGCACGGCGGCAAGCAGGCGCTGCGCCTGACCAAGGCGGCGCCGGGCCTCGGCTTCGCGGTCAAGAGCCGTCTGTACCCCGCGGTACCCGGCCAGACCTACACCGCCAGCGCCTGGGTGTTCAACGAAAGCGGCGACGGCTGGCTCTACCTCGAGTTCTATAGCAACGAGTCCACCCGCGTGGCCGAGACGCACCGGGGCGCCGGCAAGGCCGGTTCATGGGAACAGATCACGGTGGAACAGGCCTGCCCGGCGGAGGCAAAGTACGTGGGTGCGCTGCTCTACTCCAGCGCCGCAAACGTGGGCACGTCGGTCTGGGACGACGTGGCGATCGCCGGGCCGCAGGCCCCGGGCGACGTCCTCGCCGTCGATGTGCGGATCGCCGAGGAGGACGCCGCACAGCCGACGGCGCTGGGCTACGACCTCGGCTCACGCCTCGAGCTGTTCGTCGACGACTACCTGATCGAGACCATGACCGGGACCACGCTGCGCCTGCACGAACCGCGGCGCGAGGAGATCGCGGTCACTCTCGATGCGCCCTGGGAAGGCGACACCAGCCACTACGTCACCGTGTTCAAGGATGGCGACCGTTACCGCATGTACTACCGCGGTTCGGTCGAGGTGACGACGGCGACGACCCCAGCCCATGAGGAACTCTGCGCGTACGCCGAGAGCCCGGACGGGCGCCAGTGGACGAAGCCGAACCTGGGTCTCTACGAGTTCAACGGCAACCGGGACAACGCCATCGTCTACATGGGGCGCGCCCGGCACAACTTCACGCCCTTCAAAGACGCCAACCCCAACGCCAAGCCCGACGAGCTCTACAAGGCGCTCGGCGGCGGCCCGCTCTGGGCCCTGGCGTCGCCCGACGGCCTGCGCTGGCATGAACTGTCGCCGGAGCCCGTCATCACCCAGGGCGCCTTCGACTCGCAGAACCTGGCCTTCTACGACGCCCTGCGGGGGCTCTACGTGTGCTACCTGCGCGACTTCAGGAAGGACGTGCGGACCGTCCGCATGTGCACCTCGAAGGACTTTCTGACATGGACGACGCCCCGCTGGCTGAGCTACGGCGACGCCCCGGAGGAGCATCTCTACACCAACGCCATCACGCCTTACTTCCGCGCCCCGCACCTCTACCTGGGCTTCCCCAAGCGCTTCGTGCCGGAACGCACGCTGGATACCACACACCGCTACACGGGCCTATCCGACGGCGTCTTCATGAGCAGCCGCGACGGCTTGAACTTCCGGCGCTGGGACGAGGCCTTCCTGCGCCCCGGGCTCGACCCGGAGAACTGGACCGACCGCAACAACCACATCGCCTACGGCATCGTGCCGACGGGTCCCGCGGAGATCTCGCTGTACGCACTGGAGCACTACCAGCACCCGACGAACCGCATCCGCCGGCTGTCGTTGCGTCCCGACGGCTTCGTGTCGGTGCACGCCGATGCCAAGGGCGGCGAGCTGGTCACCAAGCCCTTCACGTTCACGGGGAAGGAGCTGCTGCTGAACCTCTCGACCTCCGTGATCGGCGGTGCGCAGGTCGAGGTGCAGCAGCCGGATGGCCAGCCCGTGCCCGGTTTCGCCCTGGCCGAGTGCCCGGTCCTCTTCGGCGATGGCCTCGAAATGCCGGTGGGCTGGGCCGCCAACCCCGACCTGAGCCGGCTGCAGGGCCAGCCGGTCCGCCTGCGCTTCGCCCTGAAAGACGCGGATCTCTACGCGCTGCGCTTCCGTTAGCAGTCTGGGCGGGCGGTGGGTGGAGGATCCGGTACGTCTCCCAGAGCGGCGTCAAGCCGCCGCAGTCCAAAGCGCGGCCGCCTGGGGCGACGCGCGCAGTCTGCCTGACCGACGCGTAGCGTCTTTGGACTGCTGTGGCTGGACACAGCTCTCCCCCCGCGACACGGTACCGGCAGCAACGGCAAGGGATGGAGGAGTCACCATGCCCGACTGGCCACATGCGCCACCACACCGGCTTCTCGACCGCGGCGCCTACTTCGTCACCGCCAGTACCCTTCACAAGGCCTTGATCTTCCGAGACCCCGACCGGCTGAGCCTTCTCCAGCACCACCTGCTCACTACGCTCGGGGAGTACGGTTGGCGGGTTCAGGCTTGGGCTGTGTTCGGTAACCACTATCACGTCGTAGCGCTCGCCCCGGTCGACCCCGGCACGCTGTCAACGGCGCTGTCCAAGGTCCATACGCTCACGGCCACGGAAGTCAACCACCTGGACGCCACCGCTGGGCGGCAAGTCTGGTTCCAGTTCCGGGATACGGCGCTGACCTTTCAGCGCTCGTACTTCGCACGACTGCGGTACGTCCATGAGAACGCCGTGCACCACGGCCTGGTGCAACGGGCCTGCGACTATCCGTGGTGTTCGGCTGGCTGGCTGGAACAGCACGCTGATCCAGCGTTCCGCAAGATGCTCTCAACCTTCAGGATCGACCGGCTGAGCGTGCCGGACGACTACGAGGTGGCGGGAGCCTGAAAAGCGACGCGCGCAGTCTGCTTGACCGACGCGTAGCGTCTTTGGACTGCTGTGGCTGGACACAGCTTTCGGACCCGGAAAGGCGGCGTCGAGCCGCCGCAGTCCAAAGCGCGGCCGCCGCCTGGGGCGGTTCGCGCAGTCTGCCTTGCCGATGCGTAGCGTCCTTTCAGATCTGTGAGCCGGGCAGGGGGCGCAGGACCAGGTTGGTGATGCGCGAGACGGTGTCGGCGTACTTCGGGTCAGCTTTGAGCTTCTCCCAGTCGGGGTGCTTGATGAAGGCCGCCCAGGCGGCCTCCTGTGCCGCGGCGCTCTCGAAGCTGATCATGTAGGTCAGGTTCGGCAGCAGGGTGCCGGCGATGGACTGGCCGAAGAAGACCGGGGTCAGGCCGAGTTTCCGGAACAGCGCGATCTCGCCGCCTTCGTTGAACATCTCGATCTTGAGCCGGGCCCGCGCGTCGTTATGGCTTTCGTAGATGCGCAACTGCAGCAGGCGGCCGGCGGCCAACGTCGGCACCTCGACCGTGGGGCAGGCGCTGAAGCCCAGCATGAGTTGCGTCTCGAAGCGCTCATAGACCGGGTCGGCCAGCGGCGTGCCAAGCACGGCCTTGGCCAACGGCGCCAGCACCGTATCGGCCTCCAACCGTGCCGGCAGCGTCAGCGCCGCGGCCAGATCGGCATGCGGCAGGAGCACGTAGAGCTTCAGTTCGTCGGCCTCGAGGGTGAGCTTGGGGTTGTCGGCCTTGAACAGGCGGACGACGCCGACCGGCGTCACGCCAGCGCGGTTGAGCGCCGGCACGTAGGCCTGCGCCAGGAAGTCAGCGAAGGTCTTCAGCTTCGCCTCGGATGCGAAGCGATAGGTACGCAGTTCGATCACCTGCTGCGCCGCCGGCTCGGCCGCCCGCACCACGCCGGTCAGCGCCACCGCTGCTGTCAATGAGGTCATCACCAGGCTCCTGCACTTCATGGTTCACCTGTCGTCTGGACGTTTCTGCTGGACTTCCTGCGGCCGCCCGCGGCACAGCCCCCGAGGCAACCACGCCGGGTAGCCCCGTAATGTGCGCCGTCCGCTGCTGAGATGCAACGTCCCTCCTAGCGCCACCAGGCACCGCGCAGCATCGTGAGGACCACGAGGAAGATGACCCAACCGCTGGCCAGCGCACCAGGCACCCCCAGCGGCTCCCGGCCCAGGCGCAGAACCACCATCAGGGCGAGCAGGGCCAGCATCAGCACGGGAATCTGCCGGACCATCGTCCAGAGGCTGTTCCGCGCCTCGTAGGCAGCGATGACGCCAACCATCGGGAAGACGGTCACGAAGCCGCGCAGCCAGCCTTTGATCAGAATGAGCGTCGCGACGACACCCACGATGATGGGGACTTTGACGTAGACCGGCAGCGGGCTGCGGTGGCCGGGTTCATCACGCGCGGGCAGTCGCCAATGCAAGCCGGCAGCGAGGGTGGCGCATCCGGCCACGGCCGCCCAGAAGGCTGTATCGTGGTCAGGGAGGTGCCTGGCAATCAGCGCGCCGCTGAGGATGTAGCCCAGGGCGGCGCCGATGATGGCGGCCACGATCGGCCAGGACTGGCGGGTGTGCAGGTACCAGACGGCCCAGGTGAAACCGAACAGCAGCCCCAGCCCCAGCACGTTGGTGGCGTCGACTGGCCGGCCGATGGCCAGGGTCGCGATACTGAAGGGAATGGGCAGCGTGATCAGCAGTGCTTTGTGCCGAGGCTGGTAGGCGTAGGCGATCGCGGTGGCCTGCACGGTCACCGCCGCCAGCAGAGCACCGTCCCAGACAGTGAGGTGTGGCCAAGGCATAGTGCTGGAGCGGGCTCGCGTCCGGCCTGGTGCGATTCCGGCGCGCGAGCGACCACTGTAGCCCCGTAACGAACGCCTGACGAGCCTTGGGCCAAGCGTGGACGTGCCAGCGTCCTGGGACCGCCGACCGTCGGGTCGGCAGACTCGCGGCAGGCCGCACCCGCCCCGCGGCCGTACCATTCCGGGTGACCGCTGTCGGAAGGGGTTGACTCAGGACGTAGGCGGTCCATGTTTTCGGCGTAGCTGTCCGGCCCCGGGAGCGGTCCTCTTGGTGCGTTGTAGCAGCCCGGTGTGCGGCAGGGGGAGAACGACGATGACGGACGGGATGAACCGACGCGGATTCCTGGCGGTGTCTGCCGCTGCCGGAGCCGGCTTGGCCTTGGCGCCGGCGATTGGCGCGGCTGAGTTCAAGACCACACTACGTCAGGCGTTGATCCGCGGCCTGCCGGATGACCCCACCCTGGCCGCGCTGAAGGCCGCTGGCTTTGCGGGCATGGAATGCACGGCCTGGGACGCGCCGGCAGCGGCTGCCGAGGCGGCCCGGCAGCGTGCCGCCGCCCAAGGCCTGTCCATCCACTCGGTGCTGCGCGGCTGGTGCGAGTTCAACCACGCCGAGGCGGCCAAGGTCCAGGCCGATATTGATTCGATGAAGACGGCGTTGCAGACCGCGCAGCGCCTCGGGGCGGATGCCGTGCTGCTGGTGCCCTGCCGCGTCGGCGGGGCGCAGCCAGACCCGTGGGCCTTCCGCCTGGAGTTCGACCCGTCGACCCTGGTGGTCTCGCGCGTCGCCGAGGGCGACAACGCCCCCTTCGCGGAGTACATCAAGGCGCAGAACCACGCCACCGAAACCAGCCGTAAGGCGGTCGAGGCGCTGATCCCGACCGCCGAGAAGTGCGGCGTGGCGATTGCCCTCGAGAACGTCTGGAATAACCTCTGGGTGACCCCGGAGTTCTTCGCCGCCTTCGTGAAGTCCTTCAAGAGCCCCTGGGTGAAGGCCTACCTCGATCTGGGCAATCACATCAAGTACGCGCCCACGCCGAAGTGGATCGACGCCCTCGGCGACCGCATCGCCAAGTGCCACGTCAAGGACTTCCGCCTGAAGCCCGACGGTAAGGGTGGCGACTTCGTGGACATCTGCGACGGCAGCAACGACTGGGTCGCGGTGCGCGCGGCGCTGGAGCGGGTGGGCTATAGTGGCTGGCTGACGATCGAAGGCAGCGACGGCTTGTCTCTGACCGAGCAGCATCGCCGTTTGGACCTGATCATCCGCGGCGCCTGAGACCGCTACCAGTGGAGACGAACATGGCACAGACGTTGATTGAGCGTCGGGACTTCCTCAAGCGCACCGCCGTGGCCGGCGCGGGCCTGCTGATCCTCAAGTCAGGCACGCTCAGCGGCCAGGCCGCGAGCAACAAGCTAAACATCGCCGTGATCGGGGTTGCCGGCCGTGGTGCGGGCGACATCGACGGCGTCAAGCACGAGAACATCGTCGCCCTCTGCGACGTCGATGCGAACAATCTCGCCGCCGCCGCCAAACGCTTCCCTGAGGCCAAGACTTACAGCGACTGGCGCCTCTGCCTGGAGCAGAAGGACATCGACGCGGTGGTCTGCGCGACCACCGACCACACGCACGCCTTCATCAACACCTGGGCGATGAACCGTGGCAAGCACGTCTACTGCGAGAAGCCCCTGGCCAACGGCGTGCACGAAGCCCGCGTGGTGCGCGAGACCTACCTCAAGAATCAGGGTAAGCTGGCCACCCAGATGGGTACCCAGATTCACGCCACGGACAACTACCGCCGCGTGGTCGAGTTGATCCGCGACGGCGTGATCGGCAAGGTCGACGACGTGCGCATCTGGTGCAGCCGCGAGCCCAAGGGCGGCACCTACCTGCCCGCCGCCGGCCAACCGCCGGCGCACCTGAACTGGGACCTTTGGCTCGGGCCCAGCCCCGAGCATCCCTACAACCCGGAGTACTTCGGCGGCTGCCTGGCGTGGAACCTCTACTGGGACTTCGGCAGTGGCCAGATCGGCGACATGGGCAGCCACATGCTGGATCTGCCTTACTGGGCGCTCAACCTGCGCTTCCCCACCAGTTGCGAGGCGCAGGGGACGCCGCTGAGCACCGACACCTGCCCGCAGTGGCTCGAGGCCAAGTGGGAGCACCCGGCGACCGCAGAGCGTGGGCCGGTGACCGTTTACTGGTATGACGGCGGCAAGAAGCCCGGTATGCCCACCAAAGTCTTCAACCGCGACGAACTGTTCAAGGGCGTCCTGTTCAAAGGTGACCAGGGCTGGCTGCTGGCCGACTACGACTTCCGCATCGTCATGCTGCGCGGTGATATGACCCACTACCAGCGGCCGGAAACCAAGGACATCATCCCGCCCTCGGTCGGCCACCATCAGGAATGGCTCAACGCTTGTCGCGACCCGAAGCTGCCCACCTTGTGCAACTTCGACTACTCCGGCGCGCTCATCGAGCATAATCTGCTGGCGATGGTCGCCTACCGCACCGGCAAGCGGCTCGAGTGGGACGCTGCCAATCTCAAGGCGACGAACTGCCCCGAAGCCGACGCCTTCGTCAAGAAGACGTATCGCCAGGGCTGGACGCTCAACGGTTGATCAGTCCAACAGTTCGGCGCGGCCGTAGGTGCGCACCACGGGCGGGCCGTCGGCGGCTTCCGCCTGGACCACCATGGCCCAGACGTCGGCATGGCGCCGGACAAAGGCGTCCGCCTCCGCCGGCGAGAAGACCATGAAGGCGGTTGACAGGGCGTCGGCCGCGGCCGCCGAGTCGCAGAGGGTCCAGGCGCCGAGGATGGCGGTGACCGGACGGCCGCGCCGGGGGTCGAGGATGTGACGGCCCTTGACCGCCATGCCTGAGCCACTGAGGGCGGCGTTGTGCAGGCGCAGCCGCGAGAAGCCCAGCGCCTTGCCCCAGTCGCCTCCCGCGCCGACCACCCAGCCCTTGCCCTCGGGTTCCGGTCCCGGCCCGAGGGCCAGCGCCGTGCTGGTGCCTGAATGCACCAGCACATTGTCCACCTTCCAGTCGTTCAGCGTTTCGCGTAACCCATCCAGGGCAAACCCCTTACCGACCGCGCCGAGGTCAATGACCACGCCGGTTGAGTCCGCGGCCAGGGTGACACTGAACTCCCGCGGGCCGCCGTTCCCCGGCGGGGTAGCATGCAGGCGCAGTTGTCGGATCCCCACACGGGCCAGCGCCGCACTGAGTAAGGCCGGAGACGGCGCCTCGAGTCCTTGCCGGCGCGCCTCAGCCCAGCAGGCCAGGAGCGGCCCGCAGCTCGCCTCGAAGGCGCCGGCGGTCTCCTGGGCGACGTAGGCCGCCAGACGCAGGCAGTTGTAGACCTCGAGAGAGACGCGGACGGTCTCACCGGGCTGGAGGCGGTTGATCTGTGAGACGTCACTGCCGGGATCGTGCCGGCTGAGCAGACGCTCGTAGCGGTCGACCTCCCGGAACAGTTCCGTGGCGACCTCACCGCCATAGCGAGCACTGCCGCCCGCCACGATGACCTCGAATCGGGTCGTCATGGCCTCATGAGCAAAGCGGTGAAGCGGCAAGTCTGCCATCGGAGGACCAGGCCTATCGCGGCGCCTGATGCAGGCGGGCTTCGGCGAGGGCCAGGCTCAGCGCCAGCGCCACAATCGCCAGGGCGCACAGGCGGTGGATGGTAACCAGTACCTCCTGACCGTGCGTCCCGAACCAGGGCAGCATGGCGACGAGGGGCGTCACAATCGCCCCGATCACGGCAACCGCCAACAGCCAGAAACCGAGGCGGTGAGCCGGACAATAGGCCGGACACCCCGTGTCCCCGACCTCAAAGGCGAAGCGCGGAGCCCAGAAGAGCAGTCCCAGCGTGAACGCTGCCGCCAGCACGGCGCCGCAGCCGACATGCAGCAACAGCGGGTAGCCCGACAACGCCGAACCCGTAAGTCGGATCCCGAAGCCGCTCAACGCCAGGGCCAGGAAACTGAGTCCGGCACCCGCGGCGAGCAGCCGTTCCAGCCGTGGGAAACGGCGGGTGCTCGCAGCGCCGCGGCCCCGCCGCAGGCGCACACATGCGAGCACCATGACCACGGTACCGAAGAGACCGAGAGCCGAAAGTAGTTGGAGCATGGTGTTCTCCCTCATCCCTTGCTGCTGAAGAACCCGGCCGCACGCCGCACGCCGGGCAGGACGAAGGCAAGCACGATCAGCCCGGCGACTGCGACGGCCGCCCCCAGGGCTGCCTTGAACCACGGACGGACGTAGAAGCTCCAGGCAAACAGCCGGTTGAACGGGGCCTGCAGCCCATGCCAGTCGGACATCCGCGTCACGGCGCCGCGCGTGGTGAGCAGTGGCCCGGCCGCCGGTACGGATCCAAACAGCAGCGCTGCCGAGGGCGAGTGGCAGTCTGTGCAACCGCCGCTGCCCAGCGCCTGCGTGGCGGGCCGGACATCATGCCCGACCGCCCATGAGCACGGCGCCGCGGCCGGGTCGTCCACTGCCTCCAGCGCCGTACCGCCCGCCGCTGCCAGCCGGAACAGTTTGCCCGAACTCACATAGCCATAGGCGACTCCCGGCGCCTTCTCCGCCGCGGCCAGGACCTGCAGCACGCGGGCGACCTGGTCCTCGTTGAACGCTTCTTCGCGCCCTGTCGTCGCGGCGACGGCCGCGAAGACGAAGTCCGGGAGCAGCGGCGTGGTCGCCGCACTCTGCTGCCATACCCAGCCGGTCAGTGCCGGCGGCGTTTCCAGGGTCGTGGCCTCGATGGCGCCATTGGTCACGGCGTAACGCTTCGTACCGACGATCAGCACTGGCTGGCCGGGGGCCCCAAGCCACTGCGACAAGGACTGCAGCGTCGCCTGCAGGCGGGTCGCGACAGCAGACTCGAGGTCGACGGCAGGATCGAAATCCGGCAACAGCGGCAACAGCCCATCCGGACCCAGCCGCCCCCACCAGCACCCCGCCCGCGCCCCCGCCGGGGCCGGCTGCGTCTGCACACGCCCATCCGCGGTCGGCTCGTAGACCGCGTTATCCATGACCAGCACCGCCGGCGCCGGCGCCTCGACATCGCGGCGCAGCGCGCTGAGGATACCAGCCACCTGCTGGGCTGCATCCAGGATGCCTTTGCCGGCCAGCGTCACCGCCTCCGGCCGCAACGGCGTGGTCTTGCCGCCTTCGGTCCGGGCCCAGAAGGCCGGCCAGGCCATCCGGTGCGGCGCGATCTTGCCGTCGAAGGTCTTCATGAACACCGGTTCGACGATCTGCGGCGCGCTGGTGAACCACTGCGCCCGACCGTGGACGCCGAGGCGGTTGGCACGGGCCGTGCGTACCCGCTGCGGCTCTTCCTGCGGCCGGTAGCTGGAGTGACAGACCGTGCAGGAGAGCTTCTCGAAATGGCTCGGCGGCAGACCGCGGTGCAGCGGCCGGGGCGCGCCGAGGCGACCGGCCGACGCCGTGCCGGCCGTGTCCGTGCCTAGGTGACAGCCGCGGCAGGAGAAGTCGCCCGCGCCGCGGGAGGTGCCTACTTGGGGTTCGCCCTCGTAGCCGCGGATGACTTGGTGATCCTGGCCATTGCGGTGGCAATCGGCGCATTGCAGGCCGGCCCGGCTGTGAACGTCGCCGTCTACCTGCCAGCGCTCGCTGTTGACGGGTGTTACCGAGTGACAGAACAGGCAGTTGCGGTCTGGCGGCCGGTAGCTGAGGTCGATGAGCGTGCGGTGCTTGGCGTCAAACTGGCCCTGATCGTAGCGGATGTAGGGCGGCACCGCATACTGATGGTCGTCGGGATTCGGGCCATCAATCTGCCGCCAGCTTTCCCGTACGCGCGAGGCCATGCCGCCGACGTCGCCGAAGCCGTCGGCAGCGGTCGCGGCCCAGCGGAAGTTCTCGCGTGCGATCTGTTTGGCCCACTCGCTGGGGTCCTGCCGAGGCGAGGCGCCGTGACAGGCCTGGCAGTGGACGTCCACCTTGCCCGAGACGTCCCAGCGGGCTTCGGGGTCGGCGAACTCATCGGCCGGCTCGCCCCAGCCACCGCCCGGGAAGTGCCGGCCCCAGAGCTTCGTGCACTGCCAGGGCGTGAGCCCGAGGTCGGCCGGCTTCCAAGTCTGTGGCCAGCCATGGCCCGACACCGGGATCTGCGTCCCGGTTGCCGAATCCACCCAGAACCACGGTTGGGCGGGACGGCCCAGTTGGCTGGCCGGGACATCCGGGCTGAAGTGGAAACCGCCGGCGATAGCGGCGTAGTCGTGGCAGGAGCCACAGGTCTGACGCGAGGAGTAGGGGGGCGCGCCCGGCAGCGCCGGCACGATGGCGTCGCCAGCCTCGTCGGTCAGCACCAGCCGGTGCACCGGCGTGGTGCGACTCCCGTCCCACACCTCGCCCCGGCCGGCCGGCTCCTGGGAGCGGGCCGTGGCGATCAGAAGCAGCAGTGTTGCAGCGGCTACGGGGATTTTCAAGCGAGGAACTCCCCTTCGTTGAAGTGGAGTTTCCGCGCCTGCTCGACCGCCTCGTTGACACGCAGGACCGCCACCGCGGTCTCGTAACCAACCTGGGCCGGGCAGTTCAGCGGGACGCCGAGGCGGATGGCATTGAAGAAGTTCTCGAGGTGCGGTTGGTGCGCCGGCTTGGCCAGTTCGACCGGCAGCGGCCAGTTCCCGGACTCCATGGTGACGCGCACGTCCACCGTGACATCGCGGGTGGCAGCGCGAACGATCGGCGCCTTCACCGGACTGAGCAGGCCCATCTTGACGTAGGGATCCCAGTCGGGGGCGTGCGGCTCCCGCATCGCGGCGTTGCCGCGCGACGGGACCTCGGAGATCAGCAGCGAACCATTCTCGCCCATGAAGGTCTCGTAGAAGCCGCCGTGGGAGGTCGTGGTCAGGACTTGGTAGAAGGCGCGCGCCGTTCCCTCCGGCGTCTCGTAGTCGAAGATCGCCATGACGTTGTCGTACCATTCGTGGAGTTTGTAGAAGTCGATTCCGCCTGCCGCCGTTACCGCGCTTGGGTTACGTCCGAAGACCCAGGTGAAGATGTCGATCTGATGCGAGCCCAGATCGACGATCGGACCGCCGCCGTACTTCTTGTACCAGCGCCAGTTACGGAACTGCGACATGGATGCGTAACCGTACTTCTCGAGGATGTCCGCCGGGACCGGGCTGCGCTCTGGCCAGCCGAGGTCTTCGCTCTTGGCGCGGTTCCACTGCCCGTACCCGTGCGTCACCCGACCAAGGAGTTTGACGTCGCGGATGAGCTTGTTCACCGCGTGGATATAGCGCGGATTACTGCGGCGCTGGTGCCCGATCTGCAGGAGCTTGCCGGTCTCCTTCGCGGTCTGCACCATGGTGCGGGCCTTTTCCAGGCTGTTGGACATCTCCTTCTCGCAGTAGACGTGCAGCCCGGCGCGCATGCAGGCATTGGCGTGCTCGGCATGCATCCAGTCCGGCGTCGCCACGATGACGGCGTCGAGGTCCTTCTCCTTCTCCAGCAACTCGCGGTAATCCTCGTAGACGTTGACCGTATGGCCGTATTTCTTGAGGTAACGGCTGCCGTACTGCTGGCTGTAAGCCCAGATATCGCAGACGGCCTTAAAGCGGATGCCGGGGATACGCAGGGCGGCCTCGATCAGCACCCGGCCCTGAGCCCCGACGCCCATCACCGCCACGTTCAGGTCGTCGCCCTTCGCTTTCGGCGCGGTTGGCGGCGCCGCCGCGGCTGGGGCTTCTTGCGCCAGCGCGGTCTGCAACACGGAGGATGCGGCCAGGCCGGCTCCCACACCGGCCGAGGTGCGCAGGAAATCGCGGCGACTGGCGTCCGCCGCAGGCAGGGAAGTAGCGTTCTCGTCCATAAGCGATCCACCCTTTCGGTTAGGCGCGCGTCAGCATAGCGCCGGGTCGCTGTAATCGCAAGACGGCAAGGCGCGCTTTGGTAATGCCTCGCTAAAGTCCGCAGCAACCCGGCTTTGCGGGCACGCTCTGGAGGGGGCGAATCCTGCTGTCCAGCAGGACCCTCCAGGCCGGCCCCCGGCTGGCGCCAGACACACCTACAGGCGAACCGCGGCCCCTTGCTTTTCGTCATGGGTCATGGGTCATGGGTCATGGGTCATGGGTCATGGGTCATGGGTCATTCATACGACCACGATTACGATAGCGATGTCGGGGTTCGACCGCTCTCCCGTTCCAGACGGCGGAGGGCGGCCACGACCTCCTCGATGGGCAGGCCGATGACGTTGCTGCGCAGACCAGCGATCTCGGCAACCAGCATCTCGCCGTGCTCCTGAATGCCGTAGGCACCGGCTTTATCGAGCGGGTTGGCGCAGGTGCAGTAGGCCTGGATGGTCTCCGCAGGCAGGGCGGCGAAACGAACGCGCGTGCGGCAGACCCATGCCTGGCGCTGGGCGGGTTCGCGGCACACCAGGGCGACGCCGGTGAGGACCTCGTGCCAGCGCCCCGACAGCGCGGCGAGCATGCGCTGGGCGTGGGCGAGGTCGGCGGGCTTGCCGAAGATCACCCCGTCGAGCACGACGACGGTATCCGCACCGAGCACGAGCGCCTGCGGGTGTCGCCCGGCCACGGCATCGGCCTTGGCCAGGGCCAGGCGCCGGACGTGGGCCGCGGCGGTCTCCCCGGGCAGCGCGGTTTCATCGACGTCGGCAGCATCGACACGGATGGCAATCCCCGCCTCCTGCAGCAGTTGCCGTCGCCGTGGCGAGGCACTAGCCAGGACGAGGGGGCCAGGCCTCGAACCCTCCAGCGGCGGGCGGACGGGTTCGGGAGACCGCGTGACCGCGGAACGACGGACGGAGCCCCCGCCGCCCGGCCGGTTCTGAGTCTGTCGTTCCGCCTGCAGGCGGTCGAAGCGGGGCGACATGCGGGTCAGTCCTTCTTGCGCCAGCCCTTCTTGCGTTCCCGGTGCCGTGCCATAGCCTGAACCACGGCGGCCTTCTGGCGCTGCGCTCCGGAGGCGGCGCGCCGCGCCCCGTCGTCCGGCGTGGCATCGGCGCGTTGGCGGATGTCGAGCCGGATGGGGAGGCCGGTCTGCGGGAAGAAGGCTTCGCGGATCTGGTTCTCCAGGAAGTGCAGGTAGTGCGCCGGGCAGGCCTCGCGGTCGTTGGCGAAAAGGACGAAATGCGGGGGCGGATTGCCGGTCATGGTGCCGTAGAAGACCTTGAAGCGGCGGGTCGTGGCGGACGGGGGCGGATTGCGCGCCAGCGTGTCCTGCAGGAACTGGTTGAAGACGCTGGTGGGAACCATCACCTTCATCTGCTCGCGCAGGTAAAGAATGTGGTCCAGGATGGCGTTGACGTTGTAGCCATCGAGGGCGCAGATCACCTGCACCGGCGCATGCTTCATGAACTGCAGCCGTTCGTAGACCGAGTCCACGAGCTCGCGCTGTTTGACGCCCTCGGCGGCCGCCAGGTCCCACTTGTTGACCAGCAGGATGCAGGGCTTGCCGGCATCGAGGACCATGCGGGCGATGTTGCTGTCCTGCCCGGTGGCGGCCTCCATGGCATCGAGCACCAGCAGCACCGCGTCGCTGCGGCGGATGGCCTGTTCCGTGCGCGTCATGCTGAAGAAGTCGACGACCGTATCGATCTGGCGTTTGCGGCGCAGGCCGGCGGTGTCGATCAGAATCAGCGGCACGTCGACGGCGCCGTCGCGCATGGTGACCGGCACGTCGATGGCGTCGCGGGTGGTCCCGGCGACCTCGCTCACGATCACCCGCTTCGCCCCGAAGATGTGGTTGACCAGCGAGGACTTGCCGACGTTCGGCCGCCCGACCACGGCAAGCTTCATTACCGGGTCCGGCCCCAGGGTTCGCGTGGCCACGGGCAACTGCTCGGCGACGGCATCCATGAGGTCCCGGATACCGCGCTTGTGGGTGCAGGAGGTGGGAACGATGGTGCTGAAGCCCAGGCGGCTGAATTCGGCCTCGGCGGCACTGGCGCGGGTGTCATTGTCGGCCTTGTTGGCCGCGATCACGACCGGCCGCTGCGCGCTCCGCAGGAAGGCGGCGACCTCTTCGTCCTGGGCGGTGACGCCGGACTGGCAATCCACGACCCAGATCAGCGCGGTGGCCTCTTCGACGATCGTCGCCACCTGCTCGCGGATCAGCCCGTCGAACAGGCCCACATTCTTCTCACGCCGGCCCACGCCCAGGCCGCCCGTGTCGACCAGGGTGAAATGGTGCTCGCCATGCGACCCCGGTGCCGCAATGCGGTCACGCGTTACGCCGGCCTCCTCGTGCACGATGGCGACGCGGCGGCCGATGATGGCGTTGAACAACGCCGACTTGCCGACGTTGGGGCGGCCGACGATGACCACCAGCGGGACCTGAGTTGCTTGCGTCATGGTGGCGCTCATGCTTTCTGCTCTGCCTGTCCGGCCGTGGCTCGGGCCAGGGTCACGGCGTGACCCAAGCGGCGGAGCGCGCTGTCGCGACCCAGGACGCTGAGTGTTTCGTAGACCCCGGCGCCGACGGTGCAGCCGGTGCTGGCCACGCGGATGGGCTGGTTCAGACGGCCCGGCTCGATGCCGCAGGCCGTAGTCACAGCGGCGACGACGGTCTCGATGGCCGCCGGCGTCGCGAAGTCGGCCTGTCCCAGGGCCGCCGCCAGGCTGGCGAGCGCCTCGGGGATCCCGGGCTTGGCCAGGAATTTGCGTACTGCCTTGTCATCGTAGGCCGGGATATCGGTGAAGAAGTACCCCCAGCCGGCGACGTCCGTCCACAGCTTGGTCCGCGATTGCAGCAGGCGGGCCACGGCCGTCAGCCGCGCCTCGTCCGCGCCCGGCCCCCAGGCCGTGGCCGCGGCGGCCTGGCGGGCGCCGGCCAGGAAGGCGGCAAAGGGCAAGTCGGCAATGTACTGCCCGTTGAGATTCAGCAACTTGACTGCATCCATCTGCGCCGAAGATTGTTGCACGCGTTCGAGGGAAAAGGCCTGCTGCAGTTCGGTCCGGCTCAGTTTCTCGCGTTCGTCACCCGGGTTCCAGCCCAGCAGCGTCAGATAGTTGAACAGGGCTTCCGGCAGGTAGCCCTTATCACGGAAATCGCCGACAAAGGCATCGCCGTCGCGCTTGCTGTAGGGCTTGCCGCTGGCATTGACGATCATCGGCAGGTGGGCGTAGGCCGGGGCGGTCGCGCCGAGAGCCTGGAAAAGGAACAGGTGCCGGTAGGTGTTCTCGACGTGATCGTCGCCGCGGATGATGTGCGAAATACGCATGGTGACGTCGTCGACCACGTTCGCCAGATGAAACACCGGCGAGCCGTCGCTACGTACGATCACGAAGTCCCGCATGCTGTCCAGCGGCTTGCTCAGGCTGCCCTTGACCAGATCCTGGTAGGTGATGGCGCGTCGCGTAAAGCGCAACTGCGCCGCACCCTCGACCGTGAAACTCTCCCCGGCCAGCACGCGCTGGATGGTGTCGTTGAGGCGGAAGCGCACCTGACCGGCGCCGTCGACCACCTCGAGATCGCGGAAGCCGGCCAGACCGGCGCCCGCGGGCGCCGGCGTGCCCTTGGCCGAGGGCGCGGCGAACTGCACCCCGTCCGGGCCGACGCGCACCGGCTCGGAGGCGTGCACGGCTAGTTGGGCCGGCCCGGTCACACTCACTCCCGAGACCCGCTCGGCGTCCCAGGGGATGCGAAAGATGATGGCCTCGCCGTCGCCGCCCTTAGCGGCGGTGTAGGCGTCGCCCTGCGCCAGCAGCCGCGCCGCGGCCCGCGTGTGCTCGCCGCGCTGCTGCGTCTGGTAGATGGGCGTTTCGTCAACATCGAGCCCGAGC
Source organism: uncultured Victivallales bacterium (assembly GCA_903837355.1). Classification (GTDB taxonomy): domain Bacteria; phylum Verrucomicrobiota; class Lentisphaeria; order Oligosphaerales; family JAFGRS01; genus CAILUI01. Next base: position 37,433 of record CAILUI010000200.1, read on the forward strand.
CACTGCATGACCTCGAGCAGGGTCGCGATGGCGGCGGGGGTACTGCGCTCGAGGTCGGTGTCCTCGATGCGCAGCAGAAAGGCGCCTCCGGCATGCCGGGCAAACAGCCAATTGAAGATCGCGGCACGGATATTGCCGATATGCACCTGCCCCGTCGGCGATGGCGCAAAACGAACACGTACAGACATGGGACTGGTTCCGTGACTCATGGCGCGGTCTGGGCGCGGGGACCGCTGGTACTCAAGGGTTTCTCCGCCGCGGGGATCCCGGACGACGCCAGTCCGGTTCCCGACGGTGAACAGCAAGCGCCGTACTATACCCTCTCGCAGGTGTTTAGCGCGCTCGCGCGGAGGCCTGAAGGGCCGAGATCCCTCAGCCCAGGCCAGCGGCCTGGGTGAAGGTGGCGCAGCGCCGCGGCCTGAAGGGTCGCGCTAGCCCCCGCGCACCCATCCCGCCCCTTCAGCGCTCTCGCTTACGCCGCCGTCTTCCCTTCGACCAGGGCGCGGAAGCTCACCGTCGACAACTGCTTGGAGAAGCTGTCGTAGTGGTCCAGCACCGCCTTGGCGACCGGCTCTGGCGCCAGCCGGAGAAGCTGCCCCGTGTACTGCTTGTTGTCGGCGCGCACCGCCCGTTCCACATCGGCCAGCGTCAGCAACTCCGGGGGCTTGCCCGGGACGTAGTAGCGCTCCCGGTCCCCCCCCTGCTCCACGGGGATCAGGATGCCCTGCTCCACCAGGGTTGCCGCGACGTTCGCCAGCAGCCGTACGGGGATGGCATGGATGCGGGCGAATTCGGCCAGCCGCCAGGCGTGCTCGCCAGCCAGGAAGGCACGGCAGGTCTCGTAGGTCAGCACGACCCCCAGAGCTACCTGGGATGCCGGTGACGCGGCCGCCGCCGAGCCGCCGAGGATGTAAGTACGGTAGTTCTGCACGGCAAAGCTGAACTCGCCCCCAAGCAGCACGATAGTCCAGTTCGTGTACAGCCAGGCGAGGAAGAAGGGTACCGCCGCAAAGGTGCCGTAGATCGCGTTGTAGTTGGTCACGCCGATCTGGAAGGTGATGTAGGCCCATTGGGTGGCGTACCAGAGCGCGCCGCCCACCAGTCCAGCCAGCAGCGCCGGCAGGGTCTTGACCTCGGTATTGGGCATGAACTTGAACAGGAAAGTGAAGGCCCCCACGATCATCGCAACGCCGAAGAGCCGTAGGATGCCGGTGTAAAGCCCGGCCAGCGGCCCAAACCAGAGGCCGATGCGGTCGATCACTGCCGGTGCCGACAGGGCCGCATTGACGCTGGTGACCACCACTAGCAGCACCGGCATCAGGGCCAGCACGAAGAAGTACTCGGTACAGCGGCGAAATAGGGACCGAGGCGTACGCGCGCCCCAGATCAGATTGAAGGTCTCCTCCAGTTTGATCATGGCCTGCACGGCACCCCAGAGCAGCAGCAGCGAGCCCACCACGCCCAGGGCACCGAAGCTGGTATTCTCAACATAGGAGAAGACCGTCGTGACCACTTTCTGCAGGGGGTCGGGCAGCTCAGCGAGGGCGAACGGGCCACTGCCCGCGGCGCGCGCCTCCGGGGAGCCCGGCGCGGCCACGCGGAACTCGATCCGCTTCTTCTCGTGGCCGTCGACCTGCTCTACGATCTCGGTACGCTGCATGCCGATCAACTCGATCAGTCGGTTTTGCATCCCCATGCCTTTGGAGAAGGAGAACATCAGGGCCAGCACCGGGATCATGCTCATCAGCGTGATGTAGGTCAGGGCCGATGCCTGCAGGCTGCAGTTGTCCGTCACGAAACCGCGCGAGACGATGGTGGCGATACGGCAAAGGGAGAACAGCACGCGTCTGGGGCCCGAAAGCAGCACCACATCGAGGTCCCACAGGTCGTCGGCAAGGAAGCGCCGGGCCGAGCCGGTGATCTGCCGGAGTCTCGCGATCCGGCTGTGGGCGGAGGGCGTTGACGTTGGGGGGCTTTGCATCGTACGCATCTCCGGCGTCTCCTGGTCCGACCCGCGGCCGGCCTGCGTGGCAATATAGGGGACGAGCCCCGGCCGGGCAACTCCCTGAGCGTAAGCCACGGTGTAGAGTAGAGGCTCTGGCTGACAACGCGCCAGCGCCGTTCAGCCCCGGCGCAGACAGGAACGAGCGGAGGTAGGACGACATGGCTACACCGGATACCACCGGCCGCGACACGGTCCGCGAACTGGCGCAGCGCGTGGCCGAACTGGCTCACAGCGACGAGAATGCGCGCCGGCTGCAGCGCTGGCGCGCGGTCAACAGCCTGCGACCGACTGACCGGCCGCCGGTCATCTGCCATCCGGGCAGCGGCGCCTGGGAGGAGTTGCTGCCCCGCGCCAGCCTGGTCGCGACCGATCCCTACCTCGCGGGGATTGAGCAGCAGCTTCGGCAGCAGCTCTTCAAGTGGTATGAGATCGGCGATGATACGGTCGTCGACCCCTGGATAGCAGTGGGCACGGTGATGCGCCTTGAGGGGGAGCACTTCTGGGGCCTGCCGATCCGGCACATCCAGCCGGAGAATGTCACGGTCGACGTCTCGACGCGAGTGGCCTGGCGCTACGAGCCGCCCCTGCGCACCGAGGCCGACATCGAGAAGATCGTGGCGCCGCGCTACCATCTCGACCGCGCTGCCACCCAGGCCGGCCTGAGCCGCATGCAGGACCTGCTGGGCGACATCCTGCCGGTGCAGGAGGTCTGTGCCGTGCCCGGCCCCGGGGCCTGGCTGCACGGCTGGGCCACCGAATTGCGCGGCGTCGAGCCTCTACTGTTCGACCTCATGGACCGCCCGGCCTGGGTGCACCGCCTGATGCGTACGCTGATGGAGGGCTTCCTCGGCGTCATGGACCAGTTTGAACAGGCCGGCGTGCTGACCCTGAACAACGTCGGCATCATGGCCTGCGCGGACCTGCCGGCGCCCGGTTTCGACCCCGCCCACGTCCGCCTGCGCGACCTCTGGGGGCGCGGCGAAAGTCAGGAGTTCCAGGGCGTCTCTCCCGCCCAGCATGAGGAGTTCCTGCTGCGCTACCAGAAGCCAATCCTCGAGCGCTTCGGGATCAGCTTCTACGGTTGCTGCGAGGACCTGAGCCAGAAGATCCCGCTGATCCTCTCGATCCCAAACCTGCGGCGGTTCGTCTGCTCCCCTTGGACCGACATTGGGAAGCTGGCGGCGGCCGTGGGGTCCCGGGTCTCCATCGAGTGGCGGCAGAAGGCAACCGATGCCGTCTACGCCCCGGCTGGACTGCAGCCGCTCCGCCAGCACCTCGAGCAGGGCCTGCGCCTGGCCCGCGGCGGCCACCTCTGCATCGTCCTGCAGGAACTCGAGACGGTCAACGACAACCGTCGCCGCCTGGCCGAGTGGGCCGCCCTGGCGAAAGAGGTCGGGACGCGGTGTTGGGCCTGACCCCGGAGTGCCCGGGGACGGCTCTTTGTCTGCTGGGCGAAGCTCCACAGGCGCGCCAGCGCCGCTGAGCCGTCGGCTGGAAACCGGGACACGGGGGGGACTGGAGGGCGAAGCTCCACAGGCGCGCCAGCGCCGCTGAGCCGTCGGCTGGAAACCGGGACACGGGCACGGCTCACCGCCTGCAAAGCAGGCCGTGGAGGTTCGCCCTCCAAGAGAGCCCCGGTTGCGGCCGGGCATGGCGAGGCGAGGCTGCAGGAGTTGCGGGGTCAATACGAGTTCACGCTTGAGCGTGTCCCCCAGGCACCCTTGGGACTGGACGCTGAACGAAGGTCGCAGACGGGGCACGCCCCAGCGGCAACCGCCCCGCACCCTCTCACTCGTCGTCGTGGCCCTTGGTCTTGAAGGTGAAGACGCCGTCCCAATCCTCCGGCGGGGGCCGCCGGAGGAAGAGCTCGAGGCGTTCGAGATAGAGGGCATAGAGCACCTGCGGGGAGTCTGCCTGCAGGGCCTGCAGCGTGTCCCGGCAAGCCGTGAAGTCGCGGCTACGGTAGAGGCCCAATGCGGCCTCAAAGCGCTCGAGTTCGAGGCGTCGTTCGGCGGGGGGCGGCCCTTCGGTCAAGGGCTCAAACAGGGCCACAGGCTCGCGCTTGCCCTTCACGCGCACCACGTCAATGGGCCGGTAGCAGAAGCCGTCCCCGGCGGCCTGTCGGGTGGCCGCACTGACCAGGATGCCGGCCCCATAGATCTTCGTCAGTCCTTCGAGGCGGCTGGCCAGATTGACGGCATCGCCCATGACCGTGTAACTGAAGCGCGTGCGGCTACCCATGTTGCCGACGCTGACGACACCACTGTTGGCGCCGATGCCGGTCTCGACCGGCGGCAGGCCGCGGGCGACCCACTCCGGGCGCAGTTCGGCGAGTCGTTGGCGCATCTCCAGGCAGGTCGCGAGAGCGTGGCGGGCGTGCTCGCGGTTGTCCACCGGCGCCCCCCAGAAGGCCATGATGGCGTCGCCGATGAACTTGTCGACCGTGCCGCCGCGCGCCATGATGATATCCGTCATCGCCGAGAGATACTCGTTGAGGAAGGCGCTGAGCTGGCGGGCCGTCATGGCTTCCGAGATGCTGGTGAAACCGCGGATGTCGGTGAACAGGATAGTCAGCTCCTTCTCCTCGCCTGCCAGGGTCAGGCGCTCTGGATGCTCGACGATCGAAGCCACGATATCTTCGGACACGTAGAGGCTGAAGGCCCCCTGCAGGAAGCGCTTGCGGCGGCCCTCGAAGAAGTAGTTGGCGATGGTGACGGCCAGGAAGACGACCAGCAGCACGGCAATGACATAGGTCACGCCGACCAGGCGCTGATTGAGAAAGAGGAGCCGGTAGTTGCCGTAGCCGATCAGCAGCAGGAAAAGCATCCCGCACAGCCCGCCGATGCGCGGCCCCAGGAAGGCGAGGCCGGCGGCCAGCGTCACGCCGAAGACGGCGGCGGAGATCAGGCTCAGGCCCAGGTCGAGGGTCTGATCGTAGACCATCGGGTCCCCGGCCAGCAGGTTGTCGATGATGGAGGCATTGACCTCGACGCCGGGAAAGGCCTTGTCAAAGGGCGTTGCGCGCAAGTCGAGCAACCCGGTGGCCGAGGTGCCGAGGAGCACGTACTTATCCCTCAGCGCGTCTTCGGGGCAACGCCCGCGCAGGACCTCCACAGCCGAGAAACGCGCGAAGCTGCCCCGCGGGCCGCGGAAATTGATGCAGAGCTGCCCTTGCCGGGTGATCGGCAGGACGCGCTCGCCCAGCTTGACCCCGGTGACGCCGACCCCGGTGGTATTGCTGACTAGCTCCGGCGTCGCCTTGCAGCCTTCACGCACCATTTCCAGGGCCAGCGAGGGGTACAGCACGGCGCCATAGCGGATGAAGAGGCTGCCGCGGCGCGTGACGCCATCGAGGTCGGGGATGGTGTTGAAGAACCCCTCGGTCAGGGCCGTGTCGTTCAGGCAGGCCAGGTTCAGCACCGCACGCCGGGCGCTGGCGAACTGGCTCTGCTCGACGAGGGTCGCCACGGCGACGACCGGCTGGCTGAACTCGGGACAGGGCAGGCGTTCCTGGGCAGGCGTGGCCGCGGGGCCGGTCGTGGTGTCATCCTTCATCGCGAAGTAGTAGCCCAGCACGGTGTCGGCTTCACCCAGAGCCTTGGCAAGGATGGCGTCGTTGTCGGCCGTACCCTCCGGCAACTGGATCGGCGTGCCGGTGAGTTGGTGGATGCGGTCGGCGGCAAGCTTGAGCGAGGTGCGGTCCGCTTCGGCGAAGACGATGTCGAAGCCCATGATCCTGGGTTTCTGGGCACCGATACGTTGGACCAGTTCCGCCATGGTGCTGCGGGGCCAGGGCCACTGGCCCAGTTCGGCGAGGCTGGCCTCGTCGATGTCGACGATGGCGACCTGGCCACTGGCGGGCCGCGGGCCGCGGGCCGCGAACATCAGGTCGTGCATGCGGCAGTCGAACGACTCGAGGAAGCGGTGCAGCAACGGTGCGTGCAGCGGCAGAATGCAGCACATGACCGCCGTCACCACGAGCCCGACCCGGAAGGCGGGGGGGGCCAGGGCCAGCCGTATCCAGCGTGCCAGAGTGTCCCTCACGTCCGGCGCTCCTCCAGCTTACGGGACGTCGTAGACCAGCAGGTCGCAGGGCAGATCGCCATTGCGTAACTCAAAGCGCCGGGTGGGTTTGAAGGCCATCGTGCGGGCAATGAGTGGGCTGCCGGCAAGGATGGCCAGGCGCCAGCCGCTGAGGCGGCCGAAAGCCGTGGCCATCTCCTGGTACAGTCGATTGTCGGCATCGAGGCGTTGGCCGTAGGGCGGGTTGACCACCAACAGGCGCGCGGCGCCGCCATCCGGGCGCAGGTCGCGCACCTCGGCCTGCCGGAAGCGGATGCGCACACCGGCCTGACGCGCGTTGGTCTTGGCCTGCTCGAGCACCGCCCCGTCGGCATCCATGGCGCTGATGCTCGGGTGCTGGCCGTGCGCCCGCGCCCGCAACTCGCCCTTGAGCTGGGCCAGTGCCTGCGCGGCGCTGCTGTCGAAGCTCGCCCAGCGCTCGAAACCAAAGCGTTCGCGGAACAGACCCGGAGCGATATTGCCCGCCCACAGCGCGGCCTCGATGGCCAGGGTCCCTGAACCACACATCGGGTCGACCAGCGGCGTCTCTCCGTCCCAGCCGGCGAGGCGCAGGATCACCGCCGCCAGGGTCTCCTTCAGCGGCGCCTCACCAGCGCCGCTGCGATAGCCGCGGCGGAAGAGCGCTTCGCCGGAAAGGTCCAGGTAGACCGTGGCGCGGTCCTGGGCCAGGTACAGGAAGACGCGGACATCCGGATCTTCGCGACTCACGTCCGGCCGCCGACCACCCTGATCCCGGAGTTGGTCGACGATCGCATCCTTGACCCGCAGGGCCGCGAAGCCGGAGTGGGTGATGGTGCTGGCGTGCAGGAAAGCGGACACGGCCAGGGTCAGATCCGGGCTGATGAAGGGCGACCAGTCGATCTGCCGTACGCCCTCGTAGAGCGCCTCGGGCCCTGGGGCCGCGAAGCGCGCCATCACCACCATGATCCGCTGCGCGGTTCGGCTCTGCAGGCAGGCCCGCCAGCCCTCCTCCCAGTCGCCGAAGAAGGGGATGCCGCCGCGGTTGAGGCGGACGCGCCGGAAGCCGAGGTCGCTCAGTTCGTCGCGGACGACCTCTTCCGTGCCGCCCGCCGCCGAGGCGAAGAACTCCCGCTGGTCGTGGCTATCGGTCATGCTTGCTGAGACTCCTGCGGCAGACGCCGCCCTGCGGCTGCGATCCGTCCTGCCGGCCGGCAGGACTGCTCTTGCCCTCCACACTCCGGCATCGCCCCGGGCTGGAGGGCGAGCTCAGGGGCGGCTGAGCCGGCCCGGCGCGCTGCCGCTCCTGGGACCGCCGACCGTCGGGTCGGCTCCGGCCACGGCCGTCCCGGCCCTAGGCCCCGCGGGCCTGGCGCACCCACTCCAGTTCCTTCTTCAGCCCCACCTGCCCGCGCTGGTAACGGTCCTGGAGGCGCCGCTCCAACTCGGCCCACTGCGCCGGCGTGGGCGGCGTGTCGTAATCCCAGCGCTCCGCATCGGGGCAAAGGAATTGCCACTTGACCTCACCGGCGTGGATGGTGACGCGGATCTCCACCGCGCCGCCCCCATCTGCCCGGTCCATCCAGCAGATCTGCCGCCTCATGGATCGTTCCCTTTGTCGGCGCCGCGGCGTGCGGCTTTGATGGCGTTCTCGAAGTCCTCAGAGGTGAAGCGCTCCGTGAGCTTGGTCACCAGCTTGCGGGAGCGCGAGTAGAACCAGAACTGCGGCAGCGTGGTCAAGCCGTGGCGCGCGAGCGCCGGGTCGTCGGGCCCACTCACCGTCAGCCGTTTGTACACCATACGGCCCTGGCTCTCCTCCGCCAGCCGCCGGCAGTAGCTGCCCTGCCGCGTGCTGGTCACCGAGTCGGGCTGATGGAAGTGCAGCACGGTGATCAGACCCATCTCCACGAGGTCATCGAGGGTCTCCGGTACCTGCATCTCGGCGGCGGCGACGGCGGCGCTCTCCGCCTGTTTGGCGCGCTCCATGTAGTCGGTCATGGACTGCTCGGAGGCGTGGACGGCAACGCTCCGCACCTGGCTTTCCCGTTCGACCGCGTCCCGCTCGCCGCGCTGCAACCGGAACTGGCCGCTGTCGAAGCCCTTGAGCAGCACCGTCTCGGCGTCCTTCCGCGAACGCGTCTCAAGCACCACCTTGAGGGGCTTGTCCAGAACCAGCTTACGGACGTTCAGCGTCTTCTCACGATACGTCTTTCCGTCCCAGGTCTGGAACTGGAACTGGCCTTTGCCGAAGCTGACGAAGACGCCCTTGAGCGTCTGCTCGCCCAGCACCAGGTCGTCGGCGGCGGCGGACAGCAGGCCACACAGCGCCAACATCAGCCCCCATGATCTGCCACGCCGACTCATGCCGTACACCCCTTGATCGCTCCGTCCGGGCGCCTGCCCGCACGGGTGTACTATAGCGCTGCATGGACCACAGCAGGGCGCGTTCGCCGGTCGTGGCGCTATGGTAGCAGAAGGTCCGAGTCCACAGCCACATTCCCAGGATACATCCATGCCCTCCTGTGACCACGATACCTGCAAGAGTTGCGCCAAGACCGGCTGTGCCCAGCATGGACAGATGGCGGGGGAGAGTGCAGAGCAGTACGAGGGACGGCTGCGACTGGCCGAGCGCATGTCGCACGTCCGCCATAAGGTTCTGGTACTCTCCGGTAAAGGCGGGGTGGGCAAGAGCACGGTCGCCGCGAACCTGGCCGTCTTCCTGGCGCTGCAGGGCCGTCGAGTCGGGCTGCTTGACGTCGATGTCCATGGCCCCAGCATCCCGACGTTGTTGGGCCTGGAGTCGTACTCCGCCTACGTGCAGGACGGCTGCATCGTGCCTGCAGAGGCGGCGGCGAACCTGCATGTGATGTCGGTCGGCTTTCTGCTCAAGGACCGCGACACCGCGGTGATCTGGCGCGGGCCGATGAAGATCGGCGTGATCCAGCAGTTCCTGCGCGACACCGAGTGGGGCGATCTGGATTTCCTGGTGGTGGACTGTCCGCCCGGCACGGGCGATGAGCCGCTGTCGGTGGCGCAGTCGCTGGGGGACGCGGATGGCGCCGTGGTGGTGACCACACCGCAGCACGTCGCCGTCAACGATGTCCGCAAGTCGATCATGTTCTGCCGCAAGGTGAACCTGCCCGTGCTCGGGGTCATCGAGAACATGAGCGGCTTCGTCTGCCCGCACTGTGGCGAAACCAGCGACATTTTCACGCGCGGCGGGGGTGAGGCGATGTGTACGGAGTTGGCGGTGCCTTTCCTCGGCCGGATCCCGATCGATCCGGGAATCGTGACCGCCGGCGACCGCGGCGAGCCCTTCGCTTACCTCAAGTCCAAGACCCCGGCGGGCCTGGCCATGACGGCGGCCTTCGGGCCGATCCTGGCGTTGGCAGACCAGGATCCGGCGCTGGCGTAAGGGGGTCCATAGTGGTTACACGTTACCCGATCACGAGAGCCGTGACGCGCCTGGTCCTGGCCCTGGGCCTGCTGGGCTGGGCCGGCGCACGTGGGGAGGACGCCATGTCGGTATCGGCATTGACCAGCAAGCTTCTGCCGCAACCGCGCCAGGTGAGTGCCGGCGAGGGCGTCCTGCGCCTAGCCGGGCAGACCCTCGACGTCAGCCTGCCGGACGGCCCCGAGCACGATGCCTGCCGGACGGTCGTGCTGGCGGCGTTGCAGCGGGCGGGCCTGGCCACGACGGCGACCACGGCGGCGGCGGGGTGGACCTTCCACGTGGGCGCCGGGGCGACGCTACCGGCGCTGCCCACAGAGGGTATCGTCGGCGAGGGCTATGCCCTGGCCATCGCGCCGACTGGCCTCAGCGCGGCGGCGGCCTCGCCCGCCGGACTGCTCTACGCGGCGGAAACGCTGGCGCAACTCGTCCGCCTCAGCGGTGGCACGGGCAGCCTGCCGGCACTCACCCTGCGCGACTCGCCCGAGTTCCGCCTGCGCGGTATCTACATCGAGGGCGGACAGGAGCGTTTCGGACGCATCGTCGACCCGGAGTACCTGAAGGCGCAGATCCGGCGCCTGGCTGAACTCAAGATGAATGTCCTGGTGGTAGAGGCCTATAACCTCTTCCCATACGCCTCCTTCCCGGCCTGTGCCGACGCGGGCACCCTGGCCGCAGCGGACTGCGCGGCCGTGTTCGCCGAGGCGCGCCGCTGGCATGTGACGCTGGTGCCGTCGCTGCAGACCCTGGCTCAGGCCTCCGAACTGGTGTGGACCAGCGCCGCCGGGGAGCCCTACCGTGAGGCCACCGCCCCCGGGCTCATCTGCCCCTCGAACCCGGCGGTCTACCCCTTCATCAAAGGGCTCTACCGCGACCTGCTGACCTGGTTCGGTGATACGCCCCTCATCGGCGTTGGCTGCAGCGAGATCGATATGCAGTGGCAGTCGCGTTACTGCCCGGCGTGCAAGGCGCGTATCGACAAAGGTGAGACGGTCCGGGACCTGCTGCTGGGCCATGCCGAACGCTGCGTTCAGGCGGTGGCCGAACTGGCGCAGGAGTTGAACCGGCCCGTGCGGCCGCTGATGTGGGGCGACGAGTTCTACATGTATGGCCCGGGCCGCGACTGGGTCGGCATCGAGCGCATCCCGCGCAGCGTGGTGATGGGCTTCTGGAAGTACTGGCCCGACTATGCCGGCATCGCCGGCTTGATGGAGCGCGGCTACGATGTCCTGGGTATCTCAGCCATCTACAATCACTGTTTCTATCTGGCTGACCTCTCGCCCGAGCAGCCGGCCAAGTCCTGGCCCTCGATGGCGGAGACGGGCGTCGTGAACATCGCCGGCATGGTCCGCGATGCCGCCGCGGCCCGCCGCGCCCACCCCGAGCGCGAATTCCTGGGCGTGGCCACGGCGTCGTTCTCCAAGCACCGTCTGCGCGCCTTCGACTCCCTCTGGCTCGGCTTTGCCCTCAACGGCCAGTGCCTGTGGAGCCAGTCGGAGCGGCCGCTCGCCGACTACCGCCGCGAGTTCCTGCTCAGCGCCGCCTGGCATCTCCACGACGCCCGCACTGCCGCCAGTGCCACGGCGCTGGCCGACGCCTACGAGCGGCTGGACGCCTGCAAGTCGCGCCTGGAGCTTGCCAACCAGGCGCTCCATGATGTGGTCGGGGTGGTGGACACGCAGGAAGCGGGTTACCTCGGCAATACGGTGCGCGGCGCCTGGCAACGCTGCGGCGAACGGCTGACCGCCGCCGGCGAGCCCAACGCCGAGCTCACTGCCCTGCGCGCGGCCGCCGCCCAGACCAGCGCCGAGGTGGCGGCGGTCGACGCCCTGCTGGCCGCTCAGCACGCTGACGTCGGCGATGCCGCCGGACTGGCCGACCTGCGGCTGGCCGCCGCGAAGATCCGCAACCACGCCGAGCGTCAACTGCTGCTGATCGACTCCTGCGCCGGCTTGGCGCGGGCCGCCGCCCTGCCGCGCACCGAGGCCCTCCGTCTGCTTGGCGACTATGCCGCGCGCTGGCAGACGCAGCGCCGGGAGGTCGAGACCATCCTGGGCCAGGTCGCGCCCCTGTGCACGCAGGGCGATCCCTCTGGCTACAGCGCTGTCCTCGCCGACGTGACCGCCATCGCCGCCCACCTCGCCCGGCTCGCGCTGGCCGGGCCGGCGGCGGCCGCGGGCGGCGACGGCGGCGGGGAGACACTCATCGACGAACGCTTTACCGCGGCCCCTGCTGCCGCCGTCTGGGAGGTACTCGGCTCCCCGCGCGTCGAGGCCGGACACATGGAGACCGCGGCGCCAGGCGGCTGGGCAAACCGTTGCGGCCTGCTGACCCGGCAGTCGTTTGCGCTCGAAGCCGAACGGCCCCTGCTGATCGAGTGCGAGTTGACGCCCGTCAAGATCGGCGTCGACAGCCAGCTTGTAGCGGCCGCCACCGACCCCCGTGAGATCTCCTTCCGCTTCGCGCTCGCCGGCTCCGCCGGCCGGCTGTCCGTCCACACGCAGTCCGGCGTTGCGCTCACGGGTGGCTGGGTGAACCCCAGCCCCGGCTGGATGCAGCGCTCGGTCAGTCCCGAGGTGACCGCGGGCCAGACCTATCGCCTGCGCGCCGAAATCACGCGCAGTTCGTGGCGGGTCATCCTGCAGCGTCCCGAAGAGACCCCTTGGGACCTGCCGTTCTGGGACACCGGCGCGGTCCCCATGGACGAACTGGCCGAGACCCGCCTGGTGTTCGCCGATGTCGAGCCCGAGGGCGGCAGTGGCGCCACCCGCTGGGGGGCGTTGCGCATCCGTCGCGGGCGCTAGCAGAACGCCGGCCGCCAGGGGTTCCGGGCCTTACTCCACGAGCACGATGTCGTGGAGCGCCACCGAGTCGAGTGTGAGCCGAATCGTGCCCTCCTTGTACTCGTGCGGGATGGGCCTGTATCCGGGCACACGCTCGACGCGAGTCGGCTTCTGGCGGTTGCGGATGGTGATCTCGAGCGGGCCGACCGGGTCGATGGTGCCGATGATCGCGGCGGTGCGGTGCGGCCCACTGGTGTTGACGAGATGGACCGCGAGCTCGCCCTTGGTCGTCCGCAGCAGTGAAACATCGACGTCGTGACTGCCGCGGACCCTGACGATCGGCTCGGGCAGCAGTTCCGCCAGGATGGCGGCGGTGAAGTCGCGAAGCTCCGGGCTGGGGGTCCCGTAGTAAGTGGTATCCGGCGGCTTGCCGACCAGGGCAATCGTGCCGAGGCCGACCTGGTAGTAACGGAGCGAGTACGCCGGCGGCGCCGCCGCCACGACCACGGCAGCAGCGGACTCGAGGACCTCCCGGAAGATCGCGGCCGGCCCCGAGCCGACCAGCAGCAGCCTGCCACCCTTGCGGACGTACTCGGGAACGACCGCGACGAAGGCCGGCTCCAGGAACTCCCAGTCGGAAACCACGACCAGCGGGTAGTCATCGAGCCGCCGGGCCAGCCGGTCTGCCAACACGACCTCGACGGGGACCTGGTTCTCGAGGATCGAGATGGCGGCCCCGTACTGCCAGCGGTCCCACCAGAAGAGCCCCCGACCGCCGCTATCCCAGCGCCGGTACGTGCCCGCGGTCGAGACGCAGACCGCGACCTGCGGCACCGGCGTCGCCTTGAAGCAGACCTCCTGGCGTTCGCGGCAGAAGCGGGCGACGTCCGCAAAGAGCCTGATCTTCTCCAGATCGACACTGCCGTCTCGGACGTTCCCCGGACCAGCCTGCGAGAACACCGCCTGGTAGCCGCCGCCCTGCGCAATCACGCAGGCGGCCTCACGCATGAGCTGGATGGCGGGCTTGCGCGATTCCGGGGGGTCCAGGGTGCCCAGATTCCAAGTGTTGAAGCTCCAGGACATCAGGTCCCAGGGAACGCCTTGGGAGGCAAACATGCGCGACTCGAAACGGGCCCCATCCACGCTGTTGAGGCCACAGATATCGCCCGAGGTGAAACCGACTGGCAGACAGACCGCCTCGGGCATGTGGGTCGAGAAGGCCCAGTTGCAGCAGATCTCGAAGCCGGGGGCGGCTTTCGTGACCTGCTCGATGTAGCGACCGACATAGCGGCGGAACGACTGGCGATGGAACTCGCGCCACTCGTGCCAACCGGGGTCGGCCGGCGAAGTCGGCACCGCCTCCCGTCCGGTCTGCTGACGGAATGCCATCTGGCTCTGCTCGCAGTAGTCCACACTCGCCCGCCACACATCCCCGTCCACCCAGATCCCGTCGAGCCGGTAGTCAACCGCCAGCTCGATCAACTGCGGGATCAGCACCCGGTCGACGTAGGGGCCGAATACAGAGGCATTCTGGGCGTCCGGCGTGCCGTCGGCAAGGACTCTGGTCCACTCCGGGTGGAGCGTCATGGCCTGGATGTCCCAGAGCCCCGAGTAGTGGCCGTAGAGCGGGATGCCGCGCCGCGCGGTGACGTCGCGCCACACCCGCAGGGGGTCCCCGACGAAGCTGCCCCCGTGGTTGCCCACCTGGGTCGGGTAGCTTGAGACTCCGGGATGGCCTTTGGTGTCGACCTCGATGTAGTCGGGCTGCAGGGTATCCAGGATCGCGGTGACCATCGGCGCCGTGGTGTTCCTCCCGAGTTCCCGGTCGTACAACTCGGCGTGGAAGTCGAAGTGCACCCCGAAGAAGCAGTCGGCCCGCCGCCGCGGCGGTGGCTCCTGCGCGGCGGCGGCCAGGGGTTCCGAGAGGGCTGCCGCACAAAGAGTCGGAAGGAGTACCGGCATGCAGTGTTCGAGGTTCATGGTGCTGATCGTCCTTACGCCTCAAGCGTCCCTTCCCGGAGCCGGCATGGCCAGACGCCTGCCCTAGGGGCGCCCGGGACCGGGGTCGGCTGCCCGCTCGGCGACCAGCAGGCGGAAGCCGCGCGGCTTGAGCTCGAACTCGACGGCCGCGTTGCCGCCGTGCAAGGCGTCGGTCAGGGTGCGACCGTTGAGCCGCACCGGCCTGGCACCATAGGCGGTGTTGAAGACCACGAGCAGCTCCCGGCCCTCGCGTTGGTAGGTCGAGATCCTGACCTCGGCCACCTGTGCGGCGCTCAGTTCGTTGCGCCAGTAGGGGATGAAGGCGGTGTCCGGAGCGTCCGCCTGGAAGGCGTCCAGTGCCTGCCAGACCATCATGTTCCCCGCGATCTCGACCCCGTTGACCGTGTAGAGAGTCTCGCCGTGGAGCAGAGCCATCCCCCAGCACTCCTCCTGGATCACGCCGGAACGCTGGAAGATGGGGTACTGCTTGTAGAGCAAGCCGGCGAAGTGGTGGTTGACCGTGCCCAGTTGCCGGGTGTTCATGTAGTGGAGTTGGAAGAAGCCCATCGACAACGTCGCATAGTTCGGCGCGGTGGTCCACTCTTCGCCGTACACATTGACGTCAACCCAGGCCGTCAGCGGCGAGGCCGCGCCACCATGCAGCAGGAGCAGGCCGTCTGGATCGTGCTCCTTGACCAGCTTCTGCATCCGCAGGAACTGCTCGCGCACCGCCAGGAAAGGCATCGTGGCCTGTGTGGCGCCGGACTCGTCCCGCCAGCCGCAGTTGTGGAAACGGTTGGTGCAGGCCCGGATCCCGCTCATGTCCATGTAGAAGCTGCTGACCCCCTGGCGCAACCGCTGTTCGACCCCGCTCAGATAGTAGTCGGGCCAGGAGCCCGCCGCGCAGGTCAGGGTCGCGTAGGTCTCGATCGGCAGATGGGTCGCGGGATAGGTCTCGAAATCCTGCAGGAACGGCGTGGCGTGAGCCGGAGTCAAGGTCGTGCAGAGGCTGTCGTACCAGAGCGTCGCGCGCCCGCCCAGCGAACGCCGGATACCGTCGAGGTGCCGGTCGATCTCCACGATATTGGCCGGGGATGGCCGCGGGTTACCGCTCTGGTTGTCACGCAGCGTCCAGCAGGGCAGACTCTGCGCCGCGAAGTAGCCATACGGGATCTGCGGAAAGACCTGCGGCCACATGAAACGGTCGGCAAAGCTCTCGGCTCGGCACTGCTCGGAGACCTTGGTGGCCCGCGTGTAATCCGGCTGCCAGGGCGGTTCGCCGTCGGGGAAGAACTGCCCGACCTTGCGCAGCCGCGACCAGTCAGTGACCGGCTTGGCGGGCGTGATCATGACCCCGAATTCGTAGTCGAGGACACCCGTCACGCGGGTCGGATGGTCAATCAGGTTGAAGGCCAGTTCCAGCCGCTGGTCGGTCTCGGCAGTGGTGACGTAGTCGCCCGCGACCGCCAGGTTCCGGGTTGACGGGAACAGGACGTACACACCGCGGTCCTCGCCGCCGATCCAGTAGCTATGGAAGAAGCTGTTCTTGGCGATCCAGCCGTCGTCCGCGACCCGCCCCACATCGCAGGTCATCTCCGGGGTGGGTACCGAGCCCGGCGCGCGGGCGCCGCAGATCAGCGCCGCAAAGCCGCGGTTGGTCATCGGCGCCAGCGAGGCCGAGGCGCGCACGTAGCGCAGGCCCGTGGCCGCCAGCGGCACGTCGAGGGCCAGGCGCTCGACGGTCACCGGCGCGGTCTTCGGCGCCAGTTCGACCCGGTACCAGGCCAACCCGTCGAACTCGATCCGGATCTCGGCTCGCAGGGTCAGGGACTCGGCGGCACCGCGGTAGGCCAGCGTGGCACCGCGACCATCGCGGGCGCTGATCCGCAGCGGCTCGACAGCCTCGAACCTGACCTCGCGGCCGTCGACCACCGCAACGACGCGCCACGGGGCCGCGCTGAAGCCGTCACCAAACAGCCGGATGGCGTCGGGCAACGGCGAGGTCCCGAAGCAGATCTCATGCTTGAAGATGCCGACCCTCACCGTGTCGGCGGTCTCGTTCAGGGTGATCGGGCTCCAGGGCGGCGGCGGCGTGTCCAAGGCCCCCGGGTGGCGGTCCATCCAGCTCGGATCGCGCTCGACCGGAGCGATGTCCAGAGCGGTGGTGTAGAGGACACTGCCGGCGGCGTCGACCAGCATGGCCGCCGCGCTCGCGGAGTTGTCGGGCATCGCGGTGGTCAGCTCGGCCCAGCGGCGGCCCGGCGGTAGCGTCTGCTCGGCCTGCGTGAGGACGTTGCCGGCGGCGCCGCGCGCCTCGAGGCGAACGCGCGCCCCGGGCGGCACCGTCTCGAGGGTGGTCGCGGCCAGGCACACCAACTGGCGCGCCGGAAACAGCGGGGCGATATCCGCGTAGAACGGCGGCCGGATCACGGCATGGCCCTGGTTCCGCCCGACGACCCCGTCGGCATCGCTGACGGTGTAGCTCCACATTGCCGGGACCGATCCGGCGACGTCGATCGTGCGCAGGAACTCCACCCGCCTGTCCGCGACCGGGACCTGCTCGTCGAGGTAGGTGCGCTGGTAGTCGGAGACGTGCCAAACCCGGCCGGCCACGGTGCACCCCGCGCCCGCCTGGCTCAGTTCGCCCATTACGCCACCGCGGCCTTTGCCGAAATTCTCGATCTGCCCAAAGCGAAGTACCCGCTTCTCCGGCACGAACAGGAGGGTGCCAAAGAGATCCGGGTTGGGGAGGTCCCAGACGCTCTCGGATTTGCCCCAGGCGCTGATCGACGGCGTTGCCGAGAACCGCGTGTTGCCGTGGAAGCGGACGAACTGCGCCGGGAAGGCAAGCGCTGCCGTCGGCGCCGTCATCGCTAGTGTCGCCCACGGGATCGCCAGTTCCGCCTCCCACACCGCCCCGGCCAGAAACGCTTCCGGCAGAACCCGGCTGCGGTACTCCCACGGCGGGTTCCAGTCGCCGTAAGGCTGAACATCCCAGCGCTGGTAGCGGACCTCGGCCTTGCCGCCGCCGCGCTCGATGACGAACTTGTACCAGGCCTGTTCCCCGGGCTTGCAGAGGGTGATCTCAAGGCTGTCGATGCCGCGGGTCTCGGTGGTGTCATGCGGCACCGGAGCGATCTCCGGGTCGAAGTCCATCCGGCTACGCAGCGCAATGTAGAGGTTGGCGGTGTCGTACTTCAGCAGCACCGCCGCCGGCGGTTCGACCGGGACCATGCGGGTGTCGACCGAGATGAACGGCGGCAGTCCGGCCGCGTCCGCCCATTCGGCCTCGCCGACGACGCCATCGATCGTGGGGGCGCTCCCGGTGGAGACCCGCTGCGCGATGGCGTCATTGGCGGCCGCGTCGCCGCAGCCGCTGGCAATCAGCAGCGCCGCCACGATGCTGGCACCCCGTCTCTGGCTCGTCATGCCGATCCCTCAAGGCCGCTGGTTTCGGTCATTCGGGGCTTGCCTGATCGGGGCGTTCTGCGGCGGCGGGCGTTCTGCGGCGCAGTTGGCCGCAGGCGGCCTGGATGCGCTCGCCTTTGCGCTGGCGCAGAGTCACTTTCGCCCCCAGGCTGCGAACGCGTTCCTCGAAGGCGCGGACCTGACGCTCAGCCGGCGCCTGGTAGTGCTCGCTGACGGGGTTGCAGGGGATGAGGTTGATCTTGGCATCGAGGCGGCGCGCCAGGGCGGCGAGGCCGAGAGCGTCGTCCTGACTGTCGTTACCGCCAGCCATGAGGGCGTACTCGAGGGTGACGATGCGGCCGGTGCATTCGCGATAGTAGCGGCAGGCATCGAGGATCTCGGCCAGGGGGTAGCGGTAGCGTGCCGGGATCAGGCGCCCGCGCTGCTCATCGGTCAAAGCGTGCAGGCTCAGGGCCAGGTGCCATTGCCGGCGCAGTTCAGCCAGGCGGCGGATGCCGGGGACGATGCCGCTGGTCGAGATGGTGATGTGCCGGGCGCCGACGCCGAGGCATTCGGGACCGCAGATCAGGTCGAGGGCGGCGATCAGGTGCTCGAGGTTCAGCAGGGGTTCACCCATGCCCATGACCACGATGTTGTCGACGCGCTGCTGCAGGTGCCGGCAGGCGGCGATGACCTGGTCGACGATCTCCCCCGGCTCCAGGTCGCGGATGAGACCGTCGCGGCCGCTGGCGCAGAAGGTGCAGCGCACTGGGCAACCGACCTGGGTGCTGATGCAGACGGTTTGGCGGTCGGGGGCGCGGATGAGGACGGTCTCGATGCTCTCGCCATCAACGAGGCGGAATAACCACTTGACGGTGTCGTCGTCGGCCGTCTGCGTCTCCAGCGGCTCCAGGCCGAAGGCGAGGAAGTCGTCGGTCAGCGCCTGGCGCAGGGCGGTCGGCAGGTTCCCCATGGCCACAAAGTCGATGGCCCAACGGCTGTAGAGCCAGTCGCGGATCTGCTTGAGCCGGAAGGCAGCCTGGCCGTGGGCCTGAAGCCAGGCGGTCAGCTCGGCGGCAGGCAGGTTTTTGATCAGCCGTAGGGCCATGCGTCTTTCGGGCCTTCAGCGCCGCACGCCGCGGTAGAGTCGCACCGCCTCGGGCTGGTACTCTTCGGGCTTCGGCGTGTCGGCCTCGAGGGTCGAGCCCTCGGCGGCGGGCGTGGGTTTGTCGGTGGCGGCCTTGCCGGCGTCAGGAACGGGCGCGGCCTCGGTGTAGAGACGCAGAAGCGTCATCTGGCCCGGGAACCACTGCGCCCGAACTGCCTTCTGGCGGCGCAGGTCGAGTGGGGGAGTGAGCGGAGTCCATTCGACGGCCGGCACGACGGGAGCGCCGCTATCGCAGAGGGCATAGACAGCATCGCGGTACGGGCTGGCGGCGGGGTCCTCGCCCGAACGCATGCCGAGGGATGGGGCCTCCGGGACGACGTCACCCAGCACCTGGCGTGGGCCGGGGATGGGGAGCGGGATCTGCGCTTTCGGGTCCAGCACGCGGACCACGGGCCGGCCTAGATAGAAGCAGACGGACAGGTAGTAGTTGGCCGTCTGCCGGTAGATGATCGATTCGGACAGCGGCCGGTGGAGCAGCGCCGGACCAGCGGCCGGACCCGCCGCTGCCGGGAGGGCGGTCGCCGAGGCCGCCACCGCGGCTGGGGTTGCAGCAGTGCCCGGCGCGGTGCCCGTCTCCGCCGTGATGGCGGGTTTGACCACGAGGAAGTCGGGAGGCACGATCTGCCCAGCGAGGGCCAGGCCGGCCAGGCGCTGCTCGCTACCGGACCATGACTCCCAGACCGCCTGCTGGGTCTGGATGCCGCAGGCCAGCACCATAAACGCAATGATCAGATGGGTATGATACGGCAAGGCCCGCAGCGGCCCGCGCAGGGCCAGCATGGCGATCACCAGCATGACGAGGAGGAGCGCGCCATTCCAGGTCATCAGGCCAGGCAGCATCCCGTCGAAACGGACGATATCGGTGAGGTGCAAAGCGGCGATGGCCGCCCCGCCGGCGGCGACGGCCGCCCCGGCTGCCAACAGCGTCTGGTTGAGGCGATAGAGGTGGAGGTGGTGGCGGCGCACCAGCAACTCGGCGTGCAGGCCGGTCATGATGGCAATCGGCCCCAACGCGGGCAACAGGGCCAACGGCGAGAGCTTGGGGGTCAGCCAGGCCGCCACAAAGGCCGAGATGACGATGGTCCGCAGGTAGTGGAAGACCACAGGACTGCTCTCGAGCGGCCGGTATGCCATGCAGAACGCCGGCCAGAACAGGAAGGGCCAGGGCATGAGGTAAAGGATGCACTTGACCGGAAACAGGATCATCTCGACAGGATAGCTCAACGTGACCCTGGGCAGGGTGTTCAACTCATTCCAGGGCAGGAAGATCTGGTTGGGGACCTGGCGCAACCAGAAGACCAGAACCCCCACCGTGACCGCCAGCACGGCGAGATGCGACGGCAGCAGCAGTCGCCGGCGCCCTTTGACGGGGCGGCGAAGGAAGATGAACGGGAGGTAGAAGAAGGCGACAGCGCGCGCGCCGGCAGTGAAGGCTGCCGGAACCACGAAGAGCATGGCACCGATCCAGGCGAGCGTCCAGCGCTTGCGCCGTTGCCCCACCGAGTACCAGGTCATCCAGGCGGCGCAGAGCAACAGCGCCAGCAGGGGCTCGCTCTGCGCCCGCGTGCCGGCCCGCAAGGCCGCGGGGTTACAGATGACCATCGCGGCCGCGACGGCACCCGCAACCGGTCCGCCGCGGCGGTAGCCGACCGTCCCGCAAAGGGCGGCGAGCGCGACGAGGCAGAGCACGGCGGGCAGGCGAAGGGCGACCTCAGGGGACAGGCCAGACTTCTGGCAGGCTGCCACCAGCCAGGAGTAACCGGGGTAGGCCGGCTGGGGGGCCCCATGCACCGTCGTTACCCAGGCAGCGCCGGTGCGCACCATATCGGCGGCGACGCTGGCGTACAGAGCCTCGCCCTTACGCACCTCGCGGGTCGTCATATTGGGCAAAAACAACACGGCCGCAGTCAGTACCAGCAGCCACAGGTCGCGGGCCGAAAATGTGCGCTCCTCTGCAGGCATCGGTGGCTCCGTCAGACAGCTCCGGGCACGGGCCAGTAGGCTTACGCCGCGAGTAACTACTCAGGTAGGCTTCCTGACTTCGGCCTCGGGGTCGGAATCGATTCGCCAAGCCTGCCGACCCCGATACCGACGCCGACCCCGAACTGAGCTCGGCGGAATACCTGAGTCGTTACCGCCAGCGAGACCGGGGTACTATACCGGTCCGCCGTGGCTCTGTCACACGGGTACGGCATTGCCGTGGTCCAGTTCGTCCAGTCCGTCATCCGGCGCTCACTCGAAATCGCGCAGGATTTCATCGCGCGCTGCACGCAGTTGCCGCAGGATCTCGGGGGCCGTGATCTGTGCGGCGCCGCGCCGGTAGTAGCCCTCGGCCAGGGTCGGATCGCGCAAATCACGGGCGGCGATGTCCATCATGCTCACGAAGCAGCGGCTCTCCTGGGGGTGTTCCTGCAGCACCCGCTCGTACTCCGCCAGGGCCTCCAGAGGCTGGCCCTGAGCCCGCTTGCCTTCGGCGATGCTGAACACGGGTTGCGGCCGCTCGAACTGGCGGTCGGGGAAGAACAGGCCGCCGGCAAGGCCGCCGAGGCGTTGGGCCACCCAGGGCGCGAGCAGGAGGCCGGCGCCGATGAAACAGGCCGCCGCCATGAGCATGGCCCCCGCCGCGGCGAAGCCGCCCAGGCGCAGGCCCGCAACCATGACCGCCAGCCCCCCCACCAGCAGCGGGACCGCCACCGCCAAGCGGGCCAGGAGGTCGTTCCTCGGGTTCTCAGACCACTGCGACACGCTCTCGGACCACCTACGCATCTGGGTGCCCTCCCGGCCGACCGCCGACCACGTCCGACCCAATGTAGCCCCGGGCGCACCCGGTTGCTGCGGCCGGTGGCCCGCAAGGCTCCGGGCTCCCTGCGGCACCCCCGGCAGCAGGCGGGTAAGTAGGTCGGGGAATCCCGCCGGGCTGGGGTTGCGTCGCGAGACTGCCCCGCTATGGTCTACGCTTCCGCGCTGCTATCTACACACCCGGCGCGGGGAAAACCAGAAAAGGAGTAGGATGACCATGCGCAGACCGAGACGACAATCCGCAGGTAGAGCTTTCACCCTCATCGAGTTGCTGGTGGTAATCGCCATCATCGCCATCCTCGCGGCCATGCTGCTGCCAGCTCTCTCCAAGGCGCGAGCCAAAGCCCAGGCCATCAGTTGCACCAGCCAGCAGAAGCAGCTCGTCCTCGGCTTCACCATGTACACCAACGACTACAACCAGTACGTCCCCATGGCCTGCTACGGCGTGGGCAACACCTGCTGGGACCGGCGCGATTACAACTACAAGACCGGCGCCAACACGAGTGCCTTCGCGATCTATCCCTACATCGGGGACTGGAATGTCTACTTCTGCTCGACGGTCGACGTTCCCGGCGATGTGTCCGCCAGCACCTACAGCTACAACCGCGAGATCGGCTGGAACGGCGGCGTCAAGAAAACCTCGGCGCTGCCCAGGCCCAGCATCACCATCGCCTATGGCGAGGGCAACGGCCTGCGCTGGATGCCCTATGACCTCGGTTGCTGCGGGGGCGGCGCGGTAGCGCACAAGCTGGCACCGAACCACAATAACGGCGTGAACCTGGCCTTTGCCGATGGCCACGCGAGCTGGTTCAACATCAAGCAGATCCCCGATACCGACACCCAGAACAGCGTCGTCTGGGTGCGCTCGAACCCGCCGTGAGCTCGCGACGCGAGCCGGCCTAACCTAACGCCGGCAGAAAAACAACGGCGCCCTGGCGAGCTTCGATTCGCCAGGGCGCCGTTTTCATTTCCTAGGCCCCGCCGCGATGGCGGCGTGGCCCAACGTTGCCGTGCTTACTTGACTTCCTTGACCGGCTCGACCACCTTCGTCTCGGCGGCCGGCAGCGTGTAGCCACAGCTCTTGCTGGCGGCGCCGCAGGTCTTGGCCGCACCGCAGGCCGTGGTCGTCGCGGCAGGCGTCGTGGCCGTGGTCGTCGCGGCGGCAGCAGGGCAGGTCTTGGCGGCGGGGCAGGTGGCGCACTTGGTCGCATCGCCCTTGCAGCAGCCGACCTTGCAGTCACCCGTACACTTGGCGACAGGCTGGGTGGCGTCGGCGCCCTGAGCCTTGGGACAGGCCACGCACTTCACGGCCGGGGCGGTCGTGACCGCGGTGGTCGCGGCAGCCGCCTTCGCGGCCTCAGCCTTGGCCTTGCAGCCGCAGTTCTCGCAGGCACTGACCCAACTGGCCGTGCCCAGCAGAGCCGCCATCAGCACCACACTCATCGTGATCTTCTTCATCGCCCTACTCCTTCTGTGTTTGCCTTCGGTTTGCCGGTCTCAACACTCCCCCGAACCCGTGATCCGGTCTGGCGGAGTGCAGCGGACTATACCCTTTGATGGCTGCAGCGCCCACGAGTTCCCGCCGATTCTCGAATTAGCCATGAAATTCATCTCATCCCGTGCGGCAGGCTGGCGGCGGCCCTCCAGAGTCGTCCCCCGGCGGTATGGTAGGGAGGCGGTCGAGTCCAGGTTGCGACCAAGGAGGCCACGATGCAGTATCCCATGGGGGAAGCTTTGCTGGGGGCGATCAAGGGGACCGTACCCGCGGCCGGGCGGGCGGTATTGTGGTGGCTCGGGCAGCACAGCTTCGTGCTGCGGCTGGGAGCGGCCACGGTCTACATCGACCCTTACCTGACGGACAACCCGCGACGCCGGGTGCGCCCCCTCCTGGACGCAGCCGCCGTCACCAACGCCGATATCATCATTGGCACGCATGATCACAGCGACCACATCGACCGCCCGGTCTGGCCGCTCCTGGCGCAGGCCTCGCCCCAGGCCGTCTTCGTGGTCCCCGAGTTGCTGCGCACGGCGCTGACCGCGGACCTCGGCCTGCCGGCGGCGCGCGTCCGCGGTCTTGACGACGGGCGCGTACTCGAACTCTGCGGGCTGCGCCTGCACGGCCTTCCCGCCGCTCACGAACTCCTCGAACCCGACCCGCTCAGCGGCGGGTACCGCGCCCTCGGCGTGGTCATCGAGGGTGGTGGCTGCAGCGTGTATCACGCCGGGGATACGTGCATCTACGAGGGCATGCAGGAGCGGTTGCGCGCCTTCCGCCTCGCCGCGGCGCTGCTCCCCATCAATGGCCGCGACGCGGAGCGGCTGGCGCGCAACTGCATCGGCAACATGACCTTCCAGGAGGCCGCAGACCTGGCGGGCGCAATCCGTCCAGGGGTGACCCTCTGCGCCCATTTCGACATGTTCATGGGCAACATGGAAGACCCGCGGAAGTTTGCCGACTACATGCGCGTCAAATACCCCGACCTGACCACGGTCATCCCCGAGTACGGGATCGGTATCGAGGTGGGGGCATGCTGAAACGGGGGCGCTGCGACTAGAGCTTCTTGACGGCGTAGGGGTGGTCCTGTTTCAGGACGACCTCGATGGCGAAGCGCACGTCGGTACTGGGGACGCCTGACTGCGAGCCAATCTTCTCCAGGCGATCCAGGACCTGCTGGCCGGCCACGACCTTGCCGAAGACGGTGTGCTTACCGTTGAGATGTGCGGCCGCAGCGAAGCAGAGGAAGAACTGGCTGCCGTTGGTATTCCGGCCGGCATTGGCCATCGAGAGGATGCCGCGATCCGTGTGTTTGAGGCTATCGTTGACTTCATCGGCGAAGGTGTAGCCGGGCCCGCCGGTTCCGGGCTGCCCCGTGGCGCCCTGCTTCGAGTTCGGGCAACCGCCCTGCGCCATAAAGCCCGGAATGATGCGGTGGAAGCTCATGCCTTTGTAGAAGCCCTTATCAGCGAGCTCGACCAGGTTCGCCACCGTGTTGGGGACCTTGTCCTCGTAGAGTTCCACCAGCATATCCCCTTTGCCCGTCGTGATCCGAACCACGGGGTTGGTGGGGTTTGACAGCAACTCGCGGATTTCCTCCGGGGCAATGGGCAACGGCGCGTCTTGTACGGCTGCCGCTGCGGCCGCGGGTGCCGCGCTCACGGGCGTCGTCTCGACGGCGGCACCCGGCGGGGGACGGTTACGGCGGCCGGCAGCAAAGCTGAGGGCGCCCACGAAGGCCGCTAGCGCCAGACCGACGGCGAGGTACAGGAAGAACAGGCGCCGCTGCCGCTGCGCTTCCTCGCGGGTTACGGCCGCACCGTCTGCCCCCTGATTCCAACGTGACACGGAATGCTCCTCTGGTGTGCTCATGGTCGGTACCCCGTGGATGCCGCTACGGTATGCGGGCCGCCGGGCGGCGTAGCGCGCCGCTGCCGCCGATTCCCTGGTTACAACATAGCGGGGGCGGCGGCCGCCCGCAATCCGCGCCCGCCGGCGAGCCGGGCTGTTCCAAGATCGCGGTTCCCGCTACGGGTGAGCGCGTGAGAACGTGAAGGCGTGGATTCGTGACAGACGGGCGGCACACGCGCCGTAACCCTCACGCAATCACGCTCTCTCGCTTTCACCGTGCCGGTGACCAAGACCGATGGTCGTTGGGAAAACGGAACAGCCCTGGGCGGCGAGCCGGGCCGGCGGGCGGTCTTCCCGTGCGCCCTGGGGGTGCTCAGCGGCGCAGCCTCTCGAGCTTCTTGCGTACCCGTGCTGCCTCCTCCTGATCGCCGTCATTCTCGAGGGCCTGCAGCATAATGTTGAGGAAGATGGCGCGGTTCTTTTCACTGTCGCCGTAGAGGGTGTCGAGGGTGGCGAGGTAGCGCTTGAGGAAGCGGACGGCCTCGGTGGTCTGGCGGGTGTCGACCGTCAGCTTGAGGTACTCGTCGAGGAGACTGGCCAGCTTCTGGCCTTCCTGCTTCTGGTCCTTGAGGAGGCTCTCCAACTGCTGCCGGGCGCCGGCGTAATCGCCCTTCTCGTAGGCGATGCGGACCTGTTCGGAGACCAGGGAGCGCGCCAAGTCGTCGCGGTGGTCATTGAGGTTGCGGACATGTCGCTTCAGCAGTCGCTCGGCGGCAGCATCATCGCCGAGCTGGCGCAAGGCCTCGGCCTGCCGGGTGTCGATGCCTGCCAGGATGTCGGGGTAGCGGCGGAAGGCGAGCGCCTGGCGGGCGAGCACATCGGCCAGGCCGCGCCAGTCCTTGGCCTCTTTGAGGATCTCCTCCTGGACGATCCACGGCAGTTCATAGAGGGGTGAACGCTCCAGGCTACGCTCTGCCGTCTGGCGGGCCCCGGCCAGGTAGCCGAGCTTCCAGAGGACGAAGGCGAGCCGCCCGAGGCGAGCGGCGGCGCTGAAGTCGTCGTCGTGCAGGGCCCGGTCGCAGAGGAAGCTCACTTCGTGGTCGGACATGGGCTGGTTGGTCTGGGCGTTGAGCGCGTAGCCCGTGGCGAGTTTGTCGTAGGTGTAGCGCCCGACGTCCATCTCCCACTTCTCGGTGCCCTTCATGTAGCCATACCAGGCGTGACCGCCACGCCGGCCCTCGCCCACGAACAGGAGAGCCGGCACGCCGTAGGCACGGGCGCAGAACGTGGCGTAGTAGGCCTGATCCGTGCAGATGCCCCCTTTCTCCTTGATGGCCGCCAGGGTGTAGGGACCGTCGGGCCACTGGTACGCCTCACGTTCGATCCGGCGCTCGTCATAGCGGATGTCGAAGAACTTGCGCTCCCAGTTGGTGGGGCGGACGTTCTGGCGCACCCACTCGAGCTCGGAGAGCGGCACCGGCGTATCGACCACACTGGTCAGGGCCGTCACCGAGAGCCGGGCATAGGGGATGTCCGCACGCTTCGAGGCGTAGAGGTCATGGAAATAGTCGTAGCGCTGCGTGATCGCTTCAGTGAAGGGTAGTTGGCCATTGCCCATCTGCGGCTGCGGGGGCGGCCGGGGTTGGTCCCAGACCAGGGCCAGGGCCAGGATCAATCGCCGGTAATCGTCGCGGCCCTTGGGGTCATGGTCGAACAAGGTCTCCACGATGCGGTACGCCGCCGGCCGGTCATCCTGCGGGCTGATGATGTCGAGGAACCCGCGCAGCCGGCTCTCCGAGCCGAAAAGCCAGTCCGCGACCTCGCGTCGGAAACTGACTTCGCCGCCGTGTTCCTGGGTGTCGGCCAGCAGGATGAAGGCATCGGCAACGCGCAGCAAGACTGCGAGCTCGCCCTCGCTGGGCACGTCGGTCTTGGATCTAAGGGCCTGGCCGAAGACCTTCACCAAGGCCTCGAGGCCCTCGGGAATGCGCTTCGCGACTAGCGCCTCAATGGCCAGTTCGCGGTAGAGTCCCTGGACGCCGGGCGCGCCGGGATCGGCCAGGATGCGTGCCCGCCGAGCCGCGAGGTGATCCTCGGCAGCCTGGAGCGACCCCAGCGCCAGCGCCAGGACTACCGCGCCACGGCGCCAGGCCAGGCCGGCGCCGTGGCGGCAGCGGCCAGTCGGCGTAGCCCGGGGGCGGCCGTAGGACGGAATCCGCATCGCCTTTGCCCTCATCTGGCCACCATGCAGTCGCTTCGGCAATATGCCGTTCCGGGTGCCGGCTTGCCAGCGGCGCGAGCGGCAGCGGGCATAAGTCAGCTAAGAATCTGGGGTATGCCCGGTACCCAGGGCGGTGCCCTGGGCTGAGGGATTACGCCCCTGCGGGGCTGAAGAGGCAGAGGCGAACCAGCGGCTTCTGTGAATGGGGGTGCCGCCGCCCGAGTTGGCCGCGTTGGCTCTGCCGGTGTCAGACGTCGCCGAGATGAAAGCGCAGCTCAGCGCGCCCGGATGGCCTGCGCCGCCGCGGCGGCGGTCTGCTTGACCAGGGGGTTGTCGTCGCTGGCGGCTACGGCATCGAGGGCTTTGAGACTGTCCTTGCTGCCGACCTGCTGGAGGATGCGGCAGGCTTCGAGGCGGACGCCCCAGTCCTTGTCCTTGAGCAGCTTCGCGACTACGCCCTCGGCGGGCGTGCCGATGGCGGTCAGCGCGGCCGCGGCCTCGAAGCGCCAGGACATATCGGCCAACTTTGCGGCCAGGACTGGCGCGGCGCGCTTCTCCTTCAGCTTCCCCAGGACTCGCCCCGCGGCGCGCGCGTCGAAGCCACTCCCCTCAAGGGCCTTCAGCAACGCCGGGGCCTCAGCCGCAGTGCCCCAGTTGGCCAGGGCCTCGGCAGCCTGCTGACGGATGAAGGTGTCGGCGTCGCCGAGCCAGCCCGCAATGGCTGCCGCGATGGCCGCATCGGGCTTCTCGGGCTGCTTGTGCTGCAGTGTGTTGATGGCGCGGCGCGCACGCTCCTTATCGCCGGACTGCAGTTCGGTGAGCAGGGCATCTCGTTCCGGCGGCGTGGGCGGCGCCCGGCGCGCCTCCGCTGCGGCTTTCGCGGCGCCCAGTGCGGCCTTGGCCTGCTCCTCCTGCTGTTTCAGGTCGGCCTCGTTCAACAGCTTGCAGGAGAAGCGGATGGGATAGCGTTGTTCGCGGTTCTCTGCACGTTCATGAAAGCGCAGGGCGTAGGTGACCTCGGCCGGCATGCCCCGGACCCGGTCCAGGGCGATCGTGCCCGCGCCGCTCAGTTCCATGGCCGGTTCGCCGCCGACCGTCTGCACCGTCTTCAGGACATAGGTCCGCACCAGGTTCACGCGAGTATCGGTGAGCGCGCGGACCTCGCAGGCCGTGACTTCCTCGGCGTTGAGGCGACCGGTCTCGGTCTCGGCCCGGAAGGGATTCCGGAATGGCCCGTCCGCAGTCACCCGGATGGCGGTTTCCTGGGTCCGTTGCCAGCGGGCCTCGGCGGCCTCGGGAAGGGGCTGGAAAAGCAGCGGCAACAGCGCCCCGAGGGCAAAGGGCAACTGCGCCTCGCCGCGCTCCGAGATCACCCGCCCGCGCGCGTCCATCTTCAGTTCATGGCCGTTGAAGGCGCCGATCTCCGGCGGGCCCAGGACTGGCATCCGCGGCACGAGGGGGCCGAAGCCTGGGACCAGCGGGTTGCGCCCCGGCTTCAGGGTGCGCTGCGACCCCAGACGCAGCGGCGGTATCGAGACCAGCGCCTGCCCTTCCTCTCCCGGAGTGACGCTGACGAAGACGGTGCCCTTCTGCGTCTCGATCTCGTCTCCGTGGTCGATCTCGATCTCCAGCGCATAGGCCAGCTTGCCCGCCTGCGCCCAGGTGTAGCGCAGCGGCGCCGGCGGCGTGACCGGTTCGGCGGCGAACCCGGTCACTGCGAACACAAGTCCCGTCAGGAGGATTCCAGCGTGCGTGACAGGAGTCAGCATGGCAGCATCTCCCGGTATGTTGGCGCCCCGTCGACAGCGGCGTCGAGCCGCCGCAGTCCAAAGAGCCCCGTCGTTGCCGGGGCTCGGTTCACCCACGGCGCCGGCCAGCGGGCCAAGCTTTGGAGTGCCGGTGGCCTGACACCGCTTTCGGGGCACGTGTCTCTACCGTTGTGCACACGACCCAACGCCTCCGGGGGTCCCTTACTTGCCCGCCGCCGGCGCCGCGCTCGCCTCCTGCAGGACCAGTATCCAGCCACGCCCGCGCCCGACGGGGATCGGGTCCGTCGGCGCGAATTCCGCCGCCTCCTGAAAGCGCGCGATGGCCGGGGCCGTCAGCCGCGCCCGGGCGGGATCGAGCCCCAGCGCCTGCCAGTCGATCTCCAGCGTGATCGTGGTCGAGTCCTTGAGTTCTTCGGCGGCGCTGCGCGGTTCTTCCCGGGAGGCCGGACGCGCGCTGGTGAAGCTCAGGCGGCCGAAGCGCGCCGGGTCGTGGAAGTTCGACGTCAGCGGCGCCCAGGAGGAGAGCTGGTGACTGGGCGTCTGCTGATCGCGGCAGGCGTTGAAGCCGAGGGTGGTGCCTTCGGCCAGGGCACTCACCCCGAGGGCCGCGTAGGGGATGCTGACCTCGCCCTGC
The DNA here is from genome assembly GCA_903837355.1 of uncultured Victivallales bacterium. Lineage (GTDB taxonomy): Bacteria > Verrucomicrobiota > Lentisphaeria > Oligosphaerales > JAFGRS01 > CAILUI01. The sequence continues at coordinate 67,038 of CAILUI010000200.1, forward strand.
CAGGCGTCGGCCTGGACGGTGGCGCGGTACTCCCAGGGGCCATTCCAGCGCGAGTCCATCCCCTTGCCATCGCAGAAGACACCGCCGCTGTTGCCAACGAACTGATAGTACGTCAACGACTTCGGGTCCGGCTGCACGAAGAGTTCCATGGCATCGTCCTCGTAGACGGCACCATCGCGCTGGGTGGCGGTGGTCTTGGGGGCGGCGCCGCCGGTGGCACAGCGCCAGCCGATATAGAGCCGGTCGGCGGCGTGGGTAACGTACACTTCACAGGGCAGCTCGGGCGGCACGTCCTGCCCGAAGCGGTTGACGCGCACGATGCGGGCGGCCGCGTCCCACTCGCCGGCGCCGAGCGTCCCATCGACGACGGGGGCCTGGGCTGCCGGGCTGACCGTGGCCACCGGCCGGGCGGCTTCCGTCGTCGGCCAGTGCGCCAGGGCGATGGCGGCGCGACCGGGCTTACGGTAGACCGTGGCCAAGACCTGCGGCGAGGAACTGCGCACCGGGCACTTCGGGTTCCAGTACCCCAGCAGCTCGGCGTCGCGGATGCCAAAATCATCCCAGAAGGCCCACATGGCCGGCGCCGACGGGTGTTGCCGACCGCTCATGCCGTAGACCATGCCGCGGTAGGGGTTGCCGCCGTTCTCGTAGTTCAGCATCTCGCCGGTGAGACCGAAGGGGATGCCGGAGATCTCGACCAGCCAGTAGTCCGGCGCGCTGTCGTAGTCGAACATCTCGCCGAACCAGAGGTTGCTGATGTAGGGCAGATGCTCCAGGCAGGCGTTGGCGGTGCTGACCCGACGCTCGGGGTCCCAGGGCGCATTGTAGCCGTCTCCACCATGGAAGTTACTGCGGCTGTTTGGGTTGGCACGGTACATGATCTTGGCCACGCGTTTCATGATCTCGCGGTCATAGCCGATGCCGTCGAGGTAGAGACCGTCGACGCCGGTATTGCGCATCAGCCAGTTCAGCCCTTCGAGGTAGTAGTTGTGCCAGCGCGACAGGCCCTGCATGCCGACGGCGGCATCGGTATCGCCATCGGGGAGGGGCTGCCGCCAGCCGACCACGTAGTCGCTGTCGAGGTGCTCGCGCAACCAGGCGTAACCGCCGCCGACGCCGAAGGCGGTATCGCCGACCTTCATGGTATCCTGGGTGCTGGTCCTGATGATCTCATCGCCCAGGCTGCGCAGCGTCCACAGCTCGGCGACGTGGTTGCTGAGTTCGCGCACGGTGTAGTAGAGGTTGAGCCCCTTCGGCCCGGTGTCGACCTGGCGCGCCGCGAAGACGATCTCGGCGCCCTGGGCGCCAGCCGGAGTCTCGATGGTCCCAGCGAGGGTGCCCACAGTGCCGGGTGCACTGCGTTCGGGCCGCGTCGTCTTGCCGTCCAGGGTCGAGAAGGTGTCGAGGAGCAGCGTCTGCTCGTCCAGGGTCGGCGTCACCGCTTCGCCCTCGCGGTAGGGCACCGAGGTGATCTTTACGGCGTCCATGGCAAAACCACCCTGGAAGCGCAGCAGCCCGCCCGTGGCGGCGCTGGGCAGCGGCTGTCGGTAGTCCGCCGCGTTGGTGCGCTTGCCGTCGACGAAGATCTCGAAGCGCTCGCCCCAGGAGAGGGTCAGGAGATGGCGCTGGCCCTGCTGCCAGTCCGGCGAACTGCTGGAGATCAGCACCGGGTAGCGGTTCAACTCCGGCGCGCCCTGGCGCACGTAGGCCCGCATGCCGTGGTCATCGATGTTCCAGTAGAAGCCGACGCCGTCCTTGCTGGGGAGTTCGAGCCCAAACAGGGCCTGGTTGTAGCTGGGCTGACCGGGCGCCACGACGGTTGGATCGAACAGCACCCGCGCCCAGATGTGCAGGGCCCCGCTCTCGGGCTTGAGGTTGCCGGCCAGCGGGTAGGTCAGCTCGCCCAGATCGGCCCGCTGCACCCGGCCGTCCTGCACCTTCTGCACCAGGGTGTTGATGCGGTCGACCGTGAGGAACGGGTAGTTGATGTACGGGTTCTCCCAGGTGGCATGATGCAGGTGCAGGATGTTGCCGCCGCTGTCGAAGCTGCCGTAGCGCCAGTTCCAGTGGCGGGGATCGATGGGCTTGAAGGGGGTGACCAGCAGGCGGAAACGGAATTCCAGCGTCGCGCCGGCAGCCAGGGTGCGCGTGCCAGAGGTGGCGCGCACCAGGACGACGTCGCCGTCCTCACGGATAGTGCAGCCGCCCTGGCCGTCGTTGCTCCAGGCGGGCGGCAGACCGGCGTCTTTCAGGCTCAGCGTGTCCCAGACGTCCGTGGGCCCCATGAGTTTGAGCTGGACACCGGCGTCGGCGTCGCCGATCCACACCATGTTGTCGGCGCGGCCGAGGTCCCACGCCCACTTCAGCTCTAGCGGGCGCCGGCCGCCGCGGCGGCTCATCCCCATCAGGTACGGTGCCACCTCACGGCGCAGGGGCATCTCCAGACGCACATCGCGCAAGGCGACCTCGCGTTCGGCGCGCACGCTGACGCGGAAGGTCAGGCAGCCGTCAGCCTCGGTCCGTGATTGCACCGTCAGGCCCAGTCCGGCGCCGGCGGCCGTGCTCTGGCGCTCGACGGTGGCCGGGGCCTGTTTCGGCATCTCGGTCGTCCCGGCCGTCCAGGACACCGCGCCGGCAGCGGTCTCGGCCACAAAGGCCATCGGCGCCGCCAGGATCTCGCGCTCATTGCTGACGATGCTGGCCGGTAGCCCGACCGGTCCGAAGACGACGCGGCGGCCCAGCAATCCGATCGCGGCGCCGTCCACTTGCAGCGGCGTGAAGGGCGGTACTACCTCGTCATCGAGACCGAGGGTTGAGTTCAGCCAGCGCAGGCGCGCCAGCCGGCCCAGCTCGCTATCGCCAGCGTCGGCGAGGACCTCGCCCTCGACCCGCAGTTCAAGCGCGATGGGCTGGGCCGGAGCGCCCTCGGGACGCAGGGTCAACGTGCCTTTGTAGACCCCGGCAGCCGTGCGCGGAATCTGCACGCCGAACCACAAGGCCTGCACCTTGCCCTGCGGCACGCTCACCGTGCGCGTCAGCGGCCGCCCCAGCCAGTCGGTGCCGCCAAGGTTGAAGCAGGTCAGCGCCGTCGCCGGCATGGCCTCGCGGCCGGCGCTGCTGAGTTCAGAGAGCTCGACAGCCAACGTCGGGATGGCCTGACGCGCCGCCCAGACGCCGACCTGGAACACGTAGTACTCGTTGGGCTGCGCCGTGCCGGACCAGGCGTCACGGGGACCGTCCTGAATCCACTTCTGCGGCAGGTCGGCGGTCATGCGGATGGCGTTGGCGCGGTCCTCGGGGAAGGCCAGGTACGTCGCCTGCGGGAACCGGGCTAGTAGGGCCGCGGTCTCGCTGGCCGTGGCTATGACTTCCATCGGGTCGAAACGCTGAAACTCATTGCGGGCCTGGATCTCGACCAGCACCGCCTCGGGCAGGGCCTTCCAGGCGCCTGTCGCCAGGGCCGCCGCTGCCAGCCCGTGCTGGGCGCGCCAGGCCGGGTCGGCCGTCTCCTGAGGCGCGAAGTACTCGCCCGGCGGGTCGAAGTTGCTGGTCGGCGGGGTGTAGGGCAGGTAGTAGACCTCGTAGACGCCGGGCGCCGTGACTGGCTGGAAGGCGATGTCGCCCGCCTCGCGGTTCACCGCGATGGCGACCGTGTTGGCCACCGGCTTGCCCGTGGCGCCATCGAAGACCAGCACGGCCTTCTTCTCGGGGGCTTGGTCGCGACGCCGCCAAGGGAGATGCACGCGCACGGCTTCAGCCTGACCCTGCACCTGCACCAGCGCCCGGTGATTGCCGCGGCCAGCCTCGGGCCAGTTCGCGACCCCATAGCGCACCGCTGCCGCGGTCTGGGCCACGGCCGGCAACACCGACAGCAGCCACAAGCCGGCACACCAGACAGCCGCCCACCCCCTCATCGCCACGGATCCGCTTCCCATACGCCTGTCTCCTACGTCTGTCCGAATCAGCGTCGCCGCGAACCCCCGGCGGTTGCTCCCGCTGGGCCGTGTCTGCTACTATAGCAGCGCGCCGGACTGCCTGCGGTGCTGGAGGGCGAAGCGCCCCGGGGGCGGATGCCCCGCTGAGCCGCGGCCGCGGCCACGCGGCCGTATGGGCGGGAGACGGCTCACCGCCTGCAGGCAGGTCCTGCTGGGCAGCACGATTCGCCCTCCAAGGGAGCTCTTTGCAGTGCTGTAGAGTGTTGGTGAGCGAAGCCGCGACTCTCTGGAGGGCGAAGCGCTGGCTGAGCCGTCCCCTTCCCTGGAGTCGGAGTGGCCCCTACCACGCCGGCGGCCGGGGGCCGACGATCACGCGGACCGTACCGCCACAGCCTGGAAACGGGGGCGGCGGGGGTGCCGGCGGCCCGAAAACGTCGACGAAGGTCGGCGGGCGCGGCAGGACGACGACGGGCGGGGGCGGCGGGGGGAGGCGGAAGGGCGGTGGGGGCGGCGGCAGCAGCAGTCGCGGCAGGGCCACGAAGGGCAGCGGGGCGACCCGCCAGAAGCCGCCAGCCCAACCCCGGTGCTCGCGCCGACGTTCGCCCGGGTACTCACCCCGGCGCTCCATGCGCTCGTGGCCACGGCTGTACTCGTGACCCTCGCGGCTCTCGCGCCCAGGCCCACCCCGAGGGGGGTCCGCCAAGGCGCTACCGCCACAGGCCAGCGCCGCGGCAAGTGCGGCCATCTGCAACCGTTGGGTGAGGGTCTTCATGGTTGGGTTCTCCTGTGGTTCTGGTTTCCGGTGCCGGTTCGCCGCGGCCTCAGTACCGCGTTCTAAGCGTGAAGACGCGGGGCCGGCTGCGGTTATTCAATGCCGCTTGCAGCGCTTGACCTGGCCGCGTTGCGGCGCTATGGCTTAGGGTCTCCCTTGCGCGGGTTCGGGCGGAACCGCCGGTGACGGCCTGGAGGCCGCAGAAGGAATGGGCATCGTGACGAACATCGGGAGCTCTCTTCCGGGCGTGCGGCAGGCCGCGCCCGCCGGCGTCTTGGCGCTGGGGCTGTGGCTCGGCCTGCTGGCCGCGGCGGCTCAGCCGGCGGCGCCGACACGCCAGAGTCCGGCACCGCTGTACCCGGTGCAGATCGAGCACGACTTCGCGGATCCCGAGGCGACCTTCCGCGAGGTCGTCGCCCTGGTGCGCGAGCAGTACTACTCGGACACGGTTGACGAGAAGAGCATCTGGTGGGCCGCGACGAAGGGGCTGCTCCGGCAGATTTCCCCCGAGGAGCACCCCGATCTGGCGACCATCTGGCTTCCCGAGCAGTACGAGAGTGTCAGCGATGTGCTGCAGGGCCTGCGGGAATCCATCGGCATCAAGAGCAGCTTCAACCCCGCCGACGGCAGCCTGACGGTCACCGAGGTCACCGCGGGCGGCCCGAGTGAGGGCGTGCTGCAGCCCCTGGACCGGATCTTGCGCGTCCAGGGGAAGGAACTGAAGGGCCTCAGCGTGGCGGCGGTCTCGGCCTTGCTCGAGGGCGAGCCGGACACCCCGGTCGCCCTCAAGGTGGTGCGGGATGTGACCGTTCTGGACCTCACGGTGAAACGCGAGAAGTTCCACCTGCAGAACGTCCTGACGGCGCTGTACCCCGGCCAGGTCGGCTACCTCGCCGTGCGTTCGTTCTCGCAGGGCGTCGCCGAACGCTGCAAGGAGGACCTGACCCGCTTCCAGGCCGACCAGGTCACGCGCCTGATCCTCGACCTGCGTGGCAATGGCGGCGGCGTCCTGCAGGAGGGGCTCAAGGTGGCGGAGTTGTTCGTGGCCAAGGGACAACTGATGATGCGCGTGGTGGCCCACGGCAACAAGATCAGTAACTACGTCAGCTCGAACGAGACCCCGCTCGTCTTCCAGATGGCCATCCTGGTGGACGGCCAGACGGCCTCGGCGGGCGAGATCGTGGCGGCGGCTCTGCATGATGATTGCAGCGCCACGCTGGTCGGCTCGCCTACCTACGGCAAGGCCTCGATGGAGCGTATTTTCACCCTGAAGAACGGCTGCCGGGTCAAATTCAGCACCGGGGCGCTCTACTCGCCCAAAGGCCGAAGTTGGCACAAGAAGGGCCTGACGCCGCAGATCCAGGCCGACCTGGATCCCAAGCAGCTCGAACGTACCCGCGCCCTCAGCGTCGAACTGCGCCTGCTCAACGATCCGCCCCTGCGCGCGGCCCATTACTGGCTCGCCGCAAAGGCCGCCCCTGCACCCTCTTCAGGCCCGGATACCCGCCGCGATGCCCCGACCGTTGAATAACCCGAGCCCCCCCGGCGTTACCACTCCAGGCGCCGGGGTTGCAGAGACCGCGCTCGCCGCCCCCCCAACCGCGGGGCGGACCGTCGGCAACGTCGCCCTGAGCCGCGGCGAAACGGAGCAGAAACCGGCTGCCATGAGCCCGTCCACAGAACAGCTTTTGGACCGGGCTCGACGCGGTGATGTCGAGGCGTTCGCAGCCGTCTTCGAACAGTTCCGACCGCTGCTCCATCGCCTCGCCTGCCGAGTGGTGGGTGCGAGCGACGGCGAGGACGTGGTGATGGATACCTACCTGAAAACCTGGAAAGCCATCCCGCGCTTCCGCGGTGACGAGGCGCTGCGGAGCTGGCTCTGTACCGCCACCCGCAACTGCGCCCTGGACTACCTCCGGCGTCGCCACCGCGAGGACGAGAGGCTCGTTCACGATGCGGGCACCACGGACGAGGAGACGCCCCTCCTGGACCGGGTTGCCGATCCCCGTGCCGAGGGCTCCGACCGCCACGCCGAGCGCTTGGACCTGGGCGGAGACCTGGCTGCGGCACTGCGCCAACTGAGCCCGGACCACCGCGCCACGCTGCTGCTACGGGAGGTGGATGGGCTGAGCTACAAGGAGGTGGCGGCCGCCACCGGGGTCACCATCGGAACGGTCATGTCGCGCCTTTTCTATGCCAAGTATAAGCTTCGTAAAGTATTGCTTAAGAAGGACTTACGGCTATGCTAACCGAGCGCGACAGAGCCCTCAGGAAGGCGCTGTGCGAGGCCTCGTCGTTGCCGGCGCCGCGGCCTGCCGCAGCCTTCTGGCAGGATTTCCGGGCCCGCGCCTCGCTGACCGTGCAGCAACCCGCCGAGCCGGCGCCCGCCAGAGGCGGTGCGGCCTTGTCCCTGCGTTGGGCCGCCGCGGCGCTGGCCCTGCTGCTGCTGGTGGCGGCCATCGCCACGCTGCGGCCGTCGATCTCGCCGCGCCAGGTGGCGGCAGTGGTCGTCGCGCCGCCGCCCGCAGAGCTCTCGAAGGTTGAGGAAGTCGAGGTCTTGTCGGACTACAGTTCCGTCATGATTGTCGAGGATGCCGAGAACGGTGGTACGGTGATCTGGGTGGCGTCGGCCGACACGGCGGCGCCCCCTTGAGCGAGGGAGTATGACCATGAGCACACAGTCCCGTCTGACCGTCGTCGCCCTGTTCCTGGCCGCCGCGGTCACGCTCGCCCAAGCCGCCGGCCTGCCCTTGTCGGTGCGACTGGTGACCGGCAGCAAGGACGCCGGCAGCGTCGACACCCGCCTGAACGACGTCCTACCGCTGCTGCAGCAGAACTCCGGCCTCAAGTCGTTCCGCCTGGAGGGCGAGGCCACGATCGACCTGCGCGAGGGGGCTTCGGCCACCCTCGCCAAGGGCTACCGGCTCGATCTCTCGCAGGTGCAGGATAACAAAGCCATGGTGCGGGTCAGCCAGAACCAGAAGGATCTGGTGCAGACGCGACTCTCGTTGAGCGAGGGAAAGCCCGTTGTTGTCGGTCTCGATGACCCGGCTGGCGGCAAGGTGCTGGTCATCCTCAAGCTGCAGTGACCGGATTGCGGCGCGGCGCGTGGCGGCTAGGTTAGGCAGGAGTCGTGGGGCGCGGGTTCGGCGCGAAAGGTGATCCTGCCGTGATGCCTCTGCATGCCATCTGCATTCCGGCCTCGCCGCCGGTCGACGTGGGCGCGTTCCGCCCGCTCCTCGACCACCCGTACTTTCAGCGCCTGCGTGGACGCAAGCAGCTCGGCGTCAACTCGTTGGTCTTTCCCGGCGCAGTCCATACGCGCTTCGAGCACGCGCTCGGGTGCCTGGGGTTGACGCAACGGCTTTGCCGCATTCACGGTCTGGCCGAGGAGCCGGCGCGGCTGGTCTGCGCCTTCGCGCTGCTGCATGACCTGGGCCATGGGCCCTTCTCCCACCAGATCGAGCCCGTCCTCGGCGGCGACCACCACGCGCATGGCCTGCGCTGCCTCGAGGCCTTGCGCGGCGAGCTGCGTGAGTGCGGCGTCGGCTTTGACGACATCGCCGCAATGCTGCGTGGCGAGCAACCGCTGGCGCAATGGGTCACCGACCGCAACCTCGGTACCGACAAGCTCGACTACCTGATGCGGGATGCGCTCCACATCGGCTTCACCGGCGCGCCGGACATCGAGAAGATCCAGTTCTACACGATGCTGGACGGCGAGGCCCTGGCCATCGAGGAGAAGTTCATCGAGGAGGTCAAACGCCTGCAGAAGTTCTACTCCTATCTGCACCAGCACGGCTATCTGAACAAGGCCGCTCTGAGCGCACAGCGCCTCCTACAGCGGGCCGTGCAGGAAGAGCTGGCCACGCTGCGTCCAGGCGAGTCGCAGCTCCTCTGGTCGATGACCGACGACGAGTTGAGCGGCTGGCTGCGGGCGGGGCGCAGCGCGGTGGCGCGACGCCTGGAGGCGCGCCTGGCCAGCCGCCGGTTGCATCGGACGGTGCTGGCGATCCGGCCGGAAGGCTATGGCTTTGTCGAGCGCTGTTCGGGCAAGCCGATGCAGGTTCTGGAGTGGCCGCGCCCCCCCCTACGCCGGTTCGCCGAGTTCTGCACTGACTACCAGGCCCTGTTCGCCCTCGAGGGGCGCCTGGCGTCCTGCTGCGGGCTGCCGGTGGGCGACATCCTGGTGGCCCCGATGCCCTACTTCCGCAAACTCCTGCCGCAGGACGTGCGTATCTACTCCACCGGGGCAGGGGGCAGCTTCGGGCTGTTCGAGAAAGACCGCGACCACCGGCGCTCGCTGGAAGGGGATTATCTGCGCACCTTTGCCGTGCGCGTGGTGGCAGTGCCGGAGGAGCGTGAACGGGTGGCGCGGGAGTGGGAGCGCCTGGCCGCGCTTATCCAAGAAGCGTGTGGATCAGACGCAGCCGCCGGCGCCGAATCCCCTGGGTGAACTCGAGCTCGGCGGCAACCAGTTCCGGCAGGCTGCTCTCGAGCGCCCGGCGCCGGCCCAGGAAGCGCCGAGACTCGGCCGCGACCGCCGCCAGGTCCCGCAGAATCGAGCGCTGCATGACCTCCGCAAAGTGATCCGGCGCCAGCACCCGGCGCAGGTGGTCCTCGTGCATCAGCCGCATGAGGCTGCGGTAGCGCCGTAGGATCTCCCCACCCAGCAGTTCCTGTTCGCGGTAACTCGCCAGGAAGACGCTCAGGAAGCGCACGACCCCTTCGCGTTGCCGCACCGAGTCAAACTGCAGGCTGGCCGCGTCGAGTTCGCCCATGGCGTACTCACGGGCCTGCTGATCCCCGAAGGTCAGGCGCTCGATGGTACGCATGGGGCCGACTCCGGCGCGCATATCCTCGAGAAAGGCCTTGCGCACGGCACTCTCGGCCAGTCGCAGGAGGGTCTCCTCCCACTGCTGCCGGCCCTTGCCGACCAGTCCGAAGAAGGCGACCGCGAAGGTATTGGCCCCGTCCGGCACATCCAGGATACGGTCCGCGGTGAGCAGCGCCGGCGTGAACAGGCTCTCGATGCGCAGGATCTCGCGCACGATGGCACCGCTGCGCCAGGACGCCGCGGCGGCATCGGCCGCCTCGACCTGCCGGCTGAGGCTGACGAAGCGCAGAATGGCCTCGCCGATGTCGGTGAGGGCAGACTTCAGCCAGGCGAGCAGGCTGCGGTCATCGGTCTCCTGCTCCCGCACCAGCCGGTGCAGGCGCGTGACCATGGCACTGCGGGCCGGCAGCAGGGCCGTCCAGGCATCCAGCGCGTGCTGGCAGAGCAAGCGGTCGGCGCGGCGCACCACATGCGGCCACTGCTGCAGGAGATTCTGGTCGGCGCTCCAGGTTTCGGCCCAGGCCAGGGCCGCCCGCGACAGGCTCGGCCGGGTGAGCCAGGCGTTGGCCAGATCGCGAACCACGTCCGGGTCCAGACAGCCGCGGTTGGCCTCGAGGAAGGCGACCTGCCAGCGCAGGGCCCGCTCCTCATCCAGCCGCAGCATGACGACGAAGGCGTACTCGAGCACGGTCCCGACCAGTTCACTGCGCCGGCGGCAGGCCTCCACCGCCTTGATCAGGTCATGCGACACCTCGACGGCGCACAGTACTCGGCACCATTCAAGGGGGGTATAGAGCTCCCGCGGGACCAAGGCCACGGACTGCTGTTCGGGGGTTGCCTGGCGCGGTTCTTTGTCGACGGCGCCGCTCTCCGCGAGCAGGCGCGCTGAGCGTCCGAGCTCGTGGAAATACTCGCGCAGCACCTGCTCGGCGACCCGTTTCGCGGGGCTGCCGAGGTAGAGCTCAATGAGGTCTTCGGTGAAGGTCTCGATCTCGCCGAAAGCATCCGCCTCGGCCTCGTCGGCGAGGCGGTACAACTCCTGAACCTGCGCCACGCCAAGATCGGCATTGAGCAGGCGCAGCCGGTCCAGGCGGCGCCGCAACTCCGCAAATGCCTGCTGTGGGTCCATTCATTCCTCGAACACAACCACGGCGTAACCGCACAGTTCGGGGACCGTCACCGCGATGTAACCGCCAGACACCACAAACGGCAACGCCGTACCCGCCGGCGCCAGGTAGACCCGCCGCGGCGACCGGCCGTCGAGGCGCAAGCGCACCCCCGTCTGGCGCAGGCTGATCGGTTCCTCGATCATGTCGATGGACACCCCGCGACGCTCGGGAACATAGGCGGTCAACCAGACCATCCGCCGGGTCGCCTGTTGCGTCACCATGGCCCGCCCGAAGGACGGCAGCCCGTCGACTATCAACAAGGGATCAGACAGCACGGCGGCGATGAGGTTGCCGACCAACGTGCGTACCGGCAGGGGGGCGTAACGGTAGTAGGACGTGAACAGCGGATGACTGATATACACGACCTGCCCGCAACGGGTCACCATCGGCCGCTCGGTCACCCGGTCCGGGGCGATGTAGAGGTGGTGATGCTCGCCATCCCAGTGGCGCGGGAAGTAGGATGAGACGACGCGGGCGAGCACGGCGCTGCCGCCCAGCGCCTCGACAATGGCGCCCCGTTCGTAGCAGTTCACCGGCATCTCCGGCAGGCCGGCGGCGGCAGCACCCTCGGCACGGAAGTAGGCCGGCTCGGGGATCGCGAAGTTGCTCTGCTGTCCCTGGTCCCACTTCTCGTTCACCAGCGGATCCTCGCCGGCATAGCGCACGCCCCACTCGGGGAGCACAAAGCCGCGAAGCGCGGGGTCCAGCCCGGAGTGGTGGCTGGCGATGACGGCGCCGCCGCGGTCGAGATGGGCGCGCACCCGGGCCGCCAGGGGCTCGTCCAGGACCGTCGTATCGGGCAGCACCAGCAGCCGGTAGTCGCGCCAGTGGGCGGCGGGCGTGACCACGTCAAACTGCGCCTTGAGCTCGCAGAGCATCCGCGTCGCGCCGATGACCGCACCGCCGAGGGCGTCGGGGCTGGTGGCGACCACCGCTGTGTCCACCGCCGGAACCGCGCCTTCGATCCACGGCTCGAGCTTCTGCAGGCGGCTGTAGATAGTCTGGATCAGATCGAAGACCGCGGGGTTGAGATCGCCGCGCGGGTGGTAATGGTCGCCGATGGTCGGGCGCAGGCCGTTCGCCAGTCCGTAGACACAGTCGTACTCGAGGCCGGCCTCGGAGCGGATGCCGCCGAAGTCGCCCCAGGAGCGGTGGAAGCGGCCGGTCATGTTGAGCACCTGCTTGCCGAGGTTGCGCAGGTAGCGCGCGTAGACGGGCAGCACTTCGTAGCCCCAGCCGCCGGTGGGCAGGCACTCGTACTCCAGGTAGGTCCCGATCTCGGCCTGGTCCTCGGCACTGACACCGTTGAAGTACAGCATCAGGTCCGGCCGCAGCGCCAGGGCAGCATCACGGATGCGCTGCGCCATGCGCACCTGCGAGACGCGGGCAAACTCGGCCACCTGCGCCGGGTCCTGCCAGTCAACGCCGCGCTGCTTCATCTCGCGGATGCACTCCACCCCCACGCAGGGCGTCCGGTGCATGCAGTCGAGGAAAAGGCCGGCGACCGGGTAGCCCGAGACCACTTCGCGGATCATCGCCAACAGATGGTCGGCGTAGTCGGTGTTGTAGCACATCAGCCGGAAGAAGTGGTTCATCCGATCCGGAGTGTAGACGTAGCCCTCCGGCGTCACCTTCAGCCAGTCCCGGTGCAGCAGCCCTTCCTCGTGGCTCAGACCGACGTTGAAGTACACCGACATCGTGATGCCGTTGCGCCGACAGGCCTCCGACATCCTGCCGATGAGGTCGTACTGCAACGACGGGTGCCGAATGCCGACCTTGGTGTCGTAGTAGGCCATCCCCAGGTTGCAGCGGGCGTGGAAGACGATGAAGTCGACCCCGCACTGCTTGAGCCGGCCGGTGAAGGCCTCGGCATCGAAGGTCTCGCCGACGTCGGGCTGCGCCACTTGGGTGTGGAAATCGTAGAAGATGCTCCACTTCGGGCTGTGCATGACTGAACGCTCCTCGGCTGGGCGGCGGTGACCGTTGACGCAGACGCGGCCCGGCTCTCACTTCAGTATAGGACCTGGCCGTGCTGGCGCAAGCCTCGGCGGACGGTGCAGGAATCGTGGCTCTTGACATCGCCTAGCCCAACTTACGCACTGTGAGTCATAACATCCTGATTATCAACGATCCGATTTTTGAGTAACTACAAAGTCCGGCTGACCTGCGGCTGTGATGACGTCCTTGGCGACAGGCAGTCCGGCCAGGCTGACGATACCGAG
>CAILUI010000201.1 GCA_903837355.1 uncultured Victivallales bacterium
CGGATGTCAGTACGTGCGGGTGCCCTCACCCGCGGCCGCGTGGGGGCACGCGGCGGTGCGGTTCCGACCAGTGTGAGAGGCGGTGGGCCGCCACCGCAGGAGGTCAGTACGCGCGGGTGCCCTCACCCGCGACCGCGTGGGGGCACGCGGCGGTACGGTTCCGACCCGTGGAGAGGCGGTGGGCCGCCACCGCTGCGCCCGCGGCCGGGCGCCTCTCCAAGAGGACCGGTCTCGACGCTCAGGGTGCCAGACACCGGCTCAGCCAGTCCACAAACATCTCCTGTTGCGGATTCTGGAAGTGCGAGAAATCGTCTGGGGAAAGCCAGGCGAGGGCGTTGCGTCCCCCCGCCGTCGGCCACGCCTGGCGGGCGCGCTCGACACAGGCGGCGACCTCGGCGAAGTCCGCATGGCGGTCCCGCTGCGGCGCGACGATCAGGCAGGGTCGCGGGGCGACCAGGGCCAACAGGTCGTCGTAATCGTAGGGGATCTCGGCTTCGCGGCCATGGAATAGGCCCAGCTTGGGCAGGAGCCCATGCCACTCCCAGAAGCGCCGAATGCCGCCGGTGGGCTTCGCGTCGCGGTCCGTACGGAACGGCGTAAAGCCGGCGAAACTGGCAACGCCGGCAACCCGCGGATCAAGCGCCGCGGCATGCAGGGCCAGCATCCCGCCCAGCGAATACCCCAGCAGGTAAACCCGCTGCCCGTCGAGGCTCGGCACCTCGCCATGAGCCTGACCCCTGCCCTCGACGGCGAAGTCCACCGCCGCCCGTACGTCGTGGACCATCCGCCCCAGCTTCGACCACCTGGGGTACTGCGCATAGAAGTCGCGGCCTTCCTCCAAGCGTGTTCCGAAGCCGACTTGGTCAAAGGTTAGAACGGCATAGCCCCGACTGGCGAGGTAATGATACGGCGTTCTCACCTCGAACTGCCCCCAGGGGATGACCGCTTCGCAGTCCGAGCAGTAGCCCATGGCCCAGTTGTAGTTGTGGAGCCAGATCACGACCGGCATGGCGGTGCCGTTGGCCTTGGTGCTGGTGTACAGATTGCCGCGTACGCCCTCACCGAAAACGACGGGAACGCGAGCGGTGTCCGGGCAGGCCCAGCGGTCGGGGTCGCGGTCTTCCCCGTAACGCTCGATCTCCTGGGCCCGGGAGAGGAGCGGCTCCGCCACGGGCGGCACGATGCGCTCGGGGGCGCGGCCCAGCGTCCAGGCGATCCGGGCGCGGATCGCGTCAGCACGATCCCCGGCAGACGCCGGGGGTGGTACCCGCAGGTCATCCTGGGCCTGCAGGGCCTTCCAGGCAGACCAGTCGAAGGCGTGAAACAGCCGCGGCTCAGGGAACGCAGCCGCCTGGGCCGTGCCGCGGCCGAAGCTGAGGTCGATCCAGTCGAGATTGCGCTGGCGCTGCGGGTCGGTGAGCGGCCCATGGCCGCCGGGCCGGTAGTCGAGCTTGAGGTGACCCGGCTGGCCGAGGAACCCGTAGACCTTCTTCCCCTCCTGGTAGGCCCGCTCCACGGCAAAGGTGAGGTCCGAGGCGTCGTCGTGCTCGGCCGTATGCAGCAGGCAGCGGCGCGGCGCGATCAGGGCCAGCCAGCCGTGGGCATCGATGGGCATCTCGTTCTCGCGCCCGTTGTAGAGTCGCGTGCTCTGCAGGAACCAGTCACCGGGGAAGCCGGTCGGGGTCTCGCCGCCTTCGAGATGAGAGGAGAAGCGGTACGGGGACGAAGCCGGCGAACCGGCGCTCCGCGCCACCACGCAGGTGATGCGCGTGTCAAACGCCGCCGCGACCAGCGACTGCTTGCCGTAGCGCGACCAGCCGATGATGGCCACCTGCCCGTGGGCCGTTCGGCAGCCCGAGCGCGGGTCGAGCAGGTAATCCAGGGCCCGGCTGGCGAGCCAGGCCTTGGTCGAGGTCTCGGTCCAGGTGGCGACTGGGTACTCGGCACGGAAGGTGTTCCAGACGGTCTCGTAGTTGGGGTAGGCCGGCTCCGTGTGCATGTGGTCGAGACCGGGGTAGAGACCGACGATGTAGCCGCGCTGCAGCGCCATCTCGGCCCAGCCGAGTTGGTAGGCGCGGGGCGCCGTCAGCAGCACGGGAAACGGACCATCGCCCCTGGGCGTCCAGACCCACATCTCGAAGGCCGCCCGCTTCGGGGTGCCGAGCGTGACCTTCACCCGCTGCCGCCGCGAGCCGTCCTCGGGCCGCTGCTCCTCCAGCACCTCCGCCTGCACGATCGCAGGAGTCTCCGGGGGGTACTCGCCGACGAACGTCTCGACCAGCAGCCGGCGGATCTCCTCCCGGCGGCGATCCCAGTCCGCCGTGGTCGCGACCGGGGTGCCGTCGAGGAACTCCAGCAGCGGCGGCAGGTCGGCCCGGCAGTAGGCCGTCTGCCCGCTGGCCGGAATAGCAGCGCTCCCCGCCAACAGCAGAACCCCCGCGATACCAACCCGGCCGCCGAGCATAGGCGTTCCTCCCCGTCGGGTGCTGGGACCTCAGTGCCTGACGATCACCACTCGGGTCCCGGTCTTTGGCGCCAGCGCGATCTGGATTCCCGACTCCGCCAAGGCCTGGTGGGACATCGGCCGTGGCGCGGCTTCGCCGGTCGTCACGGCGTAGGTTCCCGGGTGCAACCCCTGCACGGTAAGTCCAACCGCCTTCGCCGTCAACAGCGGGTTGAACAGCACCAGGTGCCGCGCTTCCTTGAGGTCCAGTCCACCCGCCGCGGCATCCAGGCAGACCGCGGTGACGGCCGGGTCGCTGACCGTATGCAGACCGTGCAGCAGCAGATTCTCGTTCAGTGTCGTCCCGGCCATGTAGGTGCAGAAGCTGCGCCGTTCGGGAACCTGCTCGAAGGGAATGAAGCGGTAGGGATAGGTCCCCTCAGGGTGGTTCCTGGGAAAGACCACCAGGTGCCGGCGGTCGGCGATGGCGAGGTAACGCAACAGGGCCGGGTTCAGGCGGTACTTCAGGAAGCTCGCGACGACGACCAGTGGTTTGACCGTCTCCAAGGTCGCCACGCAGACATAGTCGAACTCGCCCATGCCGGCGGCGTGGGCCAGACCCAGTTCGTCGCCGTTCTCGTTCCGCAGATGGTACATGGTCAGCAGCAGGTACAGCCAGTGCTCAGCGTCGTCCAGGTAGCGCTCGTCCTGGGTCAGCTCGTACCTCTTGACATTTGCCAGGCAGGCAAACGCAAAGCCGTTGGGTTTGGTGATCCGGCCCAGCGTCCACATTCTCTGGACGTTGCCCAGGAAGCTGTTGACGTGGTCGATACAGTCGAAGGCGCTCTCGCGATACCGGGGCTCTGCGGTCTCCGCATAGGCCAGCAGGCACAACGTCGCATACACGGCGACGCTCCCGGGGTAGTCGCCGGGGTCCTCACCCTGCTTAACCTTCTCGGCCTTCGTGAACGACGACTCGGGGGTGAAGTAGTACCAGTCACCGGCCTTGGCAGTCCGGTGCTCGCCAAAGGTATTGCCCGTTGACAGCAGATGGTCCCGAACGTGATCAACGATCCCGAGGAAGACCTTCAGGTACGCCGGGTCGCGAGTGATCCGGTAAGCGTGGTACAGGTCGTACGCCCCGCCATCCAGCGTGCCCCACATGCTGGCCCAATCGATGTACCCCGCGTCTTTCCGCCAGAACTCGCCAAACCACCCGTCGACGCCGCTGGCCTGCCACTGGGGCAGGTTCAGGTTGCGCAGACGCTCGACATAGAACGCGAAGCTGGCCGTGTCACCGGTTGCCCAGGCGTAGTACAGCGCGCCTTGGATGATCCCGACCGAGCCCCACCAGGCGACGGTGTCACCGGCAGCCGCCGGGTGCGAGGTAGTGCATTTCTTAGGGCTCGGGAAGTAGCCGTACCCATCCACGTACTTGTCGCCGGGGGTCTCGAGGTCCTTCTCCTCCTCGACCAGCCCCTTCCCACACTCGTCCCAGTTCGTCGCCCAGAACGCCACCTGTTCCATCGGGCAGGCCGCATCCACCATCCGGGCCCAGTACAGGCGGTAGAAATCCAGGTCGCTGTAGCCGGTGCCGAACACCAGACTGAAGCGCAACCGGTACTCCTTCTCGGCATCGAGAAAGGTCTCTTCGGGGTAAGTCCCGACCGCACGTGGCTGGCGCCAACTCCAGAAGTGCTGGTCGCGGCCGCCCGCCATCGAACCGAGAACCCAGTAGGTGAAGAACGGCGCGCTCGCGGAACGGTTGTAGATGAAATAGCGCCCTTCGCCGGCGGTCTGCTCGACCTCAGCCATGAGCAGGCAGTTGTTCGTGCTGGAACCCAGGTCCGAGCGCATCCACAGCGCCGGGTAGCCGCGCTCGATGAGGATCGGCTTGGGGCTGAACTCATAGCCCATGATGTGCGCCATCGATCCCGTCGCCGTCGCCGCCGTCTCCACGGTGCGTAGCGCCACCTTGGGCAGGTGGCCGGGGTTCGCGTCACGGTCCGGCCGGTAGGTGATCTCGCCATGCAGCCTGGGCAGTGCATCGCCCTGCCTGAGGAAGTAGTCCGCCTGCCAATCCAGGCGGACGCCGCCGTAGGGCGTGCTGCCAGAGAAGCGGTAGCCCTCGACCCCCTTGGCGCGGATCGGCTCGCACCAGTCGGCAAAGGCACCGGCCGCCTGTGGTCCGAAAACCGGTGCTGGGTCAAGGACCAGGAACTCGCCGTTGCAGGGGACGTACTTCGGCTCCCAGGATCGCGTGCTGCGATTCCAGACGTCGAAACCCGCGACCCTCCATCTGCTGTCGTCCCGAGCAAACCGGCACCTGAACTGGTCAGCCAAGGCCAGCTCGAGGGTGTTCCCGGGCGCATTCAGCGTGCGGGAAGCCGCCGTCGTACGGCGCGCCGGGTTGGCCGGCCGGGGGGCGGGCGGGTCGCCCAATGCCAACACGGTGAGATCGGTGAAGCGGCACGTCTGCGCCCCGAGGCTGCACAGCCCGATGCGGCCGGCCACGAAGGGCTCGGTATCAACGATCTTGAAGGTCGGCGCGCCATCCAGCTCAACCGTGATCCTCATGCCGGCAACGGTGACGCGGCAGGAATTCCACGCCAACGGGCTCAGGCTGCTGGCCTGAGTACCCAGGCAGGTGCGGACACCCGCCGTGGTCTTGTACACCTCCAGCGCGCCCGTCGTCTGCAGCAACAGACTATAGTAGTTATTGGCATCAAGGTACTTAAAGTAGATCCAGGCGACATCCCAGGCATTCCGCCCCGGCTGTTCGGTCCGGAAGCGCAGCGCCAGGGCGTAGCGCTCGAAACCGGCGGCCTGGGTCGTGCAGAGGCCGGACCCGGTCGCCGTCAGGGTGTGCTCGGCGACCGCCCATTCCCCGGAAGCGGCGTTCCACACCTCTGGCCGGAATGAGGCGAACGCATCATCGAGAAGCGTCCTGGCCGCCGGGCCGGGAGTCGCGCAACCAGAGCACAGGGCCACGGCCACACCCACGATGGTGAATACCACCCGACTCATGTATCGCTAGTCCCCCGCGCGAGGGTCGCAGCCGCCAGGCCCGAACCTTGGCTACTTGACCGGCTTCAGCAGCGCGCCGCGCAGGTCGAGAGAAGACTGCTTGGCGACTTTGCCGACCACCATCTTGAGCTTGTTCTCGCCCTTCTGCAGCTTGACGTTGCCGAGAGTCCGCCGCTTGAACTCGCCGGCGGTGGCGCGGGAGGTGAACTCCATGGAGGCGGCGCCAACGATGTCGCCATCGCCGCTGGAGAACGGCACCCCGTTGGGAGCCAGGCGAGCCGCGATGGTGCCGTTGACAAAGACCTGGAAGACGGTCCCCCCCTGCCCGGCCGCGACGGCGTGGTCGATGACCAGGCTGTAGACTCCGGCCTGGGGCGCCTGGAAGCTCCACTCGATGCTGTCGGGGGAGCGGATCCAGTTGCCAGCGTGGATGCTGCCATCGCGGCTCTCGTAGCGGATGCGCTGGCCGTGGGGGCCTTCGAGAAAGCCATACAGTGCGGGCAGTTCGATGACGCCCTTGGCGTCGGCTCCGACCACAAACGGCGCCACCTGCGGCGGGCCGTCCAGTTCCACCACCAGGACGCTGGCGCTCTTGTCGGTGGCCTTCTTCGGTAGCTTGATGGCCCAGTCCGCACCTTCGCGTGCCAAGGGCAGTTCGGTCTGTTTCTTCTTGCCGAGCAGGTAGGCTTCCCGCACCTGGTTCTGCAGGTTCGGCAGGCGCACGATGCGGTCGCCCGGCCACTCGAACACGTGCACGTACAACCGGCTGCCCTTGGTGGTGACCCGCCCATAGAAGGGCAGGAGGTTGAAGGGGCTGGCGGTGGTGCCGTAGATCGCCTCGGAGTACCGATCCATCCACTTGCCGATGGCCAGCAAGCGGTCACGGAACTCCTTCTGGATGGTCCCGTCTGCCTTCGGGCCGATGTTCAGGATCAGATTGCCGCCCTTGGAGACGATATCAACCAGCATCCGGATGAGATACTCGTTGGTCTTGTAGACCTTCTCATGCTGGTCATAGCCCCACCAGTGCGAGGTCATGGTGAGGCAGGCTTCCCAGAGCGCGGGCTCGCCATTCTCATCGCGCATGCCGGTCGGCGGGATGCGCTGTTCAGGGGTGACCAGGTCTTCCTTGGTGAAATGCCGGTCGTTGATGAGGATGTCGGGCTTCAGCCGCCGGGCCTCGGCGTTGGTCTCCTTGCCGCCGAGCTCCTCGGGCTTGTTCATCCAGCCGCCGTCATACCAGAGCACGAAGGGCGCCGGCCGGTACTCGGTCATGAGCTGGTGGATGTGCTCGCGCATGTAGGCGATGTAGTTCATGACGTCGTGGCCTGCCGCCGGCCGGCTCTCCTGCTCCCAGTCCAGGCGCGGCAGGTAGTCGTCGTGGTGCCAGTCCATGATCGAGTAGTAGTAGCCGACCTTGATGCCCTTGGTCTCGAACGACTTGGTGAGCATGGCAAGCACATCTTTGCCGTAGGGGGTCTTGGTGACCTTCCAGTCGGTGTTATGCGCATCGAACATGCAGAAGCCATCGTGGTGCTTGGTGGTGACCACCATGTACTTCACCCCGGCGCGCTCCGCCAGGTCAGCCCAGGCGTCCGGGTCAAAACGCTTCGGATTGAACTGCGACGGCAGTTTGGCGTACTCGTCCTGCGGGATCTTGTCGACGGTCTGAATCCACTCGCCCTTGCCCAGCAGCGCGTACACGCCCCAGTGAATGAACATACCGAACTTGGCCTCACGGAACCAGGCCCGCGTCGCCTCGCGCGGCGACAGGTCCAGGGAAGGCTTCGTGACGCCCTTGGCACTCTTGGCAGACGCCGCGCGCGCGGCCGCCTTGGCGGCCGTGGCAGGCTTGGCGCTCTGGGTGATCTTGGCCATCGCTAGTCACTCCTCTGTGGTCAACGACAGGATGCTCGCACGTCCGTCTTCGTGCCTAAGAATGTGCCGCGTCTTTCAGCGCGCGCAACACCGCCAGACCGCAATGGCCTCCGCAGAACACGAGCGGGTGGCTGCCCCTGCAACTCGGCGGCGCCACGGCTGCCGCGGGACCCAGATGGGACTCGACCACACGTACGACGGGTTAGCCACATCACCGCCGAGTGGTAGTGCACCGGCGCGCCCCAGGGTGGTTTTATAATAATATGGAATATACTGCAGTAGAATAAGTTGCATTGTAGTTCTGGATATTTTGTGGTTGCCTGCTATGGTGCTTGTCACTATGGCGATCAGCACCGAACCTACCGGGCAGGCAGTCCAG
>CAILUI010000202.1 GCA_903837355.1 uncultured Victivallales bacterium
CCGGTCAGGCTGGTCACGGCGATGGTCAGTCCGGCGCCGGAGTTGCCGGCCAGGCCGAAGTGATAGGCGCCGGTGGCGGCCACGGGCTGGGTCTTGCGGATCACGCCGGCATTGCTCAGCGTGCCCGCGACAGAGGCATTGTCGGCCGTCGCCGTCTCGATCAGGGTGGTGCCGGCCGTCACGGTCAGATTGGCAAAGGTAGTCAGGGAGGCCAGGGTCAGGTTCTGTTCGACCCCGCCATCGAAGGTGATGCCATGGCCGGCTGTGGTCAGGGTGCCGGCGCCCTGGATCACGAGGTTGCCACTGACGGTGATGTCGCTGGTCAACACCAGCGTGCCGTCGGTGGCAATGAGGATGTCGGTGTAATCGCTGGCGCTGACGAGTTTGCCCTCGGTAATGGTCAAGTGCTGGGTCACCGTCAGTTTACTGGTGGCGGTCACCGTGGCGGTCTGCGGATCCTTGTTCAGCGTCAGGTTGCAGAAGGTGAGGGTGCCGGGCGCGGTGGCGGACAGGGTCTGGGCGCCGCCGCCGGTCAGGACGACGGTGCCGGTGCCGGGATCGAGGGTGCCAGTGTTGGCAAAACTACCTTTCATCGTGAGAGTGTTGGCGCCGAGCGCGAGAGTGCCCGCGAGAGTCAGGTTACGGATCGCGGGCGAGCCCACGTTCAAGGTCACGCTGATGCCGGCGGGAATGCGCACATCCTGGCCGGTGGCGGGCACAGGACCGTCCCAGGTCGCCGGGTCGTTCCACGGACCATTTCGTGTCGCCACGCGGGTGACCGGGGTAACGGTCACGCTGACGCTGCCGCTGACGGTGGTGTAGTTGCCCGCGTCTGTGGGCGTGAAGGTCACCGCTTGCGCCGCCGTGCTGACTTCCGGGGCGGTGCTGGGCGTGGTGAAGGCAAACGTGCCAGCCACGGAGGCCGCGCCGCCGTTGAGGGTGGAACTGGCCAGCGTCTGGCCGACCGGGATGCTGCTGGCGCTGGGCCAGGTGGTCACACGGGGGGTGGCCTTGTCGACGGTCAGGGTGCCGGCGACCAGCGTCAGGGTGTAGTCCGGGTCGCTACCGCCCGAAAGGGTGATCGTGTACGTCCCCACCGGGCTGGCCGGAGTCGCGGCGCAGGCAGCGGTCGGTGGCACCGCGGGTGCGGTGTCGCCGTCCTTCAGCCCGCTGTAGGCGATGGTCAGCGCCGGGTTCGCCACGCCGTAAGCACGGGCTTTATCCACCGCCGTGCAGGTGAGCGGGGTCAGGGCGACGGTATAACTCCAGTTCAGCGTGTCCAGGCTCGCACCGTCGAGGTCCGCGATGTCACCGGCATCGGGCGCCAGGGTCAGCGACAGGGAACCGTTGATGAGGCCGCTGACCGGGAAGCGCCAGGTATTGCCGCCGCGGTCCGCAGGAGCACCGACACTCGCAGCGGCTGCGGCCGAACCCGAGAGCGCCAGGTCGGTGGAGTCGACGCCGGTCACGGCTTCGGAGAAGGTGATGTCGAGCACGGCGGATGACCCGTCGAGGGTCGCCGCCGGCGCGGGGAGGCGGTCGGTGACCTGCGGGCGCAGGTTGCCTGTGCCCCGGATGGCGAAGGTGTACGTGCCCTCGTCGTCCGGGTCGTCGCTGGTGAGGGTAACCACTGCCGTTCGCGTGCCCGCGACCGTGGGGTCAAAGGTCACGGTGAAGGGGGTCGATCCGCCCCCCGCAACCAGGCGCGGCAGGACGATGCCGGAGAGGGCGAAGTCGGCGGCGTCAGCGCCGCTCAGAGTGCTGGCGGTCACGGTCAACGGCATGGTGCCCGCATTCTGGATCGTAAACGTCTGTTGTGCCGTGCCGCGGTCAACCGGAACACTACCGAGATCCGTGCCGTCGCTGGCGCCGGGGGTCACATCGCCATCGGCCACATCGTGTCCAATGCCTTGGACGTTGATATCCGGTGGTGTGTCATCGTCGGTCGTCGTGACCCTCACAGTCTGGTCGGCGACCGCGTCAAAGGTGTTGTCCGAGTTGGCGTCGTCCACGGCCAGGGTGACCAGCGTAACCTGATCACCGTCGTCGAAGGCGTCGTCCACGCCGGTAACCGTGACCGTCTGCGCCGTGTTCCAGTTGTCCGGCGTAAAGGTGAGCGTGGCCGGGCTGAGCGTGACCTCGCCCAGATCGGGGCTGCTGATCGCGATGACCACGTTCGTGGGCGGCGCCGTCCTCAGCACGACCGTGAACGTGTCCGCCGTGCCCGACTCCGACACCAGCGACGCGCCCGCACTCTCGGCCACGCCAAAATTAACGCCAACATCCACGTCGACCCGATAGATATCGTTGTTAGAGGTCCAGTAAGGGGCACCGTCCGCGGTCTGCTTCTCGACGTAAAAGAGGGTCCGCGCACTCGGGGCATACTCGCGGTCTTCACTGAAATCGTAGACCTGGAACGTCAGGACCTCGTTGTCCAGGGCACCGTCCAAAGCCGGTGTTATCGGATCGTCGTGGTAGACCGTCACGGTATACTGCCCCGCCGTGTCGATCTGGACACTGCCGCAGCGGGTCCCCGACGCAGAGGTCACGGCGATCTCGTCGTAGAGTTGCGCCGGTTGGCCGCAGATCAGCACCCTGGTGCCATAGATGAAAATCGCCTCTGCCGAAGGCCTGGCCAGCGAGAAGTGCGGCCTGGGGACGACGGTCACCGTGACGGCAGCGGAGACGGTATGCAGTCCGTCATCCGCCTGCAGGGTGAGTTCGTAGGACGGCGTCACGCGGGCCGCGAGCCCGGAACTGTCCGCGACGCTGATCTGCCCCGTATCGGCATCCAGAGCGAAAACGCCAGCCGCATTGCCGGCCGTGATCTGGTAGCGAATGCAGTCGCCATCCGCATCGGTGGCAACGACGGGGGCGCCGACGAGGGTTGCAGGTGTTGCCGTCTCACTCAGCGAGCGGGCGGTGGCGTGCAGAACGGGCGGGTAGTCGTTGGGGATGGCGCTGAGGTCGACCCGGTAGGCGTCCCAACTCGTGGTCCAGTAGGGCTGGCCGGCCAGGGTCTGCTTCTCGACATACGGGGTCCGGACCTCTGCCTGGAGATACTCGCGGTTGGCACTGGCGTCCCAGACCCGGAAGCGCAGCGTCTCGTCCGCGAGCGCACCATCCAGCGTCGGCGTCAAGGGGTCGTCACGATACACGGCAGCGCCCGGGTAGCAGCCTGCCGCTTCGACGCGGACGGCACCACACAACACGCCCGACGCCGAATAGACCGCCACCTCGTCGCCGGGCTGAGCCGGAGCGCCATTGATGGTAAAAGTCTCGCCGTACAGGAAGATCATCTCGGGGGAAGCGTGAACACCGGTGAAATGGGTGGGCGACGCGGCGCGCACAGGCAGCAGGCCCATGCAGGCCAGCGCCAGCGGCAAGCAAAGGTGTCCATGTGATCGCCGATATGGCATAGCGCCTGTCTTGTCTCCGCCGTGGCCCCGCACTGTCAATCCCCGCCGCCGTGGCTCCAGTGGGCCATGCCGCGCGTCACCACCGTACCGGGAGGTGGGGACCGGTAACGCTGGCGGGTGGCATCCCACAGCCACACGCTGGCGGACGGACCGGTCTGCGCCTCGAGGTCGGCGATGGGCGTGTCCGTGATGGGACCCGTCAAGTTCCAGCCGGGCCGCAGGACGGCGGGGCTGCTCAGGATGCCGAACAGAGGCCGGGTGGCGACCGGGGCGGCGCGCGGCGAGTAGAACCAGATTCCTTCCCCGCCTTCGAGAGCACCACGGACCGCGGCGTAGTGTCTTGCTTGAGCATTCCAGCGCCAGATATTGCCGGCAAAAACGCAGGTTCCCGCGGCGTCGACCAGCAGTTCCGAGAGGGCCTGGTCGGCAGGCGTGTCAAAGGGCAGCGAAACCAGATTCCAACCCGGTGACAGGGCGAGGCTGATCGTCGTCATCCCCTGCGCGGCGCTCACGTCGACGCGATAGGCGTCGTTGCCGGACGTCCAGTAGGGTTGTCCCTGGGCGTTTGGCTTCTCGACGAAGGTCAGAGCGATCTGAGTGGTGCCGCCGTACTCACGGTCCAGGCTGGCATCCCAGACCCGGAAGTACAGGGGTTCGCCAGCCCGTGCCCCGTCCTTCACGAGGGGCGTCATGGCATCATCTCTGTAGACGGCAAGAAAGGGGTAGCTGCCTGCCGTGGTCACGTGTGTGGCACCGCAGAGCACGCCGTCGCCAGCGAAGACCGCCACCTCGTCGCCGGGGCTGGCGTCGAGTCCCTCGATCTGCAGGTGAGTTCCATAGACGAAGAGCATTTCGAACGACGGGTGGACCCCAGCGAAGTGCTGGAGTGTCCGCTCCGCGCCCGCCAGTACGGCGCACAGGGAAAGCGCCACGACGAACAGGGCTCGGCAGGCATGACCCTGGAGTCTGCCCATGGACGTCAATCCTCCAATCGCTGCGATCGTCAGGGGCGCTATCCCGGCGTTGCTGAGGGACAGCAGCAGGCCCCGGCAAGGGGCAGCCCCGTTTCGCGCCTGCCGCGGGTAAGGCGGCAACTCAGGCAGGCCGGTCACCGTGGATCCGCCTGCGGACGGACGACCAGGTCGACCTGCACCAGGTCGAACGTCCACGTCCAGGAGAATGGCTGTGGGGCGACCCGCTGGCCGTCGGGGGCGGCGCTGACGATCGGCTCGGCGGGGACCTCACTCCGCGTCCCGACGTCCCAGACCCGGAAGCGCAATACCTCGCCAGCCTCGGCGCCGTCGCGTTGCGGTGTGCCGGCGTCGTCGCGGTACACCGCAATCGCCGGGAAACGTCCCGCTGTTTCGACACAGCCGGAGCCACAGAGCACGCCCGCAGCCGAGAACACGGCCACCTCAACGCCCGGTTGCGCCGGCTGACCGTCGAGGCAGAGCGTGCCATAGACGAACAGATAGTCCGCCGTCCGGCTTGGCCCGGGGAAATGTCGCGGCGGAGCGCTCCAGGTGGTCGTGCCGACAAGCAGCGCCAGGCACAGTATCGCGCCACCCGGGCGCAGGATCCTTCGCATCGCGTCACCTCGTTCGCTGTTCATTGTCCACCCTCTCGACTTCAGGACCCAACCTTCAGCCTCACGGCCAGCGGAAGTCCGGCAACTCGTTCTCCAGGTAGATCCAGTAGCCGTAGCCGGGACTGAGGTAGTGCAGGGAATTGGCGTCGGAACTCACCTGACTGTCGTAGACATGTCCGCCCTCCGCGTCGTAGCCCGTGACGCGGACGTGCCCCGCCGCGCCGGCGAAGACCTGGGCAATACCGTTCACGGCCGTGAAGGAGACGCCATCCGGGGCGGGAATCGCCGCCGGGGCGATCTTGCCGTTGACGTAGTAGCAGGTGTCGGTCCAGTTGGTCAGGAGTTGCCAGCCGGCGCGCAGGTCGGTGGTGGCCGCGGGCGGAATCGGTGGTCCGCGCACCTGCAGCAGCGCCGGAACGGTCATGTAGATCCAATAGCCATAGCCGCCGGCCAGGTACCTGAGCGTGGCGACCTGCGGCAGGTTGCGGTCGAAGAGATGGCCGCCATCGGCGTCGAAGCCGGTGATGCGGGTGTACTTGCCGGCCAGATCCGCCAAGGGTGCGGCGGTGGCCATACTGGTGCCGACATACTCGAGCGCCTGGCCGGCGAACAGCCGCCGGGACGGCACGGCGTCCGCGGACGCCCCGGCGTACCAGCAGAGGTCGATACTGGAGCCGATCAGGTTCCAGCCCTGGTGCAGCGCTACGTCCAGCCCGCCGGCGCTCAGGTCGACCTGCAAGACCGAGTTGTTCGCGGTCCAGGTGGGGCCGGCTGGCGCGGTCTTGGCCGGATAGACCGCGCCGCTGCTGCAGTCCCAGATCTCGAACCGCAAGGTGTCGCCGGCGTGCGGCAAGGTGTCGATGAACTGGTCATACCCATAGACGCTGATCATTCCGTAGACGCCGCCTTCCCCCACGATCCCTTTGCCGCAGAGTTGGCTGACATCGCGGCTGCTGAACACCGCCACGATGCTGCCGGCCGGGACCGGGGCGCCGTTCAGCTCCGCTTCGCCCCAGACGTAGAGGATCTGGTTCGAGAGCGCCGCCGCCGGATACGGATCGAGATGCACCGTCACCGCAACCGGCGCCGAGGCCGGGCCGGTGTTGCCGGCCGCGTCGCTCGCGGTGGCGGTAAGCTCGTGGGTGGTCTCCGACAAGGACAGGACCGGCGTCAGGCTCCAGTGCCCGCTCGCGTCCACGGTGGTGGAGCCCAGCACGCCCAGTTGGTCGCTACTGACCGTGACGCTGATTACGTCGCCGTCCGGAGTCTCGCCCGGCTCGGCCGTGCCGCTGATCGGGGGCAGGGCCTGGTTGACCGTACTGTCGTCGGCCGGCGCCGTGATCACCGGCGCGACCGGTGCGATCGCGTCGTACAGCACCGCGACCGTGTTCGACGCCGCGTTCCCGATGCCGTCCCCGTCGACCGCAACCGCGGCGGCAACGCTCAGTACGATCGAGCCCTGGACCGACATGGCGGTCACCCGCACCTCGTATTCGGCAGCGCTACCGCTCAACGTACAGGCCTGCACGGCGCCGGTGCCGCCGAAGATCACATCGGCGCTGCCAAACCCGGTGACCGAACGGCTGAAGCGCACGGTGAAGACGAGCGGCAGCGTCGGGGTCGCGGCCGACTGGCCCGAGCCCAACCCGACCAGCGTGCTCACCGCACCCGTCGGCGGCGGCGTGCCCGTGTCCCAGGACTCGTAGGCGCCCAGGTCCACGGCCGCGCCGGCCAGCCGCGGGCGGCCGGCCAGGTCCGTGACCAGCCCCGGCGGCACGGCCGCGTCACTGCCGTAGTCGATGACGGGGGAACCGACGCCCAACTGCACGTCACCCAGATCATCGTC
>CAILUI010000203.1 GCA_903837355.1 uncultured Victivallales bacterium
AATGCCCGCGACGAGCGCCGGCGCAACGCCGTGCCCCCCTATGCTCCATAGCGCGACCGCAAGGGGGCCTCGGGGGTGCCCAATGGCGATCGCAGACCCAGCCGTCGGCGCCCTCGCCGGTTTCTTAGAACCGCCCTGGGTCGCCAGGGTTACCCCTTGACAAGCCTGATGGATGCGTTTATTATACTGATATATAAAAGTCACATAGGCAGTTGCCGAAGACGTGTTCACAGACCGCATTCGGGAGGTGTAGCGTGAAGGGCCTTACCGTGAAACAGCAGGAACTGCTCGACTTCATCGAGCAGTTCGGGCGGCGCGAAGGCATGGCGCCGACCGTCTACGAGATCGCCGACCACTTCGGTGTCAAGGCGGCGACCGCCTTCGCCCACGTGCGGGCCCTGCAGCGCAAGGGGTATGTGACCCGCTCCTCCAAAGCGCGTAGTCTCAGCCTGGTGCGGGCCGACAGCCCGCGGCACCTCTCGTTGACGCTGAGTGTCCCGGTCCTGGGCCGGATCAGCGCCGGGGCGCCGCTGTTGGCCGAGGAACATGTCGAGGAGACGATCCAGTTCGATCCGGCCCTGTTGCCGCGGGGCGCTGGCGGTCACCCCATCTTCGGCCTGCGGGTGACCGGTGAAAGCATGCGTGATGCCGGCATCCTGGACGGCGATATCGTGATCGCCCGCCAGACAGCCGCCGCCTCGATTGGCGATACCGTCATTGCCTTGGTGGATAACGAGACCACCGTTAAGTCACTCTTCATACACGAGAGCCGGATCGAACTCCGGCCCGCCAACAAAGCCTACAAGAGTCAGTTCTACCCCCTCGATCAGGTGTACATTCAAGGCGTCGTCATCGCCCTGCAGCGCACCTACGCCTGAGTCCGCCAGCGGCTCCGCCGAGCCGCTGGCGGCGCCGGCGGGCGAACCCTATATTGCACTGGGTTGCCGGCGGTAGCGCCGGCAGCGGCAGATCCTGGCGTCGCGGGCGCAGGCTGTCCGTGATGGGGTTACGTGCTCAACGCTTCGGGGGCCTTTGATCCATGCGTGTACCACGGCAGATGAGACGCCGCACGGCAATCCTCGGGCTCATGGCGAGTGCCTTGCTGGCTCTGGCCGGGGCCCGCGCCGCGGAGGGTATCGAGGCCCTCCGGCAGCGCAGCCAGGAGGTCCGCCTGCAGTTGGCCGCCGAGAAGGCCCGTGTGCTGCGTGAGGACAGCGACGCCGTGGCCCTGCGGGGTCAGATCGAGAAGCTCTACCGGGACCTCGATCAGCTCGTCTCCGCGAAGCCGGCGGTGGCCCGCCTGCAGGCTGACCTGCTGCGGCTCGAGGAAACCATCAAGTCCGCGTCGGCGCCGCGGCGGGCTCAGGGGAAGGCCGCACCGTGATCAGCAGGCTGAGCGGCACACTGGTCGAGTGTGAGGTTTCCGGCATCGTGCTGGACGTGGGCGGCGTGGGCTACGCCGTCGCGGTCCCTATGAGCACCTTTGACCACCTGCCGCGGATCGGCGAGACGGCCGTGCTGCACACGGTTCTCGTGGTTCGTGAAGACAGCCTGACCCTCTATGGCTTTGCCAGCCTTCCCGAGCGCGCCCTGTTCCTGCTGCTGTTGAGTGTTAACGGCGTGGGCCCGCGCACCGCGCTGAATGTCCTCAGCTCCCTGCCGGTAGCCGCTTTCTGCACGGCGGTGAGTCAGGGTGACCTGAAAGCGTTGACCCGGATCAGCGGCATCGGCAAACGCAGCGCCGAACGCCTGATCGTGGAATTGCGGGACCGCGTGGCCGGCCTCGCTCCCGAAGTGGCCGCGGAGCGCTCCGGCGGTGGCCCGGCGGGCTCCTCCCGCGCTGCCACCGACGCCGTGGCGGCGCTCGAAACGCTGGGCTTCAAGGGCGATGCCGCGCGCAAGGCCGTACAGAAGCTCTGCGAGGCGGCGGCGCCGGAATCGCCGAGCACCGAGAACCTGATCCGCAAAGCGCTGGCGCTGCTGAACTCGTAGTTGCCCAGCCAGAGTCGGTTGACGCTACCCATGGATCAAGAACGGTTCATCACCAGCGAGTTGAACGCCCGCGAGGAAGCCCTCGACGCCACCTTACGGCCACAGTGCTTCGAGCACTTCCCCGGTCAGGACCGGGTCAAGGAGCGTCTGCTGATCCTCGTGCAGGCCGCCACGGAGCGCCAGGAGGCCCTGGGGCACCTGCTGCTCTGCGGCCCCCCCGGTCTGGGTAAGACCACTCTGGCCCACATCATCGCGGCGGCCCGCGGCGCTGCCATCAAGGCCACCAGCGGGCCCGTGATCGAGAAGCCCGGCGACCTGGCCGGTCTACTCACTGGACTCGAGGACGGCGATGTGCTTTTCATTGACGAGATTCACCGCCTCCCCGTGGCGATCGAGGAGTACCTCTACAGCGCCATGGAGGACTTCGTCATCGACATCATGCTCGAGCAGGGCGCCGGCGCGCGCTCCGTGCGCCTGAATATCCCGAAGTTCACGCTCATTGGCGCCACGACCCGACAGGGCAAACTGTCGTCGCCGCTGCGCTCACGGTTCAGCATGTCCTGTCGGCTCGACTACTACACGGTTGCCGACCTGGAACTCATCCTCAAGCGCTCCGCTGCCATTCTTCGGGTACAGGCCGACAGCGCCGGCCTGCACGAGGTGGCTCGGCGCAGCCGGGGCACGCCGCGCATCGCCAACAACCTGGTGCGGTGGGTGCGCGACTTCGCCCAGGTCCGCGGGGCGGGCTGCATCACCGGCGAGATGGCGGACCTTGCGCTCAAGTTGCTGGACATCGATGCCGACGGCCTGGACGAGATGGACAACCGCATTCTCGAGGCCATGCTGATCAAGTTCGAGGGTCGGCCGGTGGGCTTGAAGAGTCTGGCCGTGGCGGTGGGCGAGGACGAAGAGACCATCGAGGACGTCTACGAGCCGTACCTGATCATGGAGGGTTACCTGATGCGGACGGCGCAGGGCCGGCTGGCGACCGAGAAGGCGGCGCGGCGCTTCGGCCTCCCCGCTGTCAGCAAAGGCGCCCTGCGGCCGGCCCAGCCGGACCTCTTTTCCGGCCCGGTCTGAAGGGTGCTACCCATGGCGGTCGACTACAGCATCGTTATCCCGGCCTACAACGAGGAAGCGTTTCTGCCCGCCACGTTGACGGCTGTGAGCCTGGCCATGGCGGCCATGCCCGCTGTCCATGGCGAGGTCATCGTCGTTGACAACAACAGCACGGATCGCACGGCAGAGGTCGCGCGGTCCCACGGCGCCAGGGTGGTGTTTGAGCCGGTGAACCAGATCTCGCGGGCGCGCAACGCCGGCGCCGCGGTCGCTGCTGGCCGATACCTGCTGTTTGTCGATGCCGACACCGTGGTTGGGGCCGACCTGCTGGGCGCGGCGCTGGCGGCCTTGGACAGCGGTAAGGTCTGCGGCGGCGGCGCCCGCGTGGGCACCACGGAGCAGGCCGACCCCGGAGCGCGGTTCTTCCTCTGGCTGTGGAACGCGCTGTCGCCCCGACTCGGCTACGCGGCCGGGGCCTTCGTCTACTGTCGGCGGGAGGCGTGGGAGCAGGTCGGCGGCTTCAGTCAGGACCTCTACGCTTCCGAGGAAATCACGTTCTCCAGGCTGCTGCGGCGCTGGGGTCGGGAGCGCGGCATGTCCTTCAGGGTGCTCCCCCAGTGCATCGACACGTCCATGCGCAAAACCCGCTGGTATGGGCCGTGGCGGCTCGCCGGGAAGATGCTGCCGTTGCTCTTCATGCCCTGGCGCGTGCGCTCGCGGCAGCACTGCGGGACCTGGTACGATCGCCCCGCGACCCGAGCCCCCACCCCAGACGCCACGGCCGACGGCGCTCAACAAGGAAGACAGCGATGAACAGCATGACCGGTTTCGGCCGCGGCCTGGCGGAGCAGGGCGGCAATTCGGTAGTCGTCGAAGTCGCAGCGGTCAACAGCCGCAAGCAGACGGATATCCGGATCATCATGCCGCGCGAACTCAGCGCCCTGGAGCCACTGCTCAAACAACGGGTGTTGGAGCGGGTCAGTCGCGGCACCTTCGCGGTCACGGTGCAGTACACGCTGGCGCCAGAGCAGCGTGCCGCTTCGCTGGGCATCGACGCAACCTACGCCGCCGAAGTCGCCCGTAGACTGCGGGAGGTGGCCGTGGCCGCCGGCATTGAACCGCACCTGACCTTGGCCGATCTGCTGCTGGTGCCGGGCGTTCTCCGCGACGCCGCGGCGGTGCCCGGCGACGCGGTTCGCGACCTGGTCGTTGAGGCCCTCGACGAGGCCTTGGATGGCACTCGTAACATGCAGCGCGTCGAAGGTGAGAAGCTGCGCCACGATCTCGAGAATCGCCTGGCCGCGATTCGCGACCGGGTCCAGTCCATGGCCGTGCGTGCCGACGAGGCCCTGTTACAGCAGCAGAAACGCCTGCGCGAGCGCATCGCGCTGCTGGGCGTCGAACTGCCGCTCGACGACGAGCGACTGGCTCGCGAAGTCGCCTTCTATGCGGAGAAGTCGGATATCACCGAGGAGGTCGTGCGTCTGGGCAGCCACCTCGATCAGTTCATCGATCTGCTCGATCAGGACCGTGACGTTGGCCGGGAGCTGGAATTCCTCTGCCAGGAAATGAACCGGGAGGCGACGACCATCGGCTCGAAGACCACGGAAACGGGCATCGCCGAACTGGTGATCTCGCTCAAGGCTGAACTCGCGCGCATCCGCGAACAGGCCCTGAATATCGAGTGAAGGGCGGAAGGGCCGGCGCTGCCGCCCGCTGCCTGCAGGGCCCCCGCGGCTGGGCTATTCCTCCGGCAACGGCCGGATGATCATCTTGTCGATCCTGACTTTGCCTTCCGCATCCACATCATGGCCGGCGATGACCTGCTGTGGCCGCTTGCCAGGCTCCTGGTAGACGCTAACCGAGATCCGGGCCAGCTTCTTCAGGTCTTTCAGGACGGCCTCCTGCCGGCTGACGGCCGCCTTCAGGCTGAGCGTCTGGGCCAGAAGGATGGCTACGAGAACCAACAGGACCGCCATCAGCAGCAGGGACAGCCGGGAACTGGCCGGCGGGCGCGACGCGGCCGGCGTGCCGGTTGCGTCGTCAGTGGCAGCGGCCTTCCGGCCCGCCGGGGCAAGAGGCGTCGGCGAGCGCCGGCCGCTGGGCGCAGCGCCTGTGGACGCCTTTTTCAGGGCGGCGCCCGCTTTGGGGGTGGCGCTCGAGGTCTTGCCAGCGTTCTCGGCGCTGCCCTCGGCGGCGTCTGCCGCCGCCGTCTTGTCGTCGGCGTCGCCGTCGAACGCCGCCAGGACCGCATCTTTCAGATCTTTGTCCATGGGCGCCAACCTCCTGCCGCCGGCGGCAAGCTGACCGCCATTGGCTTTCCCTTGTCGAGAGCCGGCGCCGACCCCCGTCGTACGGTCTCTGGGGCCTGGCGCGGCAGCCCCCGAAAGTAGTGTTTGGATGGCGCTTGTCAACCGGCCTTTACAGTGGCCAGCGGCGGCGCAGGCGGTGGGCTCCGGCAGGAGTTCCATGGCGGACACGTGCCGAGCGGCGGGCAGGCTGGACAGGCTGGACGGAATGGATTGCCCAGAGCAGGGCGCAGGGCGGTACTCCGCTAGCCCAACTTACGCACTGTGAGTCATAACATCCTGATTATCAACGATCCGATTTTTGAGTAACTACAAAGTCCGGCTGACCTGCGGCTGTGATGACGTCCTTGGCGACAGGCAGTCCGGCCAGGCTGACGATACCGAG
>CAILUI010000204.1 GCA_903837355.1 uncultured Victivallales bacterium
GATCTGGACTGCCTGCCCGGTAGGTTCGGTGCTGATCGCCATAGTGACAAGCACCATAGCAGGCAACCACAAAATATCCAGAACTACAATGCAACTTATTCTACTGCAGTATATTCCATATTATTATAAAACCACCCTGCCGCGCCGCCGGCAGTGGGATTGTCGGGACCAAATGCTATAGTGTTAGGTCCCGTGTCAAGCCAGCGTTCAGGCGCAACGCGAGAACCGTACAGGCATCCGGTTTCAATGACTCGGCAACCGGGCGCGCCCACAGGCGGAGGAAGTCATGGTGGCAAAAGTGAAGAAGGCGAAGGTCCGGAAGACGTACAAGCTGGCGGTCATCGGTGGCGATGGCACCGGCCCCGAAGTGGTCGCCGAGGGCCTGAAGGTCCTGCAGGCAGCCGCCAGCCGCTACGGTTTCGGCATTGCCACGCAGGACTTCGATTTCGGCGGCGAGCGCTATCTGCGGACCGGCGAGGTGCTGCCGGAGACCGCGGTGGCGGACCTCAAGCAGTTTGACGCCATCTATCTGGGCGCCATCGGTCATCCCGACGTCAAGCCCGGCATCCTCGAGAAAGGCATCCTGCTGCGTCTGCGCTTCGACCTCGATCAGTACATCAACCTGCGGCCGGTCAAGCTCCTGCCCGGCGTCGAGTGCCCGCTGGTCGGCAAGGGCCCGGAACACATTGACTACGTAGTCGTGCGCGAGAACACCGGCGACCTCTACAGCGGCGCCGGCGGTTTCAGCATGAAGGGCACCCCCCAGGAAGTGGCCGTCCAAACCGCGGTTTACTCGCGCTTCCAGGTCGAACGTTGCCTGCGTTACGCTTTCGAGTTGGTGCGGCGTCGGCACAGCGCCGCGGCGCCGTGGCGCGGCCTGACCGAGGCGGACCGCAAGGCCGGCCTGATCGGCAAGCTGACGTTGTGCGGCAAGACCAACGTCCTGACCTATATCTACAACCTCTGGGAACGGGCCTACTACGAGGTCGCCGCCGAGTACCCGGACATCAAGACCGACTACTGCCACGTGGACGCCACCTGCATGTGGATGGTCAAGAACCCGGAATGGTTCGACGTCATCGTCACCGGCAACCTCTTTGGCGACATCATCACCGACCTCGGTGCGATCACTCAGGGCGGCATGGGCATCGCTGCCGGCGGCAACATCAACCCCGCCGGAGTCAGCATGTTCGAGCCCATCGGCGGCAGCGCCCCGAAGTACACCGGGCTGGGGGTCATCAACCCCTTGGCGGCCATCTGCTCGGGAGCGATGCTACTGGACGAACTCGGTGAGACCGCGGCCGCGCAGGCCATCGAGAAGGCGGTCACCTTCGTGACTGCCAAGAAGCTGAAGTCCCTGGCGGCGGGTCGCATGGGCTACTCCACCAGCCAGGTCGGCGACCTCGTCGTCGACAACCTGGCCTGAGGCGTTGCCGCCGCGGACTGGACGAACTGGACGAACTAGACGAACTGGAGAGGTGGGACGAACCTCCCGGGGTACCACTTCCGGTCGCCCCAGTCCAGTTCGTCCAGTAGGTCCAGTTCGTCCAGTTCCCCCACCCATCCTTCCAGCGCCCGTTGAGATTCGCACGCTCCCGTGCTCTATTACCAGCACGTCGTGACGCCGCGGTGGTGTCGTGTCCTGCCTGGCACTGGAAAGGTCAGCCATGAAGTTCTCGTTCATGAGTTTCTCCTGCCCCGAGTTGAGCCTGGAGGCGCTGCTCGACCTGGCTCTGGAGTTCGGCTACGACGGCGTGGAGCCGCGGGTCGAGTGCAAGCACGGCCATGGGATCGAGCTTGGCCTCTCTGCCGCGGGACGGACTGCGGCCCGCGCCCTGGCGGACGTGCGCGGCGTCGCCTTCTCCTGCGTGGCGACATCCTGCGTCTACGCCGACCCGCAGAAGCGTAGCCAGATGGTTGCGGACACGCAGCGCTACATCGACCTGGCGGCCGACATCGGGGCCAGCCGTATCCGCGTTTTCGGGGGCGTCATTCCGGCCGGAATCAGCCGCGCTCAGGCCGTGGACGGAGTGGCCGGCGCGCTCGCCAGCGTGGCCGAACAGGCGAGTCGGCGCGGCGTCACCGTGTGCCTCGAAACCCATGACGACTGGTGTGACCCTGCCGACGTGGCGGCGGTGATGACCCGCGTCGGGCACCCGGCCATCCAGGTCAACTGGGATATCATGCACCCAGTACGCGTAGCACATGTAACTATGCAAGAAGCATTTACAGCTCTTAAGCCGTGGATCCGCCATGTGCATTTCCACGATGGTGTCAGCCGCGATGGCAAGCTGATCATGGTGCCCATTGGCCAGGGTGAGATCGACCATGCGGCGGCCGTCCGCCTGCTCAAGGCGGCGCATTGGGATGGCTATTTCAGTGGTGAATGGATCGACTGGGAGCCCTACGCCACGCACCTGCCGCGCGAGTTGGCCACCATGAAGGGCTTCGCCGCCTGAAACGGAGCCTGCGGTAGCCGTCAGCGTGCACGGGGAGGGCAGTTCCGCCACGGTTGTTCCCGCGGTTTCAGGCACCTGCAATGCGCGCCCTGCGACAAACCCATCTGCTCGTGGTCGCGGTCCCCGCCGGCGTCGGGATGGCGCTGCTCTGCGTCCCGCTGATCCTGGCCGAGGCCGGCGGCGAGGCGCTGCGCCTGCCGCAACTGCTCGCCTTGCCGCTGCTCTGCGTGTTCCTGGTGCAGGCAGCGCTGGCCTGGACCCCGAATCATGCCCGCTTGCTGGCCGGCCGCGGCTGGGCCAGGCCGTGGCGACAGGGGGCTGAGTTGCTGGCGCTGGCACTGCTGCTGACGGGGTTGCGGCTGCTGACGGACCTCTGGCTGCGGCGGCTGCTGCTGCTCCCCGAGATCAGCGACTGGGCCAGTTTCGGCCGCAAACTGCCCTTTGCCAGCCTGGTGCAGCCGTTGTTCCTGGTGGTTGCCGTCTACGCCTTTGCGTTGCGCCTGAGCGCGCGGCCACAGCGGGCGCTGGTGGCCGTGGTGCTGTTCCACCAGCTCATTGTGCTGCTGCAGTTCGGGTCGCGGCTGGACGCCGGCCCGCTGGCGGCCATGCTGTGGATGGCCGGAGTGCAGGGCCTGATCATGGGCCTGGCCTACTGCCGGTACGGGCTGGTGGGACCGGTCACTCTCGCGGCTCTCAGCTTCGGGCGGCACGCCATCTACCTGCTGCTGCCAGCCGCGCTGGGGCAGACGGTGGCCTGAGTGGAAAGGAGGCGACGATGGGCCGCGAGACGAAGACGCCGGTGACCCCTGCCATCCGCGCCCTGCGCGAGGCGGGAGTGAGCTTCCGCGAGCACCTCTACGAGTATGTTGAGAAGGGGGGCACGGCAGCCACCGCCGCGGAACTTGGCGTCCCGGAGCACGAGGTGGTCAAGACCCTTGTCTTCGAGGATGACAACGGGCGGCCGTTCATCGTGCTCATGCACGGCGACCGCAATGTGTCCACCAAGGAGCTGGCGCGGCAGATCGGTGCCAAGCGCAGCGCTCCCTGCACCCCGGAGAAAGCCCAGAAACACTCCGGCTACATGGTCGGCGGGACCTCCCCTTTCGGCACCCGCACCCAGCTCCCGGTCTACATTGAACGCTCGATCCTGGCCCTGCCGCGGTTATTCATCAACGGCGGTCACCGCGGCTTCATCCTTGAGATGAGCGTCCAGGACCTCTGCCGGATGGTGGCGACGACCCCGGTCGACGTGGCCATCATGCCCTAGGTCAGCGCACGGCAACGCCGACGGCGGCGGTGCGGCCGCTGGCACGTTCGAGCACCTCGACCTGCCAGATCCCGCTCGGGCCGTTGGCGAGCACGGGCAGAGCGGCGTCGAGAACCCCGCGGCGGAAGACGGTGTGGTGGGAGAAGTCGCTGCGCGAGCCGTCCGGGGGACGCCAGGTGAGAGTGGCCGGAATCAGCCCCGGCACGATGCGGCCCTGATCGTCCAACAGGGCGGCGCGAACGGCGACCTGGCGGCCGCGATGGTCGCCCCAGACCACGGCTTCCACCTGCGCCTGGAGGTCAAGCCGGGCGATGGTGGCGGGTAGCAGGACCAGCAGCCGCGCTCCCGCTGGCGGTAAGTCCAGCGTCGCCGTGCTGCTGTCGCCGCTGACGCTGAGCGCCACCGGCTGGCTCGTCAGCAGATCGTAGGCGACGCTTCCCAGCCCGGCGTTGAAACGCACCTGCGCACTGTGCGGCACGCCGGTCTCGCGCACAGCGCCGAAGTGCCCATACAGCGGTCCGTGCACGCGCAGATCATTGACGACGCCCACGTAACAGACACCCTCGGCCTCGAGCAGGTTCAGCCAGGTGAAGGGCGAGAGGGTCCGCGCCTCGGGGCTGACGACGCGGTCGAAGAGTTCGAGGAAGGCCGGTTCCGCCAGCCCCTGCGCCCCGCCGGCACGCAGCGGGTTCGGCATCGCCTCCACGACCTGCGCCTCGCCGACGTTGCCCCCCCTCGCGGCGGGCCGGGCTGTGGGCGCGGGCCGGGGTGCCGTCGCCCCGGCCGTATCGAGCGGCCGCAGGACCTGTGCCCCCGGCAACGACACCCGTGTCTCCGGGTCGGTGACCACGGCCCCGCCGCGCGCGCTGAAGCGTTGCAGCGCCTCGCCGGCAGGGCGCGGCAGGCACGCGGCCGCGCTGACGACGACGAGCTGATAGGACGCCAGGGGGTCGGTCCTGGCCTCGAAGTCCTCATCCAGCAGCAGGTCGAAGGGTACGCCGGAACCGACCACACAAGCCTCGAGCCAGGTGGTAGCCGGCCAGCGGACGTCGCCATAGAGCTGGCCGGCGAACGAGCGCAGGATGGCCACCCGGCGCGGCCGGTTGCGCCAGGCCGGGATCAGCGCCCCCAGCGGACCGACCTCGGCGCCGTGGAAGTGCCGAAAGGCCGCCACTAGTTCCGGCGTCCACGGCAGCAGCGTGCGCGCCAGTTCCGGTTCCGCGCTCAGGACGCGCTTGACGTCCTCCCAGGCGGGCTGCGCCGAACCGAAGCGCGCGTCGATCTGGGCCTGGGTCTGCACGTGCTGAGCGGCGTCGGCGAAGTCCGGCCTGGGTACGACCTCGAAGTTCCAGTAGGTGAACAGCCGAATCGGTTGCAGGGCGCAGAGCCAGGCGGCCTCGCGGAACAGGTCCGCGGTCGGCATCGCGGTGTACGGCGCCGCGCCGCCGGCCTTGAACAGGAACTGCGGCATGCCCGAGGGCCGCAGATCCGTGCCGCGCACGGCCGCATTCAGGCCCTCCTGGACCATCACGGCGGTCATCGGGTCCTCGTAGGAGAACCCTTCCTGAGCGATGCTGACCCGGTCGAAGGCGCGCACCGCCGGGCGCCGCAGGATGGGTTCCTGGATGGTGAGCACGTCGGCACGCCGCGCCCGGACCTCGGCGCTCAGGGTCTGGTTGAGGAAGGACTCCGTCGGCGCGTGGGGGCCATGGAACCAGCGGTGGTAGGCATAGAGGGG
Source organism: uncultured Victivallales bacterium (assembly GCA_903837355.1). Taxonomy (GTDB): domain Bacteria; phylum Verrucomicrobiota; class Lentisphaeria; order Oligosphaerales; family JAFGRS01; genus CAILUI01. The sequence goes on from CAILUI010000204.1 coordinate 5,465, forward strand.
GTCGGTCAGCGCCACGATGCGGTCGGCGGGGGGCGTGATCCCGGCCACCGCCGGCAGCAGCCGGCCGAAGGGCAGCTGGTGCGCCTCCTGATCCCCCCGCGGTGGCTGGCGCCAGGCATCCAGATCGAGATGGAAGGTGTGCCGTACCCAGAGCACGCTCTCGGGCGTGTAGTCGTGGGACCAGATCCACTGGGCCGCGCTGTTGAAGGTCACCGCCCGTACGGCCGGCACCGCCGCCAGGCGTTCGGCATAGCGCGCCGCCTCGCGGCGCACCTGCTCGACCATGTACGGGCTGCTGAAGCGGGTCCGGCCGGGCCGGTCGTTCATGTCGCGGACGCGATCCTCGCCTTCCAGAGCGCGCGGGTAGCCGAGGTAGAGATGGTGCGGGGCCCAGCCCAGGCCCTGGCGCATGGTCTCCGCCAGGTCCCCGCCGCCGCAGGTGAAGCCGTAGCTGCGGTCGAAGGTCCGCTGCCAAGGCAGGACCTGGAGGTTCCCGGCTGGCTCCGGCGCCGGCGTGATGTCCACCTGCCGATGGAAGCGCGCCAACTCCTGGTCCGCTGTGCCGGCCGTCACCGTCAGCGGGTATGTGCCCACTGCCAGATCCGCCAGGAAGTTGAACTCGAGCGCTGCACTCCCCCCGGCGGCCACCCGCTCCAGGCGCTGGGTCAGGGCCATGGTGCTGCCCAGACGGAAGGTGACGTCCACCTCCCGCAGAGGCGCTACTCCGGCATTGCGGAGCTCGCAACGCCAGGGCTGCGGTGCCCAGCCGTGCGCGATGGTTTCGATGAAGCGTTGGGGCCGCAGGGTCACGGACGGCAGGGCCAGTCCGCAGCCGGGGCGGTCGGCCTGGGCCAGGCGCTGCACCTCCGCGGCGGTCAGGGGGCGGTTGTAGAGCCAGACCTCGTCCAGCACCGCGCTGGCAGCGGCATTGGGGCCCCCAGAGGCCAGGTGTAAGGCACTGGGAATGATGGGGATACTGAGGCCGTCGACGGTGCTCACCGGCGTGCCGTCGAGGTACAACGCGGCCCGATCGGCGGTCCAGGTCACCGCGACGTGGTGCCAGGCGTCCGGGGCGAGGGTGACCGCGGTCTCGACCGCCGCGGGCGCGTCGCCGCGCTGGCCAAGGAGCAGCCGGCGGTCGTCCAGCAGCGCCACCTGCAGATGGGGCTCCGAGCGGTCTGGCCCAGCCAGCTCGAACAGCGTCCGGCGGGCCTGCGGGCAGGCGCGCAGGCGCAGCCACATGGCCAGGGCGCCGGTCTGTCCGGCCAGGCAGGGGCGCAGATCGTCGAGATCGAGCCCCTCGGCGGCGCGCCAGGCCAGGCCGGGCAGCCAGCTTGAGGCGCTGCCGGTACCGGCGTCGGCGTAGCCGCCGCGCATCTCGAGCATGAAGGCGTCCAGCAGCACGACCTGTCCAGCCCGCCGGGCGCTGAGGCGCAGGGCGACGGGCGTGGTCGCCGGCTTGGCCTGGTCGCGGCTGAAGGTGCCGACCTCGGCGTTGAGCTGCAAACGGCTCCACACGGCCGTGACCGTCTGTTCAGCGCTTCCCAACACCGCGCCCGTTGTACTGTCGAGGAGTTGCAGTTGCACCCGGTCGTCGGCCGGGGCGTCGGCCTCCCCGCGCACGAATACCGAGGCGGTGTAGCTGCCGTCCAGCACCGCCACCGGAGAACGCATCTCGACCCCGCCGCCGGCCTGCGGGCAGGCCACATGCAGCGCGGCCTTCCCCTCGAGGATGGGCTCGTTGGGGCCGCGCGCCTCGTCGTCCGTCGCCTGGATCACACCGACGGCCGCGGCGCCGCTGGCGACAAAGGGCAGCACGGCGCCCCCGCGCGGGATGACCTGTGCGGTTTCGGGCGGAAGCCAGTTGCGGGCCTCGTAGCGCAGCTCGGATTCGCTGCCAGGCTCCAGGAGGATGCCGAGGCCGAAGCGACCCGCGGCAAAACGCGGGTCGTTGACTGGCGTCACCTGCAACTCGTCGGTCCAGGCCTGGCTCTGCCGCTCGAAACCCGCCGCGGTCTCCTCCCCCGCGGGCGTGACGCTGCGCAGATCACCCTCAAAGGCCAGGTAGCCCACCAGGCCGAGTTCGAGGGGGTCCACGTCCGCGGCAACGAGGACTCGCCCCGACAGCAGGGCGGCGGTCAGCAGCGCCGCAGCCCCGCGCCGAATCCGCGCAGCGACGAGCCTCATCGACAGCTCCCCCAGGCGTCCCGCGCCGCGGTCAGGGCAACTCGTTGACGCCGAAGGTAGTGTAGCCGCCCAGCGCCGGCGCTGCCAGCGTGGAGGCGCGGCCGGCGGCTCAGCGGCGCGGGCGCGCCTGGGGAGCTTCGCCCTCCATGGGAAAGGCGGCGCGGCCGGCGGCTCAGCGGCGCGGGCGCGCCCGGGGAGCTTCGCCCTCCAGGAAGATCCGCGGCTCAGCGGCACGGGCGCGCCTGGGGAGCTTCGCCCTCCATGGGAAAGGAGGCGCGGCCGGCGGCTCAGCGGCGCGGGCGCGCCTGGGGAGCTTCGCCCTCCATGGGAAAGGCGGCGCGGCCGGCGGCTCAGCGGCGCGGGCGCGCCTGGGGAGCTTCGCCCTCCATGGGAAAGGAGGCGCGGCCGGCGGCGCGGGCGCGCCCGGGGAGCTTCGCCCTGCACTCCGCAGGCTATATTGGTGGGGTCGCAGAGCCTGTCACCGCACGCTTGACAGGGGATCCAAGGAGCCGTTTCATGACCCGCGCTGTGATCTTCGATATGGATGGGGTTCTGACCGACTCCGAGCCGGTCATCAACGCGGCCGCGATCGCCGGCCTGCGCGAGTACGGCATCGACCCTAAGGCGGAGGACTTCGTGCCCTTCGTGGGCACCGGCGAGGACCGCTACATCGGCGGCGTGGCGGCGTTGTATGGTCTGCGCTACGAGCCGGCCATGAAGCGCCGGGTCTACGAGATCTATCTGCAGATCCTGCCCGGCCTGATCCGCGCCTTCCCCGGTGTCCACGAACTGCTGCGTGGGCTGCAGGCGCAGGGCCTGCGCCTGGCCGTGGCCTCGAGCGCGGACCGCGTCAAAGTGGAGGCCAACCTGCGGGCCATCGCGGTCGACCTGAGCGTCTTCGGCGCTGTGGTCACCGGCGAGGACGTCGAGCTCAAGAAACCGGCGCCGGATATCTTCCTGGCGGCGGCTCGGCAGCTCGGGGTGCCGCCGAACGTCTGCTGTGTGGTCGAGGATGCGGTCAGTGGCGTGCGTGCCGCCAAGGCCGCCGGGATGCGCTGTGTGGCGGTGGAGCAGAGCTTTGCCGCGGCCTTGCTTGAGCCCGCCGCTCCTGACGTCATCCGGCCGACGCTGGCCGCGGTGACCCTGGCCGATCTGGGCGTGGCGTAGCCGCTGCCGCGTCCCGGGGCGCGGGTTGGGGACTCTCCCATGGAGCCTGCAGACATCCTCGAGCGGTTCCGTATTCGTACGGCCCCCAACTACCTTCCTCAAGGCGACGAGGAGGCGGTCTGCCGGGCGGCGTTCGCCTGTCATCTGCCGCTCTTGCTCAAGGGCCCCACGGGCTGCGGCAAGACCCGCTTCGTCGAGCACCTGGCCTACTGCCTGGGCCTGCCGCTGCTGACCGTCTCCTGCCACGAGGACCTGACCGCCGCCGACCTCGTGGGCCGCTTTCTGTTCAAGGACAACCAGACCGTGTGGCAGGATGGGCCGCTGACCCTGGCCGTGCGCCACGGCGGCATCTGCTACCTCGATGAGATCGTCGAAGCCCGCAAGGATACCACGGTAGTCATCCACTCCCTGACCGACGACCGCCGCCTGCTCTTCATCGACAAGACGGGCGACGTCGTCCGCGCTCACCCGGATTTCCTGGTCGTGCTCAGTTTCAACCCCGGCTATCAGAGCATCGTCAAAGACCTCAAACACTCGACGCGACAGCGCTTCGTCAGCCTGGAGTTCAGCCACCCGACCGTGGACATCGAGGCGCGCATCATCGCCTCGGAGAGCGGGCTCCCGGCGGCCGCCAGCCGGCGCCTGGCCGAGCTGGGCGCGCGCCTCCGCGAGCTGCAGGGCAGCGGCCTCGAGGAAGGCGTCAGCACGCGGCTGCTGGTGCATGCGGGACGCCTGATGCAGGCCGGCCTGCGCCCGCGGGACGCCTGCCGCGCGGCCATCCGCTGCACGCTCACCGATGAGCCCGACCTGGGCGCCTCGATCGACACCATCGCCGGGCTCTACGTCGGCGATCTGCTGGACGACAGCGGCCATGCCCACCCAAGCGCCCAGCCCGCCTCCTGATGGCAGCAACCGCGACCACGGCTTCTCCCTGAGCCAGGTGGGGTGGGGACACCGGGAACTCTTCGCACGCCGGATCGCGGAGCTCTCCGAGCGCGGGCTTATCGGCCCCGAGCGGGCCGCGGTGACGGCCACCTTCTTCAGCCTGCTGCGACTGGCCGACCAAGGCGCCTACGATCACGTTCTGCGGTACTTCCTGGGTGCCATCAGCCGACGGAACGAGTGGCTGTTCGGGGCCCCGGCCGTCTTCGCCGAGATCGTGGCTCTGGGCCGCGACCTGGCCAGCTCGCAGCCGCATCGCGGCGTGGTCTTCTTCAGCGTCCTGACGACGGCGGGCTTCGGACAGACGCCCGAGCAGGTGCACCGGGTCCTGACGCTGGCGCGCCGGGTGCAGCGCGTTGACGCGGACCTCTGCCTGGCGTTCATCGGGAACGGCGCGCGCCTGGCGGCACGCCTGCAGCCCGCCGACCTGGAGCGCTTCGTCGACGCCGGGCTGGCCGCCTTTGCCCGTAACCCGCACGCCGGCCTGGCCTTCATGCAAGGCGCCTTGGAGAACGCCGCGGCCTGGCGGCGTGGCGGTCCCGAGGAATGCAGCCTGCGAGACGTCCAGGCGACACTCGTCGCCTTGGCGCGGGCCCTGACCGGCCAGGATCTGCGCATGGCGGACCTGGACGGCCTGCCTGCGGCTGACCTCGCTGAGCGGGGCTGCCGTTGCGTCCTGCTCGGGCGGACGCTGTACCTGCCCGCCCGCGACTGCCGGGCAGCGACTCGACAGCATCGCCACGAGGGTTACACGCTGGCGACCGTGGTGGCCGCCGGCACCCTGCGCTGCAACAGCTTCAGCCAGATCCACGGCCAACCGGGCTACCCGAGTCTGCAGGGGCTCGTCGGCGCTGACCCGCTTGCCCTCAATGCCCTGCTGTTGGCCGAGTGGCACCGGGTGCTGAGCGCCTGTCGGCAGGAGTGGCCGGGGGTCTGCCGTTTGCTCCAGGCTGAGCTGGAAGAGGAGTGCATGCCGACGCCCGGTGGCGATGGCGTGCCTGCGGTCGCCCGCACCCTGCTCCTCGCCGCGGGCGCCGCTCTCCCCGAGCCGGTCGCCCGGCTGGCAGAGTTGGCCTGTGCCTGCGGGCGTGTCGTCGAGACCGCGGCGTTGCTGACGCCGAGCCGCCTCGCCGACCTGCGCCGCGCCTGCCCGGAACTGGGCGTGGCGGCGCTGCCGCCCTGGCGCTTCATGCCGGATTACCTCTTCCCTGCCCCCGGGACGCGCCCGTCGAGCGCGCCCGTCGGGCTGGACGGGCGCCGCGCTGCCGCCGGCGATGTGGTCCCCCGCAGCGCAGCGCCCCCCGGCGCCGAACCCGACCCGCCGCCCAGCGCAGCGCCCGGGTCCAGCCGGGTCGATGTTCTCTACGACGAGTGGAGTCAGGATGCCGGCGACTACCGGCGCGGCCACTGCCGCGTCCAGGAGACCAGTCCGGTGGGCACCTCCGGAATCGCCCTGCCCGCCGCCCTGGTCGCCGAGGCGGCGCGTGTCCGCCGCGCTTTCGAGCGCCTGCAGCCGGCGGCGATCCGGCGCGAAAAGTACCGCCGCGATGGCGACGAGATCAACGTCGAGCGCCTGCTCCAGTTCATCGTGGAGCAGGGCGTCGATCCGGCGCCACGCGTCGATTTCTACGAGAGACCCCGCGTCTGCCGGCGCGAGGTGGCGGTGCTCTTGCTGCTTGATGTCAGCGGCTCCACGGGCGAGGCGACGGCCAGCGGCGAGCGCGTTCTGGATCTGGAGCGCCGCGCCGCCCTGGTGCTGGGCCAGGGCCTGGCGGCCCTCGATGACCGCTTTGCCGTCTGCGGCTTCAACTCCGCCGGCCCACGGCACTGCGCCTTCCTGGTCTTCAAGGACTTCGCAGAGCGCTGGGATGGTGACGCCATGGCCCGCCTGCAAGCGGCCGTTCCCGCCCAGCGCACGCGCATCGGCGCGGCCCTGCGCCACGCCGGCCGGCGTCTGGGCCGTGTGCCGTGCCGGCAACGCTTGATCCTCCTCATCACCGACGGGCGACCCACGGACAGCGGCTACGATCCGGTCACGCGCTATGCCCACAGCGACGTGCGCAAGGCCTGCGCGGAGAACGCCCGCCTGGGAGTCCACACCTTCGCGGTCTCCACCGCCGAGAACAGCCGCGCCGACCTCGAGGCCATGCTGCCGGGGCACCGTTTCGTCATTCTCCCCGACTTGCGCCAGCTCCCTCGCGTCCTGGCCACGGTCTACAGTCGCCTGACCCTCTGAGCCGCGCCCGGGCCACCTTCGGGGTCGGGATCGGGGTCGGGAGTGACAACGATGGCGACAACGACAACGATGGCGACAACGACAACGACAACGATGGCGACAACGACCCAATGCGTCCACTGAGCTCGACGGGGTGGTTACAGCTGCCACAGGGGTCGTCTTGTGCCGGTTCCGCGGGGCGCTACATTATCCGACTCTGCCGGTTCCAGACGGGCCGGCCGGGTCAGTCCAAGCGGGGTTGGCGTGGATGCGGAGTCGTATGCAGGACCGTTATGATGTGGTGGTGATTGGCAGCGGCCTGGCGGGCCTGACAGCGGCGAACCGCCTGGCTCGCAGCGGCCATCGTGTACTGCTGGCTGAGCAGCATTCGCAGCTTGGCGGTCTGGCCACCTACTTCCGGCGTCGGCATCACCTTTTCGATGTGGCGCTGCACGGTTTCCCCATCGGCATGCAGAAGAGCCTGCGCAAGTACTGGGGGCAGGCCTTTGCCGACCGCGTTGTGCAGGTGCAGCGGATCGTCTTTGACAACCCGCAGTTCCACGTCGAGACCACCTTCGACATGGAGGATTTCACCCGCATCCTGGAGGCGCAGTTCCGGATACCGCGGGCGACCGTGAACGCCTTCTTCGCCTGCCTGAAGGCGATGAACTACTACGACGACCAGCGCGAGACGGTGCGGGAGTTGTTTGAGCGCTTCTTTCCGGGGCGGCCGGATGTTTGGCGGCTGCTGCTGGAGCCCATCACCTACGCCAACGGCTCGACGCTGGACGAGCCGGCCATCAGCTACGGCATCGTCTTCGGCAACTTCATGAGCAAGGGCGTCTACACCTTCCTCGGCGGCACCGACACGATGCTGGAGATGATGGCGGCCGAACTGCGCGCCGGCCAGGTCGACTGCGAGACCTGCTGTCGGGTCGAGCGGATTCTGGTCGAGGCGGGGCGGGTCGTCGGCGTCGTGGCCAACGGCCGCAGCGTGGCCTGCCGGGCCGTCGTCTCCAACGGCAACCTCCTGGGCACCATTCACGACCTGGTGGGCGACGCCCACTTCGCGGCCGAGTTCCTGGCCGGGGTGGGCCAGGTGCGCCTCAGCAACAGCAGTTGCCAGGTGTACATCGGCATCCGGCCCGGAGCGCAGTTGCCGGCCATCGGGGATCTGCTCTTCACCTCCACCTGTCCGGTGTTTGACGCGGACGCCCTCTGTGCCCGCCAGGTGACCAGCCGCACCTTCTCGGTGTACTACCCGACCATCCGGCCCGGTACGGACCAGTACACCATCGTCGCCAGCATGAATGCCCGCCACCAGGACTGGGTCGGGCTCGAGCGTACGGCGTACCGTGCCGCGAAGGAGGATCTGATCGAGGATACCCTGACGGCGCTCGACCGCTATGTGCCTGAGGTCCGCCGCCTCGTCGACTACACCGAAGCCGCCACCCCGATCACCTTCGCCCGTTACACGCTGCATCCCGGCGGCGCAGCCTTCGGCACCAAGTTCGAGGGGCTGCGCCCGAGCATGACCCTGTCCGCCCAGGTCGGCGGGCTGTTCCATACCGGTTCGGTCGGCATTATCATGTCCGGCTGGCTGGGAACCGTCAACTACGGCGTCATGGTCGCAAATGATGCAGATAAGTATCTAGGCGGCTGAGTGTTATGACTCTCAGTACGCCACGCAAGAGGACGCTATCGCCATGATCACGCTGAACTTCGCCAAGAGCCAGGACGGGCTGATCCCCGCCATTGCCCAGGATTGGCAGAGCGGTGAAGTCCTGATGCTGGCCTACATGAACGAAGAGTCCTGGAAGCGCACCCTGGAGACGGGCAAGGCGACGTACTGGTCGCGTTCGCGGCAGTCCTTCTGGGTCAAAGGCGAATCCAGCGGCAATGTACAGTGGGTCAAGGAGATCCTGGTCGACTGCGACGAGGACACGGTGGTGCTGAAGATCGATCAGGTCGGCGGCGCGGCCTGTCACGAGGGCTACCGGACCTGCTTCTTCCGCAAGGTCGAGGGCAGCGCGCTGCAGGTGGTGGGCGAGCGCGTCTTCGACCCCAAGACGGTGTACGGCAAGTAGGCTCGGGCTTGGTCAGCGACGGCCAACGGCACTAGATTGCGGGGTTACCTCCTGCCCCTGGTCGCCGGGGCGGCGGGTCGGCAGCGGAATGGTGTGTGTGGTCAGGAGAGTGCCCGGATGAGTGAGCAGACAGTGGCCAAGGCCTACACTCCGGCCGAGGTCGAAAAGACCTGGTACGCGGAGTGGGAAGCGCGCGGGTACTTCCGCGCCAGCGCCGCCTCGTCAAAGGCGCCGTTCACGATCGTCATTCCGCCCCCGAACGTCACCGGGGTGCTGACGCTGGGTCACGTCCTGAACAACACCCTGCAGGATATCCTGATCCGCTGGGAGAAGATGCGTGGTCGCGAGGTCTGCTGGGTTCCCGGGACGGACCACGCCGGCATCGCTACCCAGGCCAAGGTCGAGAAGTTCCTCAAGGACAGCGAGAACCTGACGCGTGGCGACCTCGGCCGCGAGCGCTTCCTGGAGCGGGTGTGGCAGTGGAAGGAGATGTACGGCGGCAAGATCATCCAGCAACTGCGGACCATCGGCACCGCCTGCGACTGGGAACGCGAGCGCTTTACGCTGGATCCCGGCCTCTCGAAGGCGGTGGAGGAAGTCTTCATCCGCCTCTACGAGAAGGGACTGATCTACAAGGGCCACCGCATCATCAACTGGTGTCCGAAGAGCCGCACGGCGCTCTCGGATGAGGAAGTGATCTACAAGGAGCACCAGGGCAAGCTCTGGCACTTCAAGTACCCCTTCAAAGACGGCAGCGGCTTCGTCACCGTGGCCACGACGCGCCCGGAGACCATGCTCGGCGATACGGCGGTGGCGGTGCATCCCGACGACCCGCGCTACCGCGACCGTATCGGGCAGACGGTGCTGCTGCCCATCGCCAACCGCGAGATCCCGCTGGTGGGCGACACCTTCGTGGACCCGACCTTCGGCACGGGGGCCGTCAAAGTGACGCCGGCGCACGACCCCAACGACTACGCCTGCGCCCAGCGCCACAGCCTGCCCATGCTCAACGTGATGAACGATGACGGCACGATGAACGTCCAGGCCGGGGCGGAGTTCAACGGCATGGACCGCTACGTCTGCCGGCGCGCGGTGGTGGCGCGCCTGGAGGAACTCGGCCTGCTCGCGGCCATCGAGGCCTACGTGCACCCGGTGGGCTACAGCGAGCGCGGCGACGTGCCGGTGGAACCGCGGCTCTCGGAGCAGTGGTTCGTGCGCATGCAGCCCCTGGCGGATCCCGCCATCGCCGCGGTGCGCGACGGCCGCATCCGCTTCCACCCGCAGCGCTGGGTGAAGACCTACATGCACTGGATGGAGAACATCAAGGACTGGTGCATCAGTCGGCAGCTCTGGTGGGGCCATCGCATCCCGGCCTACTACTGCCAGGGCTGCGGCGAGACCGTGGTGGCGCGCGCCCTGCCGACCACGTGCCCGAAGTGCGGTGGCACCGGCTTCCGCCAGGATGAGGACGTGCTGGACACCTGGTTCAGTTCGTGGCTGTGGCCTTTCAGCGTCTTCGGCTGGCCCGAAGCGACGGCTGACCTCAAGCGCTTCTACCCCACCGAGACCCTGGTCACCGGCCCGGATATCATCTTCTTCTGGGTGGCCCGTATGATCATGGCCGGCCTGGAGTTCATGGACGATGTGCCGTTCCAGGACGTCTACTTCACCAGCATCATCCGCGATGACAGCGGGCGCAAGATGTCCAAGAGTCTGAACAACTCGCCGGATCCCCTGGACGTGGTGAGCACCTATGGGGCCGACGCCCTGCGTTTCACCATCATCCACATTGCGCCGGTGGGACAGGACATCCGTTACAGCAATGAGAAGTGCGAGCTGGGCCGTAACTTCGCCAACAAGCTCTGGAACGCGGCGCGCTTCCGCCTGCGCCAGGGGCCGCTGAGTCCGGCCTGGGAGTCCCTGCGCGGGCTGACGGCTGCCGATCTGCGGCCGGATGACCGCTGGATCCTGGCCCGCCTCAACGCCACCGTGCGCGTCACCACACAGGGCCTGGAAAAGTTCCGCTTCAACGACATGACGCGCGGGCTCTACGAATTCATGTGGAACGATTTCTGCGATTGGTATCTGGAGTCTGCCAAGGCCGTGTTCAACAGCGATGATGCCGCCCTGCGGGAGCGGACACTGCAGATCTTCGACCACGTCTTGGGGACCTTCCTGCGGCTGTTGCACCCGGTCATGCCCTTTGTGACCGAGGAGCTGTACCATCAGATGGGTTACGTGGCGCCAGCCGATTCGATCATGTTGGCAGCCTGGCCGAAGCCGTTCGACGCGCGGGTGGCCCGGCGCCTGGGGGCGACCGAGGAGACGGTGCGGCGGGTGACCGCACGCTGCGAGCTGATCCGCAGCGTGCGCAATGTGCGGGCCCAGTACCTGATCCCCGACGGGCGGCGGATCGACGTGGTGATCGCGCCGGTCGATGCGGCGACCGCGGACTTCCTGCGCGAGGACACGGTATCGCTGCAGAGTCTGCTCTATGCGTCGGGGATCGAGATCCGCACCGACTACCAGCCGGCAGGCCCCTGCGGCATCGCGGTGAGCGAGTTGGGCACGGCCTATGTCCCCCTGGCCGGGGTCATCGATCTGGAGGCCGAACGCGGCCGGCTGCGCAAGCAGGCCGATGAGGCCACCGCCTACATCGCCAGCGTGCAGAAGAAGCTGGCCAACGAGGGTTTTGTGAGCCGAGCCCCGGCGGACGTCGTAGCGCGCGAACGCGCCCGCCTGCTGGAGCTCGAAGAACGGCTGGGCCGGGTCCGCGAACAGCTCGCGGCCTTGAGCTGAACCAGCGGCGGGAACGCGCCGACGCGGTGCGTGTCAACAGACGCAGAGAAACCCAGGCGGTAGCAGCTCCGCTGCCAGCCGTCGCCAGCGAAAGGACATGACCATGGAAGACCAGATTCGCAAGGTTCTCGAGGAACTGCGCGGCGCGCTGCAGGCGGACGGCGGCGACCTGGAAGTCGTCACCATCGACGGCACCAAGGTGACCCTCAGGCTCAAGGGCGCCTGCGGCTGTTGCCCGCACGCTCAGATGACGCTGAAGAATGGCATCGAGCGCATCCTCCGCGAGCAGGTGAGCAAGGACATCGTGGTCGAGCGCGCCGCCTAGGCAAGAACGGGACACTATGAAGCATACCATTTCGGTGCTGGTGCAGAATCGTTTCGGCGTCCTGGCGCGGATCGCGGGCCTGTTCAGCGGACGCGGCTTTAATATCGACAGCCTCAACGTCAGCCCGACGCAGGACGAGTCGCTGTCGCGCATGACCATCGTCACCCACGGTGAGGATGCGGTGCTGGAGCAGGTCGAGAAGCAGCTCACCAAGCTGATCGAGGTCGTCAAGGTCACCGACCTCACCGGCAGTGGCTTCGTCTCGCGCGAGCTGATGCTGATCAAGGTCCGCACCGATGGCAGCACGCGTCACGACGTGATCCAGTTCGCGAGTATCTTCAAGGCGAACGTGGTGAATGTCGAGCATGCTTCACTGGTCATCGAGGTCACCGGCCCGACCGAGAAGCTGGACGCCTTCGTGGAGCTGATGGGCGAGTTCGGCATCGTCGAGTTGGCGCGCACGGGGCGGGTGGCACTGGTACGCTCGTCCGCGGCCACCGAGATGCTCGAGACCCCTCAGGGCGCGTAGGGCGCACGGGGATCACTCGGGAGCAGCGAGGGTCTCGCGGACGCTGGCGATCAGGGCGGCGGCCGTGAAGGGCTTTGGCACCAGACGAATGCCCTGTTGCAGTTGGCCGCGTTCCGAGAGCACCTCGCCGGGGTAACCCGACATGTAGAGGACCCTGGCGTCGGGCTTCAGTGCGGCGATGCGGGCAGAGAGTTCGCGGCCGTTCATTTCCGGCATGATGACGTCGGAGAGCAACAGGTCCAAACGCGCCATCGTGGTCACTCGCTGCAGGGCCTCGGTCGGGGTCGCGGCGCTCACGACCTGATAGCCGTAGCGGCTGAGGAAGGCCTCGGTCATCTTCAACACTGCCGGGTCGTCTTCGACCAGCAGGATCGTCTCGCCGCCCCCGCCCGTCAGTATCGACGTGGGGGCGGCGACGGGTTCGGCGGCCACGGCGGCGGCGGAGCGCGGCAGGTAGATGCGGAACCGGGTGCCCTGTCCGCGCCGGCTCTGGCAGACGATACGTCCGCCATGCTGCTCGATGATACCCTGGATCGTCGACAACCCCAGTCCCGCCCCTTCCCCCACCGGCTTGGTGGTGAAGAAGGGCTCAAAGAGATGCTTCAGCGTCTCGCTGTCCATGCCGTAACCGGTGTCGGCAACCTCCAGCAGGACCTGCGGCCCGGGCGCCAGTCCCGGCAGCGCCGCCGCGGCACCACCCGGCGCCTCCAGGTTCACGGTGCGCAGATGCAGCGTCCCGCCGCCAGGCATGGCGTCGCGAGCATTGGCGGCCAGGTTCATCAGGACCTGCACCATCTGGGCGACATCGCCGCCGATCTCCCACGGGTCCGGCTGCAGGGCGGTCTGGATGCTGATATCCTCGCCGATCAGGCGCTTCAGCATGTCCAGGTGGTCGAGGATGATACGGTTGAGCGTGGTGCGGCGCAGATCGAGGACCTGCTTGCGGCCGAAGGCGAGCAACTGACGGGTCAGGCTGCGCGCGCGCTCGCCTGCTTTGTGGATCTGGCGCAGGTCGGCGAGGGTCTGCGGCTCCTGCGTATCCTCCATGGCCATCGCCGAACAGCCCAGGATCACGGTCAGCAGGTTGTTGAAATCGTGCGCCACGCCGCCCGCCAGGCGCCCCACCAACTCCATCTTCTGCCCCTGCGTGAGCTGCGCCTGCAGCGCCTGTTGCGCAGCTTCGGCACGGCGGCGCTCGGTGATATCGGAGGCAAAGCCCTCCGAGGCCAGCAGCGTTTCGCCGTCGTACACGCCCCGGCCCTTCGCCCAGAGCCAGCGTTCCTCTCCGGTCGCGGTCCTGATGCGCAGCTCGAGCACGAAGGGCTGCCGTGTCGCGAAAGCCCTGTTGACCTCGAGCGCCATCCTCGGGGCATCCTCCGGATGCATGATGGAGGCGAGAGTACGCACCCGATTGCCAATGAAGTCCACCGCCGGATAGCCGGTCACCGACCGGACGCCGTCGCTGACGTACTCGACCGTACCGTCCACGTCATTGCGGCAGCGGAAGGCGAACCCCGGCAGGTTGTTGAGCAGTGAATCGAGGCGGCGGGCGGACTCCCGCAGGGCGCTGTCGGCGGCGATCCGGGCGCTGATGTCGCGGATGGCCGCGATGTGGATGGTGCGACCGCCCTCCTCGAAGTAACTCCCGGTGATCTCGGTCGGGAAGACGGTGCCGTCCTGGCGGCGGTGATAGCGCAGGGGGACGCGCGTCGACAGGGCGCAACTGACCTGCCGGGTGGCGTCCGGTTCGGCCGAGAGGTCGAGACTGCGCCGCGCCTGCAGTTCGGCGCGGCTGTAGCCGTAGAGCCGTTCCGCAGCCTGGTTGGCGTCCAGGATCTGGCAGGTCTCGTTGTCGATCACCACGATCGCATCGGACTCCAACTCGAACAGTCGCCGGTAGCGGCTCTCGCTCTCGCGCAGAGCCTGCTCGGCCCGACGGGGTTCAGTGATGTCCCCTTCGAGATGGCCGACGAGCGGTTCGCCGGCAGCACTCAGGAAGAACACGACGTTGACTTCGATGACCCGCTCGCTGCCGCCGGGCTGGACATGCTCCTGCCTGACGGTGCGCTGCTCCGTGAACGCCTGCCGGATCTGCTCCGTTGCGTCGGGAAGGGTGCGCCAGGCGAAGTACTCCCGCCACGTCCGTCCGGCCCAGTCGCCATGGGCGGCGCGCCAGCCTGGATCCACGTAGCGCAGGGTGAGATCGGCGGCAAGGATGGCCACATGGGTCTTCGCATTGACCAGCACGACTTCGGTCATCCGCTGCAGATCCGCGGCCTCCTGCTCCGCCTGCCGGCGCGCTGAGAGGTCGTGGAAACAACCCACGATCACGGGACGTCCATCCCGGTAGTACAGGGCGTTACTCGAGATCCGTACCGGCACCCGGCGGCCGTCGCCGGTCAGGACCTCAAGGTCCTCGGCCGGCCCGGCGCCAGCCACGTGCCCCCGGAATGCCTCCAGGATGCGCTCCCGCAGGTCGGGCGGGTGCAGGTCGGCCTGCTGCACACCGATCAGCCGTTCCCGCGGCAGGTTCATCAGCCGCAGCGCCGCGCTGTTGACATCCACGATTCGGCCCGTATCGACATCCGCCACGAAGACAGCATCGTAAAGGCCCTCGAAGATGGCGGCCCGTTCATCGCGCGAGGCGCGCAGGGCGTCCTCCATCTGCTTGCGGTCCGTGATATCCGTGGCGAAGCCGGCCGCGCCCACCAGCGCGCCGTCCGCGTAGAGGCCCTTGCCCTTATCCAGGAGCCAGCGCGTCGCTCCGGCGGCGGTGCGGATGCGGTACTCGAAGGCATAGGGCTGTCCACTCTCGAGCGCGGCCTGCAGCGCGGGCCAGAACCAGGCCTGGTCGGCCGGGTCCATGATGCTCGCGGTGGACTGAGCGCGCGTCGTGACCAACTCGGCGGCCGGATAGCCGGTTACCGCCAGCACACCGTCACTGATGTACTCGAGGAACCAGGGGTCGGCACGGCGTACGCGATAGGCGAAACCGGGCAGTTGGTCGAGCAGGAACTCTAGCTCCTGCGCGCGCTCAGCACGGCTCGGCCCGGCGCTCGCCACCGCCGGGAGCGGCGACGGCCCCGGGCCGGCGGTGTTCAGACTCTCAGTTGGCATGACGCTCCACCAGCCGTTCCCGTCGGGACGGCTGTTTCAGGCGAACTCGGACAGGAGCACCGGCCGGCCTTCGGCCGCCGAGCGGTCCGCCGCGTAGATGACACGATGCGTCTCAAAGGCGGTGTCGAAGTCGGTCAACGGCATCACGGTATCGTTTCTGATCGCATCCACGAAGGCTTGGAACTGCGGCTTATAGGGGTGATCCGTCACCTCTCCCGAATCGAGCATGGCGGTCTGCAGCGTGCTCCATTTCTCTTTGAGCGTCCCGGCGATCTTCTCGGAGTAGATCTTGTTGTCGAGCAGACTGCCGGCACTACCGAGCAGATGGACGTGGAAGTAGTAGGGCTGCAGGCAGTCGATCGAGGCGGCCACCTTGCCGATCTTGCCGTTGGCGAACTTGAGGATGGTCACCGTGCAGGGGTCGTACTCGTAGCCGGCGAAGTGCACGCTGCTGCTCTTGCTGCCGTAGCTGGTCACTTCCACCACCGGTGCGTCCATGGCCAGCAGCAGGGCGTCGAGGGCATGGCAGCCGGCGCTGAGCAGGGCACTGCCGCCGCAGTCCTTCTTGACGTTCCAGGCGATCTGGCCGTACCAGGGGCCAATGCCGTGGTAGTAATCGATCTCCCCGTAGTGCAGCTCGCCGAGCAGCCCCTGATCGATCAGGCTCTTCATCATCACAAACTGCTTGCTGAAACGGCATTCGAAGCCAACGCAGGCTTTCACCTTGGCCGTGTGGATGGCGCTGCGCATGGCTTTGGCGTCCGCGTAGTTCAGCGCCATCGGCTTCTCGATGAAGACGTGCTTGCCAGCCTGCGCCGCCTGGACACACTGTTCGCGGTGGAACTTGTTGGGCGTGCAGATGTTGATGATGTCGATCTCGGGGTCGGCCAGGAGCGCCGCATAGTCGCTGTAGAAATGCAGGGGCAGACCGAAACGCGCCTGCAACTGCGCGGCGTCCATCGGCCGGCAGTCGTGGACGCCGGCGACGGTCACACCCGCGATGGACTTGTAGGTCTCAATGTGCGCGCCCGCCACCCAGCCCAGGCCCACTACGCCAACCTTCAGTTCCCGCATCGTCATGCCTCCTTGCTGATAGCGCCACTACCCCTGCGATCGTCGACGCACCGGCCGCACGTGTCTGCCGGGTGCGTTGGTGACGCCGCTACCATAGGCGGCGCCGCCGTCCACCGCAAGGCGGGCGCTGCCAGGGCTGTTCCAAGATCGCGGTTCCCGCTACGGGTGAGCGCGTGAGAACGTGAAAGCGTGGATTCGTGGCAGACGGCCGGCACACGCGCCGTAACCCTCACGCAATCACGCTCTCACGCTTTCACCGTGCCGGTGACC
>CAILUI010000205.1 GCA_903837355.1 uncultured Victivallales bacterium
CGGGTGCCCTCACCCGCGGCCGCGTGGGGGCACGCGGCGGTACGGTTCCGATCAGCAGGCGGTCAGTACGCGCGGGTGCCCTCGCCCGCGGCCGCGTGGGGGCACGCGGCGGTACGGTTCCGATCAGCAGGCAGTCAGTACGCGCGGGTGCCCTCACCCGCGGCCGCGGCTCGCGGCCACAGTCTAACGCCGCTCGGCGTAGGTGGGGATGCCGACCAATTCACGGCCGGGACGGGCGGCCATCTCGTCCAGCAACGTGGCCACGGCGGCGGCGCCGGCCGCGAGGATGCGCTGGCCCTTCTCGGCGGTGGCGCGAGCCGGGGTGTCGGTCACGCCCGGAACCACCTGCAGGCGGTCGCGGCGGACGGACTCCGGACTGATGACCAGGATGCAGGAGGCCTCGGCCTCGCCGGCATGGCCGATGGTCTCCGTCACCGGCCCCTCGCAGACCTCGCTGAAGACACTCAGGGTTAGGTCCCACCAGTTGGTTGCCTGGATCTGACGGCCCAGGCGGAACCTGAGTTCCAGGGCGGCGGCGCTCGCGGTGCCGGTGTTGCCGCCGTGCCCGTTCAGGAGCAGGATGCGGTCGAAGCCGTGCGCCACCACCGATTCGCAGACCTCGCCCAGCACCCGCAACAGAGTCTCGACCCGCAGGGTGATGGTGCCGGCCGGGTACATCATGTGGTGCAACGAGATGCCGAACGGAATGACCGGCGTGACCAGCACCGGCCCGGCGGCGCGGCGCGCGCCCTCCTGGGCCACGTACTCGACCTCGCGGTTGTCCGTGTCTACCGGCAGTGCCAGGCCATGCTGTTCGACCGAGCCGATCGGCACGATCACCACCGCCCCGCGCTCGGCGTAGGCGGCAAACTCCTCACGCGTCCGTTCGGCCCAGAGCACATCAGCTAGCGATTTCATAGAGATCACAGTAGCGGGTGGCTGGGCAGTGTCAAGGGGCAGGGGCCAAGGGGCCGGGGAGGCTCCCGCCGGGGCTTGCAGGCCGGCGGGCTGCCCCGCTGAGCCGGCGGCCGGACCCCGGGAACGGCTCACCGCCTGCGAGCAGGCCGTGGAGGTTCGCCCTCCAGGGGAGGGGTAACGAACCGCCTGCGGCACTGGAGGGCGAAGCTCCCCGGGGGCGTATGCCCCGCTGAGCGATGGCCGCACTTTGCGGCCATCGCCGGGAGACGGCTCACCGCCTGCAGGGTGGTTGGTTATTCAGCGGTTCATGGACAAGGCGGAACGCTCAGTGTTCAACGCGTTACGCTCATGCTGGCGCACGCCGCGAGGCCGCGCCGTCTCCAGCGGGTTGCTGGACACTCGCCCTCTCCACGCATGCCATGAGGTCATCCAGCGTCGCTCCACGCTCCAAGTCGTCGGCACGAATCTGGAACGTGAACTCCTTTTCGACAGCCCTGATCATCAGGATGAGGTCCATGTCGTCGAACCCCAAGTCTTCCACCAGACGGGCGCTCGGAAGCAAGTGCCTGTTTCCGACTCGGAACTTCGCGTGAAGCACCATCAGAGCTCTCGCTGCAAGCTATCCCCGGCGATTGGGGAAACGCTGGTGAGCCAGCGCCTGCAATGCGGTGCTGTCGAGGTGTTCTCGCTTGAAGTACTCGCGCCAGTTCATGAGTCTGTCCGATGCCTAACGTGCAGCGGTGGGGAGCCGGATTGCCATGCCGTGGCATCCTTGTTCCCACTGTTTTGAGCGTTGAGGGGTGGACGCCCTCCGCCCTCAGTGGGCGCGGGGGAACAGCGGCGCTGGGGCTTCCTCGGCGCCTGCGGTCGGGGCGGGCGTCAGGTCATCCTTCAGGGCGGCGACGTCACGGCGCGGGCGTTCCCACTGGCGGGCCACCGCGGCCTCGACCAGGGCGCGGGCGGCGCGGTAGTCGGGGTCGTTGCTGTCCGCGTAGGTCGGGGGCGTGCAGCGCTCCCGACCGTCGCTGTCCTGGGCCAGCGGCGCCGTGAGGAAGAGGCTGCGGGCGGGGTCGCGGAGGTCGATCCAGTCCAGGCGGGTGATGTCGGCGGCTGGGTGGCAGGCGGCGCAGCGGCGTTCGTGGATAGCGCCGAGCTGGGCACGCAGGTCGCTGTCTGCCGGCAGATCGTAAGCGGGGGTGGCGGGGCGCTTGTTGATGAAGCGGTCATGGTAGGGCGCATTGGCGTCGATCCAGGTCAGCAGGCGCAGGCGTTCGTCGTCGTTCAGGGGCGCTTTCTCGGGATGCGGCGCTTTGCCCAGCGCCTCGATAAGCTTGCTGCGCAGCGAGCCGTAGGCGAGGGGCGGGGTGATGCTCGCATCCTGCTGGCGTGCCGGTGAACAGGCCACCAGGCCCTTGCCGATCAGGCTGGCATAGGCACGGTTGTAGCCATAGCCGGGGACGGCCAGGTCATAGCTGGTCAGGCCGCTGCTCAGATCGAGGTCGCCGGCCGGTTTGAGGCCGGTATGGCAACTGACGCAGCGCCGATCCAGCACGGGCTGGACGTCGCGCAGGAAGCTGAGCGTCCGCGCGCCCCAAGGCGGGGGCTGCGGACGTAGGGGCTCCTGGGCCAGGGCCTGTGGCGTGGGCTGGCGCTGGGCGCGTGGCGCCACATTGCGGCTCTCGTGACAGCCCACGCAGGCCCGGCGTTCCCCGGGCTGGAAACTGATGAAGCTGCGCATGCGACGCAGTTCCATGTGGTTCTCATCGAGCAGTTGGAAGTAGACGCCGGTATCGGCCGGTACGCGGAAGGTCGCACTGCCGTCCGCCGCGATCGGGACCTCGCCCAGCACGCGCACCGGAGTCCAGTTGCCGACCAACTGCTTTTCCCCAGTGGGCTTCTGGCACCAGTGATCCTCGATGTAGCGCTGGCCGCCAGCCTGGTTGTCGTACGGCCAGCCCACGGGTTCCGCGATGCGCAGGTAGCGGATGCGTTCCGGGGCGATGCCATCGACGCCATAGGCCACGTCGCTGAGCACCACCACGGCGTCGCGCTCACGCAGGTCGGTGGTGTCGGCCAGGACCGGTGGCCGGGGCCGCGGCCGCAAGGGCATGGGTTGGAAGCAGGAGATGGCCGGGTCGCGGTAGAGCAACTCCTTGTTGCCGAAGACATCGATCAGGTACAGGCCGTAGCCGGCGGGCTCGGTGGTCTGGGCGCTGTAGCTGTAGGCCACCAGGAAGTGGGTCTCGGACAGGGGCCAGGGCGTCGAGTAGAAGCCGCCGCCGTCGAGGACGCCGCCGGTCGGGACCGTGGCCCCGTCCATACCGCCCTCGGGGGGCTTGACGCTGGGGGTGACGATACCGATGCCGGCCGGGTTGTTGATCCCCTGCAAGGCGTCGATGATGACCACCGGACCGACGGCGAGAGTGTGGTGACCGGTGGCGATCGCTACCAGCTTCTGGCTGGATGGGATCGACCGCACATCCTCCAGCGCCCAGGGGTTGGGGAAGTGCTGCTTATAGAGGGCGTCGGCCCAGGTGCCGTCGGGGCGGACGATCCAGAGCGACTGGATGAAGGCAAAGCTGCGCTCGTGGTACTCCCAGCGCGTGTAGGCGATGAGCCCGTTGTCCAGGCAATGCGGCAGGTAGTCGCCGTCCTTGTTGACCGAGAGGCGGCGGATGCCGGTGCCGTCGGCGCCCATGACGTAGAGATTGCAGCTCGTCTCATCTTTGTCATACTCGTTGCATTGCAGCGAGGTACCGCAGCGCTCGGAGACGAAGGCGATGCTGCCGTCAGGGAGGTAGGTGGGATCGAGGTCGCTCCACTCGCCCTGCGTGAGTTGCCGCAGGCCGCTGCCGTCGAGTCCGATCTCGTAGAGGTGAGTCGGCTCTTCGCGACGCCGCAGGTCGTAGTTGGTGGTGCGGTCCAGCCAGCCTTCGGGGGGCTTCTCGCTGCGGGCGCGGGCGTAGCCGAAGACGGCGCGGCTGCCGTCCCACCAGAGGTCCATGCCATGCAGATGCCCCGGCCCCAGCGCCCCGTTCAGCACCCGGCGTAGGCTGACGGCATCCTGGGCGGCGCCGTCAGTCCGCACGTCGGCCAGGGCTGCGAACAGGCTGCCGCCAGTGGCCGTCGAGAGGACGCACAGGTCGCCGCCTGGCCGCGATACCCAGGGCATGTGGTTCAGGCAGACATCGGGGTAGCTTTCCTGAGTGAAGCGCTTCACCAGCAGCAGCCGGCTGAAGTCGAGCAGCGGGTCGGAGAAGGCCAGGCGGCGCACGCTTTGCCGCGCCGCGAGGTAGAGGCTGCGCCAGTCGGCTTCAGGCGAGGTCTCGGACAGCCCCGCCAGCCGGGCCTGCTGGGCCGCGAACTCAGCGACCGCGGTGCCGCGCTCCTGGCCGCGCCGCTTGAGGTCGGCAGCGAGGCGCAGGCCGCGCTCGAGGGCGGCGGCGACCGGGTAGCGCCGGCTGACGGCAAGCGGCAGCGGCTTCACGGTCGACCAGGGGCTCAGGCTGCTCTGGTCGGCGGGGCGGTGCAGTGCCAGGTTGGGGGCATCCGCTCCGGGGCCATAGACCTCCACTTCGTCGAGGTGGTAGAGCAGCGCTCCCGGACTGGCCACCTGCAGGCGGACGAACCGGGCCTGGAGCCCCGGCGGCGGGAAGGCGACCTCGAGGGGCTTGGCGCCGCTGACACCACCAAAATGCGCGCGGTTCTCGTGGCGCAAGGTCCAGGTCTTGCCATCGTCCGACGTGAGCAGGTTGAGGGCGTCGGCATTGTGCAGGCCGGGCGCGTAGTCCAGACGGTTGAAGACGACGACGCGGGCGATGGTCTGCGTCGAGCCGAGGTCGACCTGCCACCAAGGGTTCGGGTCACCGCCGGTGTGGAAACCGTACTTGCCGTCCTTCACGCCATCGCAGGCACCGCGGGCGTCGGTCTGCGTCGAGAGCGGCTCCGCGGTGGCCTGCAGCAGCCAGTCGGCCTCGACCTGCTGCCGATAGTCGGGCGCCGACAGCAGCGTGTCGACCGGCGTGGCCGCCGTCGGCAGCGGCGCGAGGGCGGCTTCCTGGCCCGCGCTCCGGGGGCAGGGGGCTAGCGCGCCCACCAGCCAGCCGCACAGCAGTGGCATCCAGAGGAAGGAGGGTCTGGGTGTTGGGAGGCGATGATGCATGGCGTCCCTCAGCGCTGGTGAGTGGCCGATGTCCGGCCAGGAAGCTAGCGTGGGGATGTCGTAGATCAAGGGGCGGCGCCAGCAGGGCTGTTCCAAGATCGCGGTTCCCGCTACGGGTGAGCGCGTGAGAACGTGAAAGCGTGGATTCGTGGCAGACGGCCGGCACACGCGCCGTAACCCTCACGCAATCACGCTCTCACGCTTTCACCGTGCCGGTGACC
>CAILUI010000206.1 GCA_903837355.1 uncultured Victivallales bacterium
GGAAGGATAGGCAGGATCTGAGCCGGGGCCGGCATCAGAACGGCACGCGCCACGATGCCGGCCCCACCCCCGCCACACTCAATGGCCCCGGGGGACGACGAAAAGGCCAGAACTGGTATCCTCTCAACAGGCCGCTCTCATATCCGTGCCACTCCGCCGCATGACCCAGGCGGAGCTGGATGCCTTCCTTGAGAAAGCCGCCGACATCCTGCGTGGCAATGTGGATCACTCTGAGTTCCGTGGCTATGTCTTCGCCCTGCTCTTCTTCAAGCGCATCAGCGACTTGTTCGAGGAAGCCGTCCGCAATCTGGTGAAGAGGGTTGGCGAGGAGCTGGCGAACGACCCGGCCATGCAGAAGAAGTCGCTACCGTTCGTGGTCCCTGCGGACTCGATATGGGACGTGGTCACCAGCGGCACCAAGGAGAAGTCGGTCACCTCGCTCCAACTCGGCCAGTCGCTCAACGATGCCATGCTCGCCATTGAACGGGCCAACGCACCGAAGTTCGACGGGATACTCACGAGCAAGATTGACTTCAACAGGACCGACGAGCTGCCGCGCACGAAACTCGTCGAGCTGAAGAACCACTTCTCCAGCCGGAAGTTCGACCGCGCACACGTCCCCGACGACCTCTTCGGTGACGCCTACGAGTACCTTATCCGCACCTTCGCCAGCAAGGCGGGCAAGAGTTCTGGCGAGTTCTACACACCGAAAGAGGTCTCTTACCTCATGTCGGAGATCATCGAGCCTGCTGAGCAGCACGAGGTCTGTGACTGGGCCAGCGGCTCTGCCTCTCTCCTGCTCCAGTGTCGCGAGTACCTTCGTCGTCACCACAAAGACCCGAATAGGCTCTTCCTCTACGCACAGGAGAGCAACGTCGCGACCTACAACATCTCCCGCATCAACCTCATCCTCCACGGAGTGAACTCGTGGCACCCCGCCCACGGGGACAGCCTGCGGACGCCGAAGCATCTCACCAGCGACAGCAAGATCAAGCAGTTCGACCGCGTCGTCATGAATCCCCCGTTCTCGCTGAAGAGTTGGGGCTTCGACGACTTCACCGATGGCGACCCCTACGACCGCTTCACCTACGGGATGCCGCCAGCGGACAATGGCGACTACGCCTGGATGCAGCATGTGGCGAAGTCGCTCAAACCGGACGGCAGGGCCATCATCGTAATGTCGCAGGGCATCCTCTTCCGTGGTCAGCCGCAGTTGACGGAGGAGAACGACGGGCGGAACAAGAAGGCCGACGACGAGTACCTGATCCGCTCCGGCTTTCTCCGCGACGACCTGATCGAGGCCGTGATCGTGCTGCCCTCTGGTCTCTTCTACGGTAACAACGTCCCCGCCTGCCTCGCCATCCTGAACAAGCGCAAGCCCGCCGCCCGCAAAGGCCACGTGCTCATGATCTGGGCCAGCCGCCACTACCAGCACGCCAATCCGCAGTGTCTGCTGCGCCGCGCCGACTGCCTCCGCATCCTGCTCCCGTGGCGGGCATTTGGCGACCTCGCGAAGGCGCGGGAGATCCTTCCCGCAGAGGGCCAGGCGATCTTGGATGAGATCGCCCGTGACCGTGCGCACGCCTTGCAGGAGATTAGCGAGGCCTACGATCCCGTACTCGCCGGGCTGCCCCCGCTGCGGGCCGAGGCCGAGAGCCTTTCGGCGGACGGGTTCAGTCGATGGCAGGACAGACCCGACCCGTCACATCCGGTGTGGGGGAAGCTCTACGCGCTAGCCGCCGAGATCGCTTCGATGGAGCAACAGAGAGCCGCCCCCGTTGCCGTGAAGGAGAAGAAGGCCACGCTCAAGGCTCTGACCAAGGCGGCGAAAGACGAAGCCAGGGACCGCCTCAAGATCGCGAAGGCCCAGACCAAGATCCTGGAGAAGTTGGAGAAGGAGCGGGACGAGCGCATCTCCGAGGTCAACCGCCGCGCCGACCGCGAGACCGCCGAGGTGCAGGAAGCCATCGCCGATCTGCAACGCATCTGCGCTGACCCGGACGCAGCCCGCCGCTACTTCGTCGTCGCAGGTAAGGACGAGATCGAGGAGAATGAGTGCAACCTCAACCTCCCGCGCTACGTGGACACATTCGAGCCGGAGGAGGAGATCGGGTTGCCCGTGGCCCTCGACGAGTTGTCCAAAGCCGAAGCGGCAACATATGAAGTGCGAGCCAAACTCCTGAATCTCCTCGACTCACAGAAGTCGGCCCTATGATACGCCACCACTTCCAGACCATCCTTTGCGACATTCCAGACGACTGGAGGGCGCGTCCGTTGCGCTCGCTCCTATCTGACGACCTGTCGGGCGACTGGGGCGACGATGAAGGGGAGGTAATGCTGGCTGTTCTGCGGAGTACCAACTTCACCGATTCGGCCAATCTGGACGTTACAGATGTCGCTCGCCGAGGGTTCACCGGAGCGAAGGCAGCGCAGATTCAGGTTCAGCCGAACGATATCCTGGTGGAGCGCTCGGGTGGAGGGCCGAATCAGCCAGTGGGACGTGTCGCGATGGTACGTGGACCCATGCCGGGAACGGGCTTCGCCAACTTCGTTCAAGCGCTGCGCCCCAACGCGGCGACGATCAGCCCTGAACTGCTGCTGTGGGTTCTCCATCAACTCAACAGGTCGGGCTTTGTCGAAAGGCTACAGCATCAGACCACCCAGATGCGAAATCTTGATCTGCGGGACTACCTGAAGGTGCTTCTCCCCGTCCCCACAGACCCGGCTGAACAAGCCTGCATCGGCGAAACACTGAAGGCCGCAGACGGCCACATCTGCGCCATCGAGGAGCAGATCCGCGAAGCCGAACGGGTGAAGCGGAGTCTGGTTGAACAGGGCACAACCGTTGGACTTCGTGCGGGTGTAGCGACCAAGGCAACAAACCGCTACCGATACGACTTTGAGGTCAACGCTGCATGGGATCAAGTGGAGCTACGGACGCTCAAGCCGCAGATCGACTACGGCACGAACGAACCCTCGAACGACTATCGGGCGGGCGTCCCTGTAATAGCCATTCCACAAGTGCTGGCGTCCAGGTTTGCGCTCAGCGAGTTGCCATTTGCGGAGGTCTCGACTCAGGAGAAGGAGTCCCTCGAACTCAAACCGCACGATGTTCTGCTGGTGCGGACCAACGGGAACCCAAGCTACATCGGGCGCTCGACGGTGATCCCGGAGGGCGTACTGGACACCCTGACGATCTTCGCGTCCTATCTCATCCGAATCAGAGTGGATGAGCGCCGTCTGCGGGGCGCGTTTCTGAACTACGTCCTACAGAGCCAAACCGGACGTAGGCAGTCAAACTGCCTTGCCAACACCTCTGCCGGGAACTTCAACCTTGGTGCCCGTTCGCTCAGCAGGTTCCTCATTCCGTTGCCCAAGGCCGAGGAACAGGATGACATCGTGGCGGCGCTCAACGCCTCCGACGACCTAGTCTTGGACCTACGCAAGCAACTCGCCGCCGCCCGCCGTGTGAAGCAATCGCTGCTACAGAATCTCCTCACGGGGAAGATCCGGCTAAGACCATGAGCACCCCAGCAACAGCAGGACCAAAGCTCTGGAATGAGGAGAGCACGGTCGAGCACCCCATCATCGGGTGGCTGGTGACACCTGAGTTGGGTTGGCGCTACGAGAACCAGACCGTCGTCAGCGAGCGATACCGTACCGACGAGGTGGAGGTGCTCCTGCTGCCCATTCTCCGGCAGAAGCTGAAAGACCTGAACCCCGGCGTGATCACCGACGACGCCCGCGCCGAAGCTATCGTCACCAGGCTGCGGGGTATCCGCGACAACGCGGAATGGATCAGGTGGATGCGCAATGAAGAGACCTACAAGTTCAGCGCTGACGAGAACGCCCAGCCGATCCGGCTGCTGGACTACGACGACCTGGAGCAGAACGATTTCCTTGTAACGAACCAGTTCTGGGTGGATGGCGGGGATCACCGTATCCGCACGGACGTACTCCTCTTCGTCAACGGTATTCCGCTGGTCAACATCGAGGCCAAGACGACTGCTCGCGACTGGCATGTGGACTGGACGGAAGGTGCCCGGCAGTGCGGGCGTTACCTCCGTGAAGCTCCGCAGCTCTATCACACCAATCTCCTCTGCGTCGGAGTGAACGAACTCACGCTACGCTACGGCGTGCCAGGCGTGAAGTTCCACTACTGGCAGACCTGGCGCAGCCCCAACCCGCATAGCCACATTGAGGGTGACAACGAGCTGAGACTTGGCATCTACGGTCTGTGCGACCGGGCCAACCTGCTCGACATCCTGCGTTACTTCGTCGTTTTCGACACTGAGCAAGGCCAACGCGTCAAGAAGGTGGCTCGCTGGCAGCAGTTCGGCGCTGCGAATGAACTGGTGAAGCGTGCCGTGGAACTCGACAAGCCACGCGGCTGGCGTCGTGGTCTCGTCTGGCACACGCAGGGATCGGGCAAGAGTCTCACAATGCTCTTTGCGGCCCGGAAGATGTGGTTCCACCCAGCGCTCCAGATGCCCACGATCATCATCATCGTTGACCGCGATCAGCTTGAGGATCAGATCAGCGGCCAGTTCTTCCGCACAAACGCGGAGAACTGTTACGTCACGACCAGCCGTGAAGACCTCCTGGCGAAGCTCCGCGATGGCTACCGGGGCATCATCGTGACGATCATGCAGAAGTTCCAGCCGGGTGACTTCCAGGTAGACCGGCGCAACGTGGTCGTCCTCGTGGACGAAGCGCACCGCACGCAGGAGGGCGACCTTGGCATGGCCATGCGCTATGTGCTCAAAGGAGCCTCGCTGTTCGGCTTCACGGGGACGCCGATTGAACTGGACGACCACAACACACCCCGCGCTTTTGGCCGCGAACTCTCCACCGACGATACCGGGGTTACGCGCTTTGAGCGCTACGTGGAGCCGCGTTACTCCATCGCCGACTCAATCCGTGACCACGCAACCCTTCGCCTGGTGTGGGAACCCAGTCCCCGTGACTGGAAGCTCTGGGGCAAGGAACTCGATGAGAAGTTCGACAAGACCTTTGCCCACCTGCCCGAAGGGGAGCGCGAGCAGCTCAAGAGAGAGAATGCCGTCATTGACGTAATGGTGAAGCTGCCGCAGCGCATCACGGACATCGCTACTGAGGTGTCCGTGCACTTCGTAGCCCACGTGCGCCCGAACCGCTTCAAGGCCATGTTGGTCTGCTACAACAAGGAGACGGTGGCGCTTTACAAAGCCGCCTTGGACGCACTGCTCGGACCTGAGGCGAGTGTCGCGATCTTCTCCGATGTGAACAAGAGGGACGAGAAGATCCCGCAGATGGTCAAAGACCTCGACATGCCGAGGGAAACGCGGGCCAAGGCGATCCGCGAGTTCCGCAAGCTGCCTTCCGACAAGCCGGAGGAACAGGACAAGGAGGAGCAGTGCTGGCGAAAAGCGGAGATCATCATCGTCTGCGACATGCTACTGACCGGCTTCGACGCGCCAATCGTGCAGACGATGTATCTGGACAAGGGGCTTAGGAATCACGCCCTGCTTCAGGCTATCGCCCGTGTGAACCGTCCTTACAACGAGCTGAAGAAGGAAGGCGTGATACGGGATTTCTGGGGCGTCTTCAGTCACCTCAATGAGGCACTCCGCTACGACAAGTCAGAGCTGGGTGAGGTCGCCTTTCCGCTTCAGCATGTGCGGGAGGAATTCAAGCTGCACATGGAAACCGTGCTCGATCTGCTCAAAGGCCACGAGCGGAGCGGTTCCCAGCCGTCGCTGATACGCATCCTGTCGTTCTTCAACAAGAACGAACCTGCGCGGGACAAGTTCGAGAATGGCTATGGGAAAATTCGCCAGCTCTATGAACTGCTGGAGCCAGACGACTTCCTTATGCCGTATCGCGCCGGTTATGTGTGGCTGAGCAAGCTCTATATGGTCTACCGGAAGAAGTTCTATCCGCTGGAGAAGTTCGAGACAGCGGCGGAGGACGGGGCTAAGACGCAGGAGCTGATTCGCGAGCATGTGGACGTTGCCCAGATCAAGAAAGACTTCCCGACTTACGTCCTCGACGAGAACTACCTGACGAAGCTCGACGACATTGACCCCGACTCCAAGGCGCTCGACATCGAGGCGATGCTGGCAGCGGAGCTGAAGATCCGCGTCGATGAAGACCCGCAAGCTGAACCGCTGAGTGAGAAGCTCAAACGCGTCATCAACGAGAGGCGGAACGGTGCACTTCAGGGGATCGCTCTCATCTCGGCGCTGGAGAAGCTCGCCGGTGAAGTCGTGGATCTCGTCAATGAGGGTAAGAAGCCTGTCGGACAGTCCATCGCCCATGCTGCGCGGGACATTAACCCCGGCATCACCGAGGAACAGGCCACGGCAATTGCCGCCGCCGTGGTCGAGGAAGCTCGCAAGGTCTGTTTCCCCAACTGGCACCTGAAGAGTGACGTGAAGTCCGACCTGTTCCTCGCCATCACCACGGTACTCGTGCAAGGGTTCAGAGACGCCAACCTGCACATGCCAGCCACCGGCTTTGTGGAGCGTGCCATGCGCCTGCTGGAGAAGACTCGTTTTGTAGGAAAGACAGATGAAGGCTGTGCTTCCTGACTACCGCGTCCGGCGTAGTCTGAAGTCGAAGAGCCTGCGGCTGAAGGTCACGCGGGAGGAAGGGCTTTGCGTCGTTCTGCCGCATGGATTCGACGAAACCAGGGTTCCGGCGATCCTTAGGCAGAAGAGGGCTTGGATTGCGGACGCGCTGAAACGTGTCGCTGAAACACGGCGCTTTCTCGAACCGAAGCCAGTGACGCATCTTCCCGACACTGTGCGCTTGGCGGCTTTGGGCGAGACGTGGGCTGTCATCTATCGCGACGACAAAGCGGGATCTGGGCTTCGGCTGAGAACCGAGGACGGCAAGCTGGTCATCAGCGGCGCTTCGCTGGCGAGGGAAGGCGTGATCCGAAAGCTGAAAGGCTGGCTGCGCGTGCGGGTTCGTGAAGGTCTGTTTCCCATGGCGGAGATTCTAGCTGCCAGGCACCACCTGGGACTCGCCAAGTTGCTCGTGAAGAGCCAGCGCACCCGCTGGGCCAGTTGCTCATCACGGCGCAATCTCTCGCTGAACACGAAGATGCTGTTCCTCTCCCCCGAACTCGTTCGCTACGTGCTCATCCACGAACTCTGCCACACGCTCCACATGGAACATGGAAAGGAGTTCTGGCGACTCGTGGCAGCGTATGAGCCGCGCTACAAGGTGCTGGATGGAATGTTGAGGCAGGCGTGGAAGACAGTCCCCCAGTGGATGTTCTGAGTGTGCTGAGAGTCCGTCCCGTGGGGGTGTGGACTACGGACACCTTTCCCATCGTCAAGCGCAGGGACGAAGCCGCCCATGGCAGCTACCGCACCAAAGACACGATCCTCCAGATGTACGACCAGATGCAGACCGCCACCGACACCGGCCAGCCCTACCGGACCTGGCTCACCCCGCCGCCAGGCCCACCAGCCGACGCTGAGGGCAGGGTTCGTGCCGGTGTGCTGGTACGCGGGGTGCCTGGCGAACGGGTCCGGCGACGGTATCGTGGCTTCGTGCGGAGGCTGAGGTGAGGTCGCCACCGCAACTGGGAGCCAGTGGTTCATGTCGGTATGGAACGGACATGACAGCGACGGTGACGAAGAGCGGCTCAACCCCTACCGGGAACACGCCGAGCAGTACCTGTACGCAGACCGTGACTTCAGGGTCCATGACCGCGTGGTGTTCATAGGCCCCCCGGACGAGGAGTATCAGCCCGGCATGATGCCGCCGCCAGCGCAGCACAAGCTGTACGGGAAGCATGGCGCTATCGTGGTGGGCATTTCGGAGAGCATCCACTGCTACCCGGACGACCCCGACGACAACAAGTACTGGGTCCGCTTCGATGATGACGAGAAAGGGCCGCGACAGGTGTCGGCGTCGTGGCTCGTGAAGGAAGCAGAATTCCGCCCGTAAGTCCCGAGATGCCACAGTCCCCGGACAGAGGAGCGTGCCCATGTCACCCGACTCGCCTGCCAAGCTCGAACCCCACCCACTGTCCGCGCTGCTCCCGATGATGTCGGATCAGGAACTCCGAAAGCTCCGCGCCGATATCCTGAAGAACGGGCAGCAGGAGCCTATCGTGCTCTTCGAGGGGAAGATCCTCGACGGCAGGAACCGCTACCGGGCGTGCATGGACCTGGGGATCGTCGACCCGAAGAAGGAGGACTTCGCCGGGAAGCCCGAGGATGCACTCCACTACGTGATGGCGAGGAATGTGCATCGGCGGCAGCTCTCGGCATCACAAAAGGCGGTTGTGGCGCTCAATTGCTTGCCCCTCATCCAAGAGGAGACAGAGCGGGCGAGGATCGAGAAGATCAGGGCCACCATCGACGCCAAGAAGGGGATGGGGGAACTGCTGCCCTCATCTCCCAGGAAGCTCAAATCCACAGACTTGGCCGGGGCGATTGTAGGTGTCTCCGGCAGGTACGTGGCGGACGCACAACTCCTTCAGAAGAAAGCCCCCGATCTGCTCGACAAGGTGTTCGCAAGGGCGATCCCGCTCTCCAAGGCCGTGCGAAAGTACAAGACGACGGCAGGCGCGAAGCGTGGGCCGAAGGCGAAGCCGCTACAGGGCGAACTCAAGGCTCTGATGCTCAAGCTGGAGGGCAAGCCGTCTGTGGTCAAGCACTTGGAGAAGGCACTGGAAGAGCTTGTGAGGCTGGAGGCGAAGGGGTAGGCGCTAGCAGTCCGGCATGATCTTGGCGGACGAGCGAACTGAGGCAGAGGCTCTGCATATGGACGACAGCATAGTCGGCACGATCAAGACGGTTCTCGGCACCTACGTGCAGGCGCGGACGACAAACAAGAACCCGTCAAAGGGGCTTCCCCCCTGCCAAGCGTTGGCAGCACTCGCCGGGCTGATCGGGCAACTGCCGTTCGTCAAAGACCAGCAGACGACGCGGGTTGCCTATAGTTGGGGAAAGGGCAGTTGGGTCTACACGCCTTGGCTGACCATCTTCGATACTTCTGTGACCCAAACCGCCAAGAAGGGGCTGTACCCTGCCATACTGTTCCGCAGCGACATGTCGGGTTTCTACCTCAGCCTCGAACAGGGAGTCGGGAATGAGGAGGGAACTCCAACGCCGGATCAGCAGGCCACACTGTCACAGCGTGGCGAGAGTCTCTACCAAGCTCTGCCGCGAGGGTTGACCGAATCCTTCGCACGGACCCCACCGATGGATCTGTCTGTGGATCGGGGCGTGGGCGTCGGGTTTGGCAGAGCATCGGTGTGCCACCGGTTCTTCGACGCCAAGAGCATCCCGCTGGAGGGCGACTTCATCGCGTACCTGGAAACGCTTGTGGTAGGTTTCCGCCAGTTTGTCTCCGAGAATCGCGACCTGATCCAGGCGGTGCTGGCAGGCAAGGGTTCGACAGGACAGCCCAATGCCAGTCTTTCGCCCTCCGCCCGCTACTGGGTCATGTCCCCTGGCCCGGATGCACGGTTCTGGACTGAGTGCGTCGAAAAAGGGATCATCGTCTACGGAGCGGACGAGCTACCCGACCTTCGCCAGTTCAAGACCAAAGAGGAGATCACTGCCGCATTCAAGAAGGAGAAAGAGAGCAAGGGCAACCCCACGAATGACGGGTTGGCGTCATGGCAGTTCGCTCACGAGATGAAGGTCGGGGAGTTCATACTCGCGAAGCGAGGGGTTTCGCACATCATCGGATATGGGACGGTAGAATCCGACTACTCCAGGGATGACAGCCGCCCGGTGTACAAGAACGTGCGGAAGGTCAGGTGGCTGAAGCAGGGCGAATGGCAGATCCCAAAGGACCGCAGACCACCGATCAAGACGCTTACGGATGTCACGCGGTACGAGAGCTTCCTCCAGTGGATTCTCCCCCTGGTCTCCGAGAACCCACCAGCCAACTACTGGTGGCTGAACGCGAACCCTCACGTCTGGGATCTAGGGGGCGCGGGGACGGGAGAGCGGCAGACTTACTCGGCCTACAACGAGCAGGGAAACAAGAGGCAGAAGTTCAAGTACTTCTCGGCTGTGAGACCCGGCGACCTAGTGATCGGCTACGTCACATCACCCACCCAAGCTATCGTTGCCATCTGTAAGATAACCAAGGCACTGCACAAGACCCCCGAAGGCGAAGTCATTGAGTTCGAGAAGATCCAGAAACTCGAAAAACCAATCCCGTTGACTGCCCTGAAAGAGATCCACGGGCTAAGCCGGTGCGAACCCATGCTGAACAGGCAAGGGAGCCTGTTCAGGTTGTTGCCTCAGGAATACAAACTGATCGCCGACATGATCGCTGGCACCCCACCAGACCCTGTTCGTGCGCAACCCTATGGCAGGCATGACGCTCTTGAAGACCTCTTTGTCCCTGAAGCAGACTTCGACCAGATGCTTTCGCTGCTTCAGCACAAGAGGAACATCATCCTGCAAGGCCCTCCCGGCGTCGGCAAGTCGTTCATCGCAAAGCGCATTGCCTACACCCTGATCGGGGCGACGGATGAGCGCAAGGTGGAGATGATCCAGTTTCACCAAGCCTACTCATATGAGGACTTCATCCAGGGGTACCGCCCAAACGCGGACGGAACGTTCTCCCTCAAGAACGGGGTGTTCTACGAGTTCTGCAAGAGGGCCAGAGCCGACCAGCCCCATCGCTATGTATTCATCATTGACGAGATCAACCGGGGCAACCTGAGCAAGATATTCGGTGAACTAATGCTGCTCATCGAGGCCGATAAGCGGTCTCGGGAGTATGCGGTTGCCTTGACCTACTCCCAGGACGACGGCGACAGGTTCTTCATCCCACCAAACGTCTACATGATTGGGATGATGAACACCGCCGACAGGTCTCTTGCGCTGGTGGATTACGCCCTCAGGCGCAGGTTCGGTTTTGTTGGCCTAAAGCCCGAGTTCGGCAGTCCTAAGTTCAGCGCGTGTCTGCTCTCACGCGGTGTCGAGGGGCAGGTGGTTCGCATGATCGTGGAGCGCATGGACTACCTGAACGCCCAGATCGGCCAGGACGCAGGTAGCCTTGGCAAGAGCTTCTGCATCGGCCACAGCTTCTTCTGCCCCGTGGAAACGGGCGAGTATGGAGGTGAGTGGTACCGGCAAGTGATCCGCTACGAGATCGCGCCACTGATCCGGGAGTACTGGTTCGACAAGAGCGACAGAGCCGAGTCCGCCATTCAGCTTCTTCTGAAGTGAGCCGAGTGAACATCCCGATCCAGAACATCTACTACCTCCTGAGCTACGCCTGGAACAAGCTGGAGGAACGGGACGTGGTCTCGGTGAAGCCTCTGGACTGCCGTTCGGCGGTGGATCTGTTCGCCAAGGTACTGTCCAACGGAATGAGCTACATCATGCGGCGGGGCCTTGACCGTGGATATGTGCCCCACCATGAGCGGACCAGTCGGCTCAGGGGGCGCATCGACTTCGGCACAACCCTCAGGACCACCTACTGCCGCCATCCCTCGCTCTTCTGCGAGTACGATGAGTTGAGCTACGATGTCCTGCACAACCAGATCGTGAGGACGACCATCGCCCGACTGCTCCTCGTCCCCGACATGGATGATGCCATACGCGAGGAACTACGGCTCATTGACCAGCGGCTGGGCCATATCTCCCGCATTCCGCTGGCAAAGAAGCACTTCTCCCTGGTTCAGCTTCACAGCAACAACTACTTCTACGACTTCCTGCTCAAGGTCTGCGAACTCATCTATGACAACCTGATGGTGTCGGATGAGGACGGCTCCACGAAGTTCATGGATTTCCTTCGAGAAGAGGACGCCATGGGCAGGCTGTTCGAGGAGTTCGTCAGGAACTTCTTCAAGAGGGAACAGTCACGATTCCAGGTGGGGTGCGAGATCATCAACTGGCAGGCGAAGCCGCTGGGGGACACCCCGATGGACATGCTTCCCACCATGAGGACGGATGTCTCCCTGACTTCTCCGCAACGCAAGATCATCATCGACACGAAATACTACGTCCACGCCCTTCAGGTTCACTATGCAAAGGAGTCGATTCATTCGGCAAACCTGTACCAGCTCCATGCCTACCTGACGAACACAGATGCGGAGGAGGGCGTGCAATCCGGTTGCGAGGGTATTCTCCTGTACCCGACAGTCGAGCGGGAACTGGATCTACAGTACGAGATCAAGGGGCACAAGATCAGCATCCGCACGATCAACCTGAACCAGGAGTGGCAGGACATCCACCGGTCCCTGCTCAGAATGGTTGCGTAGTGAGATGAGAGAGACAAGAGGGGCAGCGCCTGCGCCCGATCCGGCCCCGAAGGCGGCGTCCCTGAGCGCCAGGCCGAATACGTGAGGACGGCCTTGCGGGGTCTGGGGCTGAACGACAGCGTCGATGTGGAGTGAGCGTCTCCGGCAGGTTCTATGTCAGCTCCTACGCCGACGCCACCGACACCGTCGCCAGGACGCTGGGGGTGGAGTCTGGGACATGACATCTGGTGCCGCAAGGCGGGACCAGGAAGGGGTAGCTTCACTATGCCGTTCCCATGTCACGCCTACCAGGTTTTCATCGCCTCACCTTCCGATGTCCCGGAGGAACGAGATGCTGTAACGGCGGCGATTCACCAGTGGAACGCTCTGAACGCCACCCAACGATCTGCCGTGCTTCTGCCGATCCGCTGGGAGACACATGCGGCACCCGAACTGGGAGACCGGCCCCAGGGCATCATCAACAAGCGCATCCTACGTGACTGTGACCTGCTCATCGCAGTTTTCGGGTGTCGCATCGGGACTCCTACAGGAAGGGCCGAGTCGGGCACGGTCGAGGAGATCGAGGAGGCAGACAAGGGCGGCAAGGTGGTCCTGCTCTACTTCTCCAACAAGCCGGTGCCGCCAGCATCCATCGACCCTGCGCAGCTCGCCAACCTGGTCGACTTCAGAGGCAAGTACGCGAGGAGGGGACTGGTATGGGAGTTTGGTGACCCCCACGGGCTGAGTGATCTGGTCTCTAGGCACCTGACCCTCACGATGCAGCGGATGTTCGCCCCGATTCGCCAGTCCAAGCAGGGCAGTCATCAAGCAGCAGGTCCGGGCCAGTCCACGGATGGGGGCAACACAGCCGTCCCCGCTGATGCTGACTCGGTAGTTGGGGCGGTTTCCGCCCCTGACTTTGCGCCGGATGCACCTCACCGGACCACCACCGGCAGAGATCGCATTGAGCCAGGATCTGGTACATCAACGGTCCTCTACTACTGCCCAACGCCATTCTGCCCGATGAACAGCCCCTTCACAACCAGCGGCAGGGTGATGTTCAGCCCACGGTTTGTGGGATCGGCTCCAGACGCCGAGCTGTGCTGTCGGTTCTGCGGTTCGACGATGGTCTCTTGCTGTTTGAGCTGCGGCAGGAGTCTGGATGCGGACTCATGTGTTTGCCCGGACTGCGGCGAGCACTATGTCTCAACAGTTGCGTTGGATGAGGAGTCGTCTGCTAGGCTGGGCAATGTCCCTGAACTCCCAAAGCTCCCCGGGGCCGAAGGCCCTCGCCCTTTCTGGTCCCCAAGGCGACGCGTGTAGCAGAGATGGATGCGCTGCGCCGAGGTTGGCGGCGCATCAGCAGTCATCTCGGCACTGGGGGATCACAGAAATCAACGGGCATAGGTAGCCTGCTACCCGCCAGTCATCAGCCTTTTCCGGTACCTTCCGCCTGAGCACAACCGGGCTACGGACACTAGACATTCCTGAACTCATCGCGCCACTGCGGATGTGGACCTTCCAGCCCATCGTGTTGTCGGCCACGAGCGAGCCAATCCACATCTCAATCGTCATCCTTCTCCCCCACCTTCAGCCTGAACACGACCGGGTTGTGGTCGCTGTAGACCTTTCTGAACTCGTCGTGGACGTAGGGGTCGCCGGGGAAGGTCCCCGGCCCCTTCCAGAGCGGCTTCACCGCCTGCACCAGGTCAATGACGGCCATGTCGAACTCCCGGTCCATCTCGATGGTAAGCCCTGGCCGGTAGAACACGTGATCGTAGGGCTTGGGGCCGTTGACGTTGGTGTTCGTCGGCCTGCACTCATCGTTCAACGACAGAAAGCCTGGTGGCGTGTCCTCCCGCAATTCGGCGGCGTTCTCGATGTTGCAGTCGCCCAGGATGATGAAGTCTTTCTCCTTGTCGTCGTGGGCGTCAACCCAAGCGGCGATAGTGCTCAGTTCGTGCCTGCGCCGGGCTTTGTCCTTCGCCGCCGCCCCCGGTTGCAGGTGGACGCTGATCAGGACAAAGTCCATCCGGCTGTCCTCGGTCCTGAGCGAGACTGCGTAGGGCACGCGCTCGTAGTCGGGGTTGTCGCTGCGGTCATCAGCCAGGAACCCGTGGGGCAGATCCTCGGCCTTTCCGACCTTGCCCGGCTTGTAGAACGTGACCCACCACTCGGTGTTTGTGCCGTTGCTGTGGATCGCCGCCCCAGTGCCGGTGTCCTCCTCGCTCAGCCAGTACGTGAAGCCATTGGCCTTCATGGCGTCGAAGAACTCAGCGGCCTGCGGATCGGGTTTGGCCGAAGTGCCATCTGAAAACGTTATCGGATACGGTGGGGCCACCAGCTCCTGCACCACGACGATGTCGTAATCCCTCACCACCGAGGCCATGGCCTCGTCGTCACGCTCCTTGCTGCTCCCCAGGAACTGGATGTTGAAGGAGCAGACCGTGATGGTCTCGGGTGCATAGGGCGGTGCCCCCGGTTCAGATGGTGGCTGGACGGCTGTGGCCGGTTCCAAGGGCTTCGCAGACGCATTGGGCGGGGCGCTCTCAGCCACCCTGGGCGCGGACTTCGCTGCCGCTGGCGAGTGGGGGACGGCCTTGCGCGAAGTGCCGTCAGTACGGCTGCGGGCATCGACCACCCGCTGATGCGCCTGCCGGGCTGAGACCGGGATGGAGTCGTTGGGCAGGCAGGAGAAGACGATCAGGCCGATGGCCGCAAGCAGGACGACCGCCATCAGCCACCAGAGCCAGCCTAAGGACGATTTGCTGCGCTTCTTGGCCATGGCCGTTGGTCACTGCTCATCGATGGTTGCCGGGATCTCAATGCGGTGGGCAACGGCCCCGATCAAGTCCAGTTGCGGACTCGGGAACGAAAGTATGCTCACCGGCAGATGCCAAGGAAATGACGTGTCCTTCCGAAGAACGATGACTATCCAGCAGTCTGTCAACCGGTTCCCGACCGTGGTCTTCGCCATCAGGAGGTCGGGCACCCTGAAGCTGCCATCCATCCCTACATCCACCTCCCAGTGCTCGGTCCAAGTGCGATCACCTCGGTAGAACCGGTGAGGGATATAGTCACTGCTGTCGGAGTACTTGACGTAAGCAACCAGCAGGTACTGGGACGGGTCACTGGACTTGTTGAACTTTAGCCGTCCAGTGATGTCGGGATTGCGCCCGCTGCCGGTACTCACCGCAGACGCCTCCACACCGACCACGCAAGCCGCTGGACGCCTCGGGAGCAGGTATGGATTCCTGAGGAAGCCCCCGGCCACGTTCCGCCATGGCTGCAAGCACACCAGAAGAAACCACATGGCCACGAGAGCACTAACCAGCAAGGCAATAGACCAACGTCGATGGTTCGTTCTCCAAGCGTTGCGGCATCCGTGGAGTAGCTTGGCTAAGGCGATTGCGAACGCGGCGAAGTACAACATGTGTACGAGCAGGTAGGAGATCAGGTGGACGGGTTCGAATGGCCTGTTAAGAGCCTCTGAGAGCAGTTCGCCGCCGATTACGACGACGGTTGCCAGCGAGACGCCGAGGATCGTGGCACAATCCGCAACCACGGCGAGCTTCTTGAGGAGGCTTGCGCCCATAAGCTCATCCCAAGCGGTCCCGATGGAAGTCATGCAGCCATTTCCACCGATCCCCGTTGTCTTCGCCGTATTGCGTCTGGGCATCGGTTACTCCTTGGCTACGATGCGGCTAGATCCCTATAAGAGGGGCCTACCCGAGGAGACCCCCCCCCAGAAAAGTAGCGGACTACAGATCACGTGACCTCAGCTTCCGCCACAGCGCCTCGATGATCACCGCCGCCACATCGTCCGGGTGCGTCTTGCCGCAGGCCCTCATCAGCGCACTGTCGTCCGCCCAGAGACCAAGAATACTGCGGATGTAGCTGCCCAGCCCCAGGTGGAGGCTGGGGAGATCGTCTTCCGCCATAGCTGCGATTTCCGCCAGCCCATCGTCGGACAGAACGGACTCCAGCCAGTCCACGGCTTCGGCCACGGTATGGGGGAATTCGTCTGGGAGACCGGCGTCGTCTCCCGTGCCCGGCTGTTGGCTGGCGGTCATGGGCTACTCTTCGCGTCGGGGGGGCTGACGCGACCAGGGGGGTCACAGGGAAATCCAGTTGTTCGGCGGGATTGCGGTATGAACACGCCCGCTCAGCCCTGCTGACTCAGGGAACACGGCGTAGAGGTCAAATTCCTTGCGTACGAAGTCAGGGGTGATCCTCCTGGGGTCCAGATACTTCCTGTCAAACCCCATCTTCCCAAGCTCCTCAGGGTCCGCTTTCTCGATGAAGCGTTTCCAGTTGGCCGCAACCCACTCCGCCGACATTTGGTAACCGTCAGAAGTCTCCGCGACACTCTTGCCCGCTGTCACTTCGACAATCTGTGGCTTCCCATTGCTGCCGACCCCCACAAAGTCAATCCCGTGGTTGCCGCCGACCTTGCCCTCCACCAGCTTCGTGCCCTTCTTCAGCGGCAGTGTGGTCCTCCCCCGGTTCAGCGGACGCCCGGCGTTGATGAGCGACTCCGTCACCTTCTCCGTCAGGGTGCCGAGTTCATCCGGGTCCAGGCAGGTTCTTGCGGACGCGAACGCATCGTCCAGCACTCGTGAGTCTATCGTTTTGCCGGATAGCCCGCGAGAAAGCTGGATGAACTGGTTCTTGTCCGCGTCGGCAAGGGTCGGAAGGACCTTCGCGGATATGCTCTCTCCGTTGCGCATCGCACGGAGCTTACCAATCATCTGCATGACGATGGATGGGTCGTGCACCGTCTCCAGCTTCAGGAACGCTCCCATGAGTTCAGGGCACTCTGAAAGCAGCCTCTTGTGAAGCGCAGGATTGCTGACAACGCTCTTGATGAAGTCATCCCCGTACCGCTTATACATCTTGGCCGCAGCTTCCCCGGCCTCATCAGGCAGTTCCTTCAGCACCTTCTCCGCTGCCCTCACCGCGTCGTCGCCGTAGGACTTACCCAACTGCCTCACTGCCCTAATGACATCATCGATCTTTGAGATGACGGGGCCAACGCCAGCGGCCCCTGCGGACGCCACGATCAGGGCCAGAACCGCGAGTGGAACCCACGTGCCTAGGGCGACCTTGTGTAAGCGAAGCGGCCTACTCACTTGCGACTCCCGGAGTAGTGGTGGCTGATGGAGCTAGACGCAGAAGGTTCTCGACAGTGTACTCCGCACATGGCAGGAAGATGCCCCGCCAAGCCTTTGCCTTGTCATCGTACGAGAGGATCAGCTTGCTCCCGAAGGTTCCTTGGTAGCTCTCCTGCGCCTGGACGACAACCTGCTCTGTGTACCACATGTCGAAGGGTATCGTGATGACCGTGATGACCGTGATGACCGCTGCGCCCGCCGCGAGGGACGCACCTAGCGTTCCGGGAGCAGCCGCAGTAGATGTGAATCCCACAACCGTCACAACTATCCCCATGGCAGTGTCTGTGGCATCCAGGATATCGAAAGTGATCCCGATCTTGTCTGTGGGGAGGTCGGGCACGGGGCCGAGTTGGGAGAGGAAACGCTCAGTCGCATCGCCGCGCTCCTCCCCGGCTTCGCGACCTGCCGTGTTCCCGTCGCCCACCATCGGGAAAGTTGGCGACTCCGCCTTGGTCATGTAGTAGTTCGCGTGCTGCCTGATGTTCGCCTGGGCGGTGCTCTGGACATCTCGGATGAACGAGGAGAACTCCTCCGGTGAGACCAGGTACTTCGCGAAGTACCCCTGCATCTTCTCCTGATACGTCCCCATCATCTTGGACCCCGCTTTGCCCGCGAGAGCGTCCCACATGCCGCGATGCACGTCCACCCAGTCACTCACACTATCGTACGTGAAATTGGACTCCATGAAGGTGAGCGTGTCCTGACTCAGCAAAGAGTACAGGCTCATCAGCGCGTGCTGCTTCAGGAGCACAAGTAGGGTACCATCGTAGGCATTGGGGTCGGTGAGTCGGTCGGGCATTACGTAGTAGTCCCGCTTGTCAATGGAAAGCTGCGCAATGGGGCCTGGTGCACATTCCCTCAGGCACGACGCAATGACCTCTTGGACCTGCGCTTCGATCTTCGCCCGCGTGGCGTCCTTCTTCCGCGACAGCAACCGGTCCAGCCGGGACACGTCCTTCACGACCACCCCAAGGCGATCCGGCAGGATGCTGTTCAGTGCGG
The DNA here is from genome assembly GCA_903837355.1 of uncultured Victivallales bacterium. Lineage (GTDB taxonomy): Bacteria > Verrucomicrobiota > Lentisphaeria > Oligosphaerales > JAFGRS01 > CAILUI01. The sequence continues at coordinate 18,391 of CAILUI010000206.1, forward strand.
TATTGGCCTCCCCGTCTGCCTTTGTGCTCCCTTCATGCAGGTATGATGTGGCGTCAAGGCCGCGAAGGGATTCCATGAGCATGTGGTTCAGAACTGGAGTGTCAGGCCCGCAGTTCTCTAGAAAGAAGTCCAACTGCCGCTTCGAGCACTCTGAGTAGACAAGCCCGCCCTCAATAGCCAGCCGCTCCTTGGTCAGCACGTAGTGTCTGACTTTGACCCGGTGGCGGTCCGCAGAATCCTGCGTGGCGTCCCAAGGGCCATGGTAAACGTCTGCCAGTTCCCTGCATTTCGTCCCGAGGCCGATGCGTCCCGCTGCGGCGTCTGCTGCGTCCCCTGCAATACGCTTCACCTGTTCGATCTTCCCCTGCTCCCACTTCAAGGCGACTTTGTATGACTGCTCGTCCAGAACGGGTGCGACTACGGCAGCGGACTTGCCCGTGCTCCCGAACAAAGGTGCTACCTTCTTGATCGAGCTGCACCCGGTACCAGCAAACTGGAGGCACAGGGCAAGACCCAGCGCCGCCAATACTGGCCGGGGGCTAGCGGAACTAGGACGCGGAACGCGACACGCAGTTCTCACGCGGCACTCCTCCTGTACATGGGGGGCAGTCGGCTTCCGCCTGCTAACATATGCACCGATTTGTGCTCCACAATCGGGCGTGCGTCACGACGCATGGCCACGCACTTAAGCCACACCCGGTAGTTTCCGCCTCTTCCACGAAGGCGGCTCGCACCGGCGTGCAGGCGCAGCATGGCACTGGTATGGTCTGGGGTTGGCTACCCCAGAGCCACGAGACCACACATGTCAGCCCTCTCCGCGCCCTACGGCCTTACGGCCTTCCCGCTCCAGCCTCTTTGCCAAGGCTTCCAGGATCATGACGTAGGCATCCTCAGCACGGTCGCACCCGCAGTCAGCCAGCAGAGCCTCGTTCCTGCCCCACAGCCCGAACTCGCGTCGGATGTATGGCCCCAGTGAAACGTGCAGGGACTCGATGGCCACGGCGTCCAGCTCGGGCCGGAGCGGCAGGCCATCGTGGTCCGACAGCAGATCGAGAAGGCGGTCTACGGCCTCACCAATCGTTCCGGGCAGTCCACCATCGGGATGCGGTGTCCTCGGTTGCTCGATGGGCTTGACCATTGACTGCGGCTTCGCCGTTCTGGGGTCGCGAGGGTGGGCCACCAATGACAACCGTGGCTCCGAATGGACGCCGCCATCACTTCTTCCGGTCCCCGACCAAGTCGGCGTATGTCACGACGTGCAGGAGGTAGGTTGTCGTCCCGGCGCTGGGTCCCCATATGGCCTGGAGGCATGGGACTTTGGCGGCGGCACCTACACTGAGCGTATAGGAGTTGACTGGCCCCTGCTGGCACTCCTTGAGACCCGCCTTATCGACGTGGGCGATATCGGCCCACTTCTCCTCGTCGGTCGGGGTGTACTCATACCAGCCTTCCGCGCTGGCTGCGAAGGAGACCTTCGCGTTCGTGGACACGAACGCCAATGCCAGTCCTTTTCCTCCGCCATCATACAGGACCTTCACACAGATGACGCTTCCTGGGCGCACCCTCATGTCCGCCTTGGCGGCACGTGTCCCGTCCGACGCCCCGATTTCCTTCCCGTTGACGGCGAGGTTGCACCTGTCATCGCAACAGAAGAAGAACGTCCCCTTCACCCCGTTGCGCTCCATCGTGCCTCTGTCGTAGAGGCTCATTCCTTCGGGCGGCTTCCCAATCATCGCCTTCGGGTCGAGAGCGCAGACCCACATACCGGCGCACACCCCCACCGCCAGTGTTAGCCGCATCGTTCTCATTGCCATGCCCCCCCCCATACCCAACCCATGCTTCTATCAAACTGACCGGCCAGCCTGACTGCCCCCGATCAGGGCATTGCCGCGTCCGGCATCCGTGTCAAGCATGGAACAGACGACTACACCTTTGTCAGTTCACCCCCTGTGCGACCATCTGCTTGGCCTCGTCCAGAACCCAGGCGGAACCACACCAATGCTCCCTCCTTGGGTATCCCGCACGGCCATGCCTAACGGTATCCAGACCAATGCATCCCGGCACACGTGAACATACTGGTTCGCCCCCGTCCTGCCACAGCCACGCCATAGTTCGAGACGGTCAGAACTACGCGCAACCGGTATCCCCAAGGGATAGCCGAGGCCCTGAGGGGGCGATGGGCACTTCGCTGACCTCTGGTTCTGTAGTCTTGACCATGGGGGACGCCATCAGACCAGGGTCACTCAGCCTGCGGTACGTAGAACGGGGGTCTTAGCACCAGCTTCATCACGGCCCGAACCCGATCCTGAATGCCGGGTGCTTTCGACTCCCGCGACCCCGCCACGTTCAGCACCGGGTTGGGTGGTGGCACAGGCACACCCTCCATCAGAAGCCCCCCAGGCGATAGCCATTGCAGTACGGCCAGCGCAGCCTCTTCGTCGTCCATGGCGGCGAGGTCGAGGCACAGGCAGGGCCGCTGGTGCCTAACGGCGAGGTCAATGGTCTTCTTGGACCCGCCGCTCGGCTTGCCGAACGTGAAGACCACCGTGGCATGCGAAACGACGACGTTCTGCTCCGTCCGTACCAAGTAGTTACTGCTGGCTGTTTCCACCAGTGCGTAACAGGCCGGAATCTCACCGTCCTCGGCCCGTCGCCCCTTTGGGCACCATCCCCCATGGGGGACACCGAGGGCGATGGCAGCGTCAAGCCCGCCGCGATCCGCGCCGGTCTGTCCGCCTGAGACGATCTTGGCGACAGAACTCATGGAGCGGCATCCCCTTCCTCGCCGCCGACGATTGTCTCGCGTGACGGGTAGGGGATACCCAGGTCCGCCGCGATCAGCTCAAAGCCCTTCGTACCCCTGAACTCGTCGAGGTCCAGGCCCTTGGTGTGGACTTTCTGCCAGCCCGATTCGAACACCCTGTGGTGCTCCCGAATCCAGGCATTCGGGAAGCAGTAGAACTCGGGTTCCCGGCACCCTTCCACCACGGGCTTCCCCTTCTTGTAGAAGAAGCCGATGTTCAGGAACGCGACGACCAGATAGTCGAATGCGTCGAATGACTTCTCCTTGACGGGGAAGGCGCGGTCGCAGTCCGTCTGGTACCGGCTCTTGACCTGAACGCGTATCTGCTTCGTACCGCAGCGGGGGTTGGGGTGGATGCAGATGATGTCATAGCCTTCGTTGTTCGGCGGGGCCTTGTATGCCAGGATGTTCCGCCTCATCAGGTAGCCCATGACAAGGAACTCGGCCCCATGCGCCACAACGGGTAAGCGTCGTGCGTCCACGTTTCCCATCGGTACCTCCAGGCAAGCAGACGGCTCAGTGGCGACGAATTCGGGGATGCCCTCAGGGTACGCGATGGTCAGGAACTGCCCCCCCCCCAGAAGCTCCCTGCGCCGGGCTTGGTGCCGACGCCACAAGCCAGCATAGTGACTGAGCGGGCGCGGCGCAAACAGCCGGAGTGCTCCCGGCCCTCGTCACTCTCACGCTGGCCCCCCCCCGATTGCTGCCGTCCTGGTCCTGCTGGGTTCGTCGCCCTCTTGACCTCTCTTCGAGATGCGTGTAAGGTAATGCTAGTAAATAACAGCCACTAGTGTGGCGGACGCATGTTCCCCTGGCGAGATCGCTCATTGTGTCAGGTACGATAGCACATGCGGTGGGTGGGGGCAGCGACCCTGGAACTGCCAGGGCGACGCTGCGACCCCTGTTCCTGACCGGGATTCCAGCAGGCTTCCCGTCTCCGGCAGACGACTACATCGAGAAGCACCTCGACCTGAACGAGCACTTGGTCAAGCACCCGGCTGCGACCTTCTTCGTCAGAGTCACAGGGGACTCCATGGCGGATGCCGGGATCAGGAACGGAGACATCCTGATCGTTGACCGGTCGCTGAACCCGAGCAGTGGGCGGGTCGTCATCGCTGTCCTCGACGGCGAACTGACTGTGAAGCGCCTGGTCAAGAGGAATGGCGTCGTCAGGTTGGCCTCCGAAAGCGATGGTCACCCTGACATCGAGATCCCCGAGGGCGCTGATCTTCAGGTCTGGGGTGTGGTCACCTGTGCCATCCACCAGCTCTGACCAGCCCTTCCATGCGGAGCTGATCTCATGCGAGCGATCTTCGCCCTGGTTGACTGCAACAACTTCTACGCCTCCTGCGAGCGGGTGTTCAACCCCAAGCTGGAGGGCCAGCCGGTGGTCGTGCTCTCCAACAACGACGGCTGCATCATCGCCCGCAGCAACGAGGCCAAGGCACTGGGCGTCAAGATGGGTGCGCCCTTCTTCCAGGTGCGCGATTTCCTGCGGGAACACGCCGTTCATGTCCTGTCATCGAACTACGCCCTCTACGGCGATATGTCCCACAGGGTGATGACCATCCTGCACCGGCTGGAGCCGGATGTCGAGGTCTACTCCATAGACGAAGCCTTCATCCGCTTCACACAGGCACGGAACCAGTCCCTGGTGGCGTGCGCTCACAGCCTCCGAACTGTGGTCCGACGTGAAACCGGGATACCTGTATCCATCGGCATTGGCCCCACCAAAACGCTGGCGAAACTCGCCAACCGGCTGGCGAAGAAAGACGCAAGCTGGGATGGCGTGCTGGACATCTCGTCTCACCCGGACCCGGACAGCCTGATGGCTTCCGTCGAGGTCGGGGATGTCTGGGGCATTGGCCACAAGTCCGCCGAGCGTCTGAAGGCCAGTGGCATCAGCACGGTTCTGGCGCTGAAGGACGTGGACCCCTCGTGGATGCGGCGGCATTTCACTGTCACCGGCTTCCGCACCGTGATGGAGCTTCGCGGTGTGGCGATGGTCCCCATGGAAGAGCAGCCGCCAGACCGGAAGTCCGTGGCCTGCTCCCGGTCCTTCGGAGAGCGGGTCCGGTCCTTGGCCGAGCTGAACGAAGCTCTCTCTTCGCACGTCGCCACAGCGGCACAGAAGCTGAGGTCGCAGGGGTTGGTGGCGTCGTGCCTGAACGTTTTCCTCATGACAGCCCGCCTCGCCGGTGACAACGTGCATTTCACCGACAACCGGACAGTGGAGCTGCCCGAGGCCAGTTCCCACACACCCACGCTCATCCACTACGCTCTGGGGTGCCTCAAGGGCATGTTCAGGCAAGGCACCGACTACAGGAAGATCGGAGTGGTGTTCACGGGACTTGTCCGGGAAGCTCTGGCCTCCCGGCAACCGACGCTCTTCGACCCAGGCAGATCGGACAGGATGGACTCGCTGATGAAGACCGTGGATCAAGTCAACGCCCGCTGGGGCAGGAACACGCTTCGCTTCGGGGCAATGGGGTTCGGGGGCCGCTGGCAGATGAAGCAGGGGCGGAAGTCGGCGTCGTTCACCACCCGTTGGGATGAACTGCCGCTGGTCAGGGCGTCCTGACGGGGAAAGGTCTCGTCAACACCTGCTGGGGTGCCTTCACCGGACGGGCACGTTTGAGTCCCTCATACACTTGGGACACCCTGTTCTCATCCTCCGGCAGCTTCCAGCCTCCCTGCCGAATCATCGGGTGAACCAAGACCGGGTAGGCGAACTCCGCACGCCCGATGTGAAGCACGCCACCCCTGCATGAAGCAGCAGTCCCGTCCTCGCCAGGCAGGAGGAACATCGCCGCGTCAGCGCCACACACCGCAATAAGCTCGCCCACAGCATCAAGATCCATCGGGTATCCCTTCACCAACAAGGCCAGCCGCCCTTCGCAGTCGGATGGGCATTGCCCACGCTCGGTAGACGCTGACTGGAGCGCCGATATTCAGGCACCGTGGTGGTCTTGGTTGGGGCGAAGGTAGGAATGTCCTGTGGCCAGCGTCCCGTCCTTGCCGCAAGTCAGACGCTCCCATCCCGCCCCAGCACCTCCAGCAGCCTGCCAATCGACCGTGGGGCAGACCCCTCGAAGTGGTTGTTGACGTTGACGAAGGTGACGGCCTTCCGAGCGGCATTCGCCCGGATGATGGTGGCCGCTGCCGTAAGGCCCTCCGGGTGAGGGTCAAGGATGCGGTCCCACTGCTCCCCGCTCATCTCCTCGATCTTCGAGCGGTCGGGTCCGTGCAGGCGGATGACGGCGAAGCCTGCCGTCGCCGGGTGCAGCTTGTCCCAGACCTCGCCAATGTGCGGCATGTAGTAGCCTTCGAGGAATACGAACCCGGTCCCGTGCCTCGCCAGAAAGTCGAAGAGCACCGGTGACAGCCAGTTCGGGTTCCTGATCTCTACGGCGTACTGGAAGCCCTTGGGTGCCCCGGCGAGGAAACGGTCGAGCCGCTCCACAAAAGCGGGCAGCGACGGCATCTTGCTCTTGTTCAGGTACTCGAACTGGAACATGATGGGGCCGAGCTTGCGGCCCATGGGCGAGAGTCGCTCAAGAAAGCGGTTCAGCAGGCCCAGGTCAAGGAAATGGTCGTTGGGCCGGTTGGCGAACTCGGTGGCGCTCTTGGGCTGCTTGCCGTAGTAGTGGGTCAGCGTGATGGCGTTGGGCGCTTTGACGGTGAACCGGAAGCCATCGGGAACGCTCTCGGCGTACTGCTTCACGGTATCGGTCGCCGGGAGCGTGACGCCGCTCGGAAAAAGGCTCCAGAACCACTGGTCGATCTCGACGGTGGTCAGGTGCTTGGCGTAGTCTGCGAGGTAGTCGTCGGCACGGTAGGTCCTGCCAGCGTCGTAGATGAGGCCCTTCCATGAGTCGTACTTCCACGAGCAGGTGCCGAGGCGGATGAAGGGGCGCAGGGACTCCGGGATCGAGAGATCCGGCCTGTCCTCAGGGCCGAGGGCCTGCGGGGGGCCGAAGAGGTCAGGTTGTTGGTCGGTCGCCATCACCCGCCATACGGGGCAACAAAGGGAGGTCCGCTAAGGCTTGAATGCCCCGTTGGGTTTCCCCTGCCGCACCATCTCCTGACAGTAGGCGTACAGCGCATCGTAGACGATCCACTCGGCGGCATTCACCTCGCGGTCGTCTTTGTAGCCCAGGTGCCGGAACCCCTCGGCTATGGCGTTCAGCCCCGCCCCCTCTGGCTGGTTCAGCAGCGCATTGCCAGTGTCGGCATCGTTCACGATCTTCCCGAGCAGCACCAGCGCATGGTCTCCCGTCAGGCCATATATCCTCAGAATGGACTCAAACGAACACGAGTGCACGTGTTGCCCCAGCTCGACATCCGCCACGTCGAATCGGATCGCTCCCAGTCCCTTGCCCTGAGCCTTCACTTTGTCCGCAGGCACGAAATGGAACTCCGCTTCCCTGTCCACGAACCTCGCTATGAGCCACGGACAAGCGACGCGGTCGATTCCCTCATGATCATGTGTGATCCACTTCATGACCGCCCCCTGATCAACTCCTAGGTCAAACGTCTATCACCATACTCCCGTATACCCCCACAACCCGCGTCCCGCCCACGACGGTCTCCCTGTCTGCGTGCTGGTGCCCGTGGATTAGCAGCCTTGGCGAGTGCCTGCGGATGTAATCGGTCAGTGCCGCGAAGCCCTGATGGGTGTCCGCATCCCGCTCGTGAACGCCTGCGGGTGAGTTGTGGGCCACCAAGATATCCACGGCTGGGAGTTGCTGGACCAACGTCGACGCTTCGTCCTGGCTGTACAAGAAGCTGCCCTTGGGCTTGTACCGCCACGAGCCGTTGAACCCACCGATCCGCATGCCGTTGGCCAGCGTGACCACTTTCAGGTGCAGGTCGGTGATCGGTGGCGGGAACGCAGACGGCACGTCGTGGTTGCCCTTGACGGCAACGATCTGGGCCGCAGAGCAAGCCTTGGCAGCGCCCAGGATCACCGGGTCATACACGTCGCCGCAGGAGACGACGAGGGTCGCGGGCTGACTGGGGCCGGTCCATGTGAAGGCGTCGATATCTGCGAGGATCAAGAGGCGCATGGAGCTACCCTACCGCCCGCTCACCAGCGATGACCATGACGACAGGGCATTCCGTTGTGTGGCCCCGTGCAAGGTTCACTGCTGGTCTCTAGCCATGGCGGCGATGCCAGCCAGTTCTAGGGCGACAGCTCAACGAGGAGCTTGCCGTTGTCATAGAGGACTTCGTTCTTGTCTGGCGGGGTGGGTCGCCACGCAGTCCTATTCTCTCTGGCCTGGGAATCCCTTCGTAGGTAGACGATGACCGCATGGTGCTCCTTGGTCGTCCGGGGCGGACCGCCGTGCCCCCCAACTCGCAGTTCCGACCCGAGCAGTGTCACAGGTAGCGGCAGCGTGCGGGAGTTGCCGATCTGGATGCGAGGCAACTCCAGACCACTACCGTCTGTGAACGTGAGCCTCACCTTCTCGGCAAACACATCGATCCTACGGAACACGCGTCGGGCCAGATCCCGGTACAGCGTCCGGCCTAGCAGATCCTCGCTATCGATCTGGCGGATTGCAGATGCGATTTCGCTGACCGGCCTGGCCACCATCATCTCCGCCTTCGTCTGCTCAAGCCGCTGTAGCTCAATGCCCAGTTCCTCCCTCATCTGCCTGAGCGGCTCCAGAACATTGACGACCTGCGCCGGAGGCAGCTTGGCAGCAGCGACCTGCCTGCCCACGTCCCGCTCCCGCTGCCCGATCTCTGCGAACCTGGCACGAGACTCAGCGAGCCGTCCATCCAGTGCTGCCGCATCGTGTCCTTGGTGCTCGGCCAGCGCCCAGGCCAATAGAGGCTGGCACGCTTCAAGCAAGCCTGTATAGCGCCAGCTATGGAAGGCGGCAGTTGTCGTCTCCCTGATCCGGGTCTGGCGACAGCCAGCAGTGGTTGCGTCGGAGGCAGACTTGTAGGCAATGTTATCGTGACAGCCATACGTCCCATGGTCGCCTCTGTGCAATCGCCCGCCGCAGTAGCCGCAGTACAGAAGCCCAGTCAAGGGGTGTCCTTTCCTCGTCTGGTAGCTGCCGAGTCGGGTATGCCCGTCCAGAATCGCCTTTGCCCGATAGTACGTCTCCTCGCTAATAAGCGCTTTCCCACAAAGTGGGATGATCTCCACCCTGCGTCCATCTGAATCGAAATCGAACCCCGCATAGTGGTGACGCCGAAGCATGTTGCGGACCGAGTCGCTCCGCCATATCGAGGTGAGATGTCTCCTATCCTTGCGGGGAGTAGCACGAGTCCGGGTGGGGGTCTTGTCAGCATTGAGACGCCTTGCTATGCCCTGGATGGTCATGCCGTCGTCCACCAGCCACCTGAAGACCTGCCGAACCACGTCAGCTTCCTGGGCGACGATCTGAACGCACTGTTTCCCTGCCTGGCAGTAACCGTAGCTGTTGACAACCGAGCTATTCCAGATCATCCCGGTATCCCGGAGTCGCTTGCGACCCTCGGCGGTCTTCTGCTTGTTAATCTGCAAGGCGTTGTCCTGAACCCGATTGTCGATGGCCGATAGCAGGACGTTCTGGAAACTCCTGAAGTCGAGTAGCCCGGCTGTGGATGTGTAGAGGACGGTCCCTGCCTGGATGAACTTCTGGGTGACAAACGGTTCAAGGTACGAACTTGTCACCGGACGCATGAGGCGGGTGTTGTCCCAGGCAAGAACCGCATCCACCCGGTCGAGGGATGCAAGCAGCCTGGCGAGGCCCACCCGGAACCTCTTCACTTCTGACTTCGAGGCGACTTCCTCCTGGTAGACGCTGTCGTTCTTCGCCAAAGCTCGGGCCTCAGCGGTGTCAGGATACGTTCGACCCGAGATGTTGGCGTCACTCTCTTCCGCCACGACTCTCCAGTGCTTCGACTTGGCGAGTTCCCTGAGCCGTGCGATCTGCGTCTCGACAGAGACGCTGTCGCCTGGATCGTCAGTGCCACTTGATTGGCGGGCGTAGATCGCCACCGTCCGAATGTCGTGCTCTGCCACCATTGAGGATCATTCCCACCAGAAGCAGTCCGAGGTAAGCCGCTACGGACACGTTCTGGGCAGGTCAATATGCCCAAGTACTACCTATTTTCAAGATCACTAGGCTTGTGATCACTTTAGTAGTTCAGCTATGGAGAGGAGGTGGTTCTACTACCCTATATCTATGGCTACATGTCCCTGTGGCCATCTGGGCAGCTTGCAGCGCCAGTGCCGCTGCACTCCCGGCGCCGTCCACCACTACCGGTCGCGGATCTCGGGGCCGCTGCTCGACCGCATCGATATTCACGTCGACCTCGCCCCGCTGGCCGATCACCAGATGCTCGACCGGCGCCGTGGCGAAAGCTCGGCCGCCGTGCGCGAGAGGGTGTGCCGCGCCCGTACCCTGCAGCAGCAGCGTTTCGCAGGAACCCGAGTGCGCTGCAACGCCGATATGGACGGCCAGATGATGGACAGCTTTTGCCAACTCGGCCAGGACACCCGCGGCATGCTCCGCTTCGCCATCACCGAACTGAATCTCAGCGCGCGGGCCTACGACCGCATCCTGCGCGTGGCCCGTACCCTCGCCGACCTCGCCGGCGAAGCCAACATCGGCGCCCTGCAGGTCCAGGAGGCTATTCAGTACCGCAGCCTCGACCGCCAGATGTGGTGAGGCACCGAAAAAGGCTCAACACCATCCCGCTCTGGGGGCTTCAGCATCCCTTGCCTCGGCGCCGAAGGTGCGGCCATCCCTCAGCCCAGCCCAGCGGGCTGGTGTAACCGCCCCCCGGTCACAGCCCTGTCGGGGCGGGATAGGCCTCCCCAATCAGGCCAGGAAGGAGATCGGTTTCAGCGGTTGTCAAGACATCTCCTAGATACCTATACTATGTCTTGACCTTCGTCATTTTGGCACTGATGGTATACCAGCGACCAAGATGACACCATGGGCGTCAGCGCGATCATGAGGGTGTGGAACGACGTATGGGGAACCACCGATGAGAAAGAAGGTCGGCACGGTGTTGGAGGTCGATGTCATGAAGGAGGCCAAGGTGCGCGCCGCCCGCGACGGGCGCCCCCTGGCGGATCTGATCCAGGCTGCCCTGATCGAGTACCTCCACAACGACACCGCCACCGTCGACGCGCTGCGTTCCTGCGAGCGGTTCTGCTCCCATGGCCGCACGCTGCCGCTGGCTGTAGTAAACGAACTGCTGCAGGAGGATCTGCTGGCCGTATGAAGCTCCCGGAGATCAAAGCTGGCGAGTGGGTGGTGATCGACACCAACATCCTCATCTACGCGAACCAGCAGCAGTCGGCCGAATGTGTCCAGTTGCTGCGTCGCTGCGCCCTGCGGGAGGTCCGCGCCATTGTTCCCGTGCCGATGCTCGCCGAGATGATGCATACGCTCATGCTGATCGAGGCGCGCGAGAATGGCTGGGTAGGCCGCGCCAACCCGTCGCGAGCGCTGGCGGAACACCCCGACCAGGTACGCTGCCTGTCACGCTACGAGGCGCAGGTACGTGAGTTCCTGGGTATCGGGCTGCGAGTGGAACCGGCTCTATCCTGCGACCTTCTGGACGCCATGGGCATCCAGCGGGAGTTCGGGCTCCTGACCAACGATGCCCTGCTTCTGGCCGTAGCTCGCCGTCTCAACTGCCCCGCCATCGCCTCCGCGGACAGGGCGTTTCGTGACCTGCAGGGGATGCTGATCTACGCGCCTGGGGACGTCGGAGGCTGACGGTTTCCTCTCTGGGCCAGGGCCTGCCCCCTTTGGCATTCCCGGCCAAACCCCGGTGCCATTCCTGCGGATGGAGGTGCGACGACAAACCCAGCGCCGTCTGACTGGGGGCCGGTTCGTAGTCCCGCGTTGACGCGGTCCCGTGAGCCTCTTCGTCCCGAGTTGGGGCGCAATCGGTCTGGCCCCGTGCCCCCCGTTAGCAGAGGGGCCACGGGGCATGCCGGATTCCGCGTCACTTCACGGCGGGGCGATAGCGGAAGTCTTCGACCAGGAACTCCATGGTTGCGGTAGCCAGCCCTTCCTTGCCGCCCTCGAGTTTCGGCGCCCAGTTGAACGTCTTGAGGCCGCATCCGACCAGTGTGAAGGTGCCAAGGACCTTCTTCAACGACTGGTCCTTCATGTCGATGAGGATGTCCTGGACCTCCCCCTCCTCGCAGTTGCCGTCCTGCAGGATGCGCACGGCCATGGCGCTGGCCGCTGCGATCCCGGCCGGGGCGATCTCGATGGTCAGGGTGCCGAGTTCCGGCGCTTCGTACACCAGCACGCGACGGGTGTCCCTGCCCTGTGACCTCCGCGCGGTCCTCGGTGTGACCTTCGGCAGGGCGACGCTGACGATCCACTCGGTCTGGATGTCCATCATGGTGACCGTGAAGTTGGGCGTGAACATTCCGTCGTCGGGCGGCTGCTGCAGCGGCGGCAGCACCCCTCCACCGGGCGCAAAGCGCAGGTTCTGGGCCTGCCATCTGGCAGTCACCTCGAAGTGCTTCTTGCCGTCAGACGCTTTGAGTTCCGGCCATTCAATCCCTGTGATCACGCATGCCCCCATGTCAATGCCTCTCTTGAGGTTGTAGTCCTGGTCGGCGATCTGGACGGTGGCCTCGGTCCGGGCAGGGCCGCCCTCCCAGGTCGCCGAGATCCACGGCAGGAGGCTGCTGTCCTGCGAGATATCGAAGACGGCTGTTGCCTCGCCGATCTTCGGCGCTCCGTGCATCCGCCGCTGCTGTACGCCGTCGACCTCGTACGACGGGGCCTGAAAGCGGCTGAGCGCGCTCGCACTGCCGCCGCCGACGGTCAGGACCGTGACTCCGGCGCTGGCGGGGTCGTCAGGCGCTTGCGCGAACGACGCCCCCGTGAGGGCTACGGCGACTGCCGCGATTCCGAGCACGAGGCCCGCTATCCTTGAGTGTATCGAGTAGCACATGGATGAGCTCCTCTGTTGTTGGGTAACCACGATCTCTGGCGGTACGACCAGCTACTGGTTACGACCGACATGGGGAACGGCTTGTTCCTGCTGGACAGCAGGACGGTCAGCGGGCTTGCCGCCGCGCTCCACATAGTGGCGTCGCAGAGGAGTAGCCCTGGGGGCGCACTCTCGGTGGTGCGGCGGGGGCAGGTGGGGCGGGCGGCTACGGCTTCAGCATCTCCGGAGCCTCGCCGGCAGGGGCGGGCGTGGAGCCCGGCACCGCGCCCGGAGGCGCTTCGACCACACCGGCCCTGTTCTTGAGGTCGAAGGCCGTGGTCACCTTCATCTCCTCCGGAAGCTGGGCCCAGAATACGTCGAAGAGGGTCTTGGGCATGCGCGTCTTCAGCGGGCCATTGATGTAGGTGCGTTTCATCTCGTCGTAGGGCGGCAGCCAGCGCCGGGCCTTCGTGGTCTCGCCGGCGAACTCCTGGTACTTGGCGTGCAGTTTCCTGGCGATGAGGTCGTAGAAGGCGGCCTGCTCGGTTTCTCCAAAGGAGATATTGAGGCACATCTGCTCGATATAGGCCTCAACGGTGCTCTGTGCCTGGTTGTAGCTGGGCGCCTTCATGTCCTCCGTCAATTCCCTGAGGACGAACTCGTCGAGGCCCCCCGAGAAGCGTTCGCCGAAGAGCTTGCGGGCATCGCTGAAGTACTGCTCAGCCTTCTGCTTCTGGCCGAACTTGAAGAGGGTGACGGTGGCATCGACCATGTAGTTCATGAAGGCCCCGCGGACGGAGCTGTCGCCGTGCAAGGCCATGGCATCCTCGTACATGCGTCGGGTGGCATCGACGAGATCGATGTTCGGCGTCATGGTCAGCATCTGCACGTCTTTGAGGTAGATCAGGCGGCCGCCCTGGAAGGCGGCCGCGAGGCTTTGGAAGATCATGCGGTCACACTGCAGGCGTTTGAAGTTGTCCTCGTCGCGGTCCCACTGCTCCTTGCCACGGGTGGCCCAGTAGATGGCGTGGGCTTCAGGAAGGCGCCAGTCCAGCGGGCCGTAGGTCTGGTTGAGGCGCAGGATGAGTTCGGGGATGAGGCGGTATTTCTGCAGGAGCCAACGCCGCCGCAGGCAGAGTTCCACGGGTTCGCGGATACCGAGGCGGGTAAGTTCCGTGGCCACGCGATCCGGCAGCAGGCCGTTCTTGCGGAACTCCTTTTCGAGGGTATCGAAGGTGAGGCTGTTGGCAGCAAGCATCGCCCAGAAGTCGTCCGTATCGCCCAGTTGGTCGCGCAGTTTAGCCTCGGTGGGGGCAGCCTGCCCGATGAGGTCCCATTTGCCAGCATAGTCGCCGAAGGCCATGATCATCTCGATGGCGAACTGGTTCTTGTAGTAGCGGTTGGCGTCGTCGAGATCCTTGCCCATCTTGTGCTGGTAGATCCAGCCGAGTTGTTGAAAGAGCTCCGGGTCGGAGGGGTTGTATTCGAGGGCCTCGTCGCGGATCAGTTCGATGCCCCGGCGGACCCAGCGCCAGCGGTCCTCGGGGCTGGTGAAGGTGACGGAGACGTTGTAGGCCATATTCCAGGCCAGGAAGGCGGTGGCGCCGGTGAAGCGGGGCTGCAGCTTGGTGATCCAACTGGCGAGCTGGACCATCTCGAAGTAGTTGCCCGCGTCCTGCATGCGGTTGGAGCGCAGCCAGAGCCAGTCGGCGGCCAGGCCGCGGAAGCCGCCGAGGGCGACCGTGGTGAGGACGACCATCGGCGGCGCGTTATCCAGGGGCTCGGTGTCGGTGAGGCGCTCTTCGATGCGGATCGCGTTCATGCGGCTCTGCACCGCCGCCAGGGCGACCGCGATGACGAGAAAGAGGGCGGTGAAGAGGGCGATGGATGCCAGCGCTTTGGAGAGTTTCATCTGCGTATGACCGTTCCGAGTTCGCGGCGGGTGAGGACCCACATGCCCAGCGCGGCGATGAGGCCGGCGCGGACGACGATCAGCCAGAGCAAATCTCCGCCGATGCGGCGCCATTCGATCAGCCGACCACGGGCCAGATCGCCGGTGGTGTTCATCTCATCCACAGAGACCACGGCAGCGCTGACCACCTGGGCCAGCCGGTGGGTCACCATCTCGAGCTTGCCCTTGTACTGGAAATTGCCGAAATCGTCGCGCAACGGCGCCTCGACGGCAGCACGTACGGCCATGCCGATGATCAGGTAGGAGATCGCCACGAAAGCGGCGACGGGAGTGGAGAACGCAGCTCCTACCATACAGCCCAAGGCGGCCAGAAAGCCGATCTGGAAGACGGCCAGTAATAGGGAGCGTGCGTAGTTGGCCGCAAAACCCGTGACGCGGACCAGGATGGCGGGCCCATCGGCTATCTGGAAAATGACCGGCATCGGCTTCAGCGCGCCCCAGGCTCCAGTTTCCGCGGGGGGGTTGGCATAGCCCACGACCAGGCGGTCGTCTTCGCCCACGAAGGCCGGGTCGGCCCGCAGTTCATGGAAGGCTCCGCCGAGAGCCTTCTCGTTTTCGGTGGCAGGGTAGAAGCGTTCCTGATCTGCGCTCTTGGGGTCGCGCAGCAACCAGATTCCGGGGACCTCCTTCTGGTCGCTCGGCGTGGTCGATCCCGAGTAGAAGCGGTAGCGGATGAAGAGGGGTTCCTGCGGGTCGCTGACCCGGACGTTGCGGAACTCCCAGAAGCGCTGGCCGCCCGGGGCCACTTCGCCGCTGCTGGCCACGAGTTGGCGGAGGATCTCATTGCGGACGGTCTTGGGGTCATGAGCCTTGTCCAGTTCGGGCAGGCGCCGCTTGTACTCGTCGTCAGCCATCTGGGAAAAGGGCGGCTGTTCGGGCTGGAAAGCGCGCCGGCCGACCATGACTTCGCTGTGGAGCCGCTGCACCTCCGCGGGGGGGAAATCCTCGCGGCGCGTTCGCCAGATCACGAGGGCGAGGATGATGGCCGCGGAGATGAGCAGGATGATCGTGTGCATCAGAAACACGCCAAACCATTTGCCGACCCAGATCAGCCAGCGCGGGCAGGGTTTGGTGGTGACCAGGTGCAGCGAGTAGGTCTCGACCTCGCGCGACAGCAAGGCGCAACTGAGCCAGAGGGTGGTGGTGGAGATCAAGGCCACGACCACCCCCAGCGAGTAGGTGATCGCGATCTGGAGTTGTCCGGCCGCTGTGCCATCGCCGGAGACGGTTACTGGCAGCAGGAAGACGGCCAGGAGGATAAGGACACCCAGAACGTGAAACACGTGGGAGCGGACCGCCGAGCGGACCGTCTGTTTCACAATCGCAGTAAAGGCTCTCACGATGGGCCACGCTCCGCTGCTAGGTGCCGAGGATCCAGCCGCAACCAGAGCGGCGTCGGAACCCCGGCGGCCGTCGACCGGCGTGTAGTATAGCGCCAGGCCGGCGCCGATGCGAACCCGGCTCAGGCTTCGACCAGCATGCCCTGGTGGAGTTGCTCGGCGCGGGCCTCGCCGCCGAGGGCGCGCAGCAACTCCAGGGCGAAGCGCAGCGCCGTGCCCGGGCCGCGGCTGGTGATGAGGCGACCGTCGCGTTGGACGGCGGCGCCGGTGCAGACCGCGCCCACGAGTTGCGCCTCAAAGGTCGGGTAACAGGTAACCCGCCGGCCCTGGAGCAGCCCCGCGGCCTGGAGGACGATCGGGGCGGCGCAGATGGCGGCGAGTTGCCCGCCCGTCGCCGCCACGACGCGCAGCAGATCGAGCACGGCGGGACAGGCCGCAAGATGGGCGCTGCCCGGCATGCCGCCGGGCAGGACGACCATCGCCAATTCGGCAGGCCGCAGGTCGCTGAGGAGAACGTCGGCATGGATGCGGATCTGGTGCGCGCCGGTGACCTCGCGGCTCGGGCCCGCCAGCGCGGTGATGAGCACGTCGATGTCGCCCCGGCGCAGGACATCGATGATGGCCACGGCCTCAAGTTCCTCGAAGCCTTCAGCCAGGAGTACGGCAACGCGTGACCTGTGAGCCATCGGAGCCTCGGCCTCCCGACTGTGTTTGGTGCCTGCGGGGGGGACGGCAGCCGGCGGGAGCAAGGCTTCACGGGGGCCGGCCACAACCCGCCCAGAATGTACAGGGTCGGACCCGCCTCTGCCAGCGCCGTACTTCGGCCTTGGCCAAGCGGGCGGCGGCGGACCGGGGCGACTCTGCCCTTGCGGCTTGGCGATCCGGCTGACCGGGTTGCCGGGAGGGCGCCCGCATGCTATGGTGGGAGCATACCGACCACCGTGTTGCTGGCCGCGACCTGAGGCCGTGGGCTGCTCTCAACCGCGGGTGCTGGAGTGGTCGGGTACAGGCAGTAACCCCTTATGGCGGCCGAGCGTATAGTCCTCTATCCAGGCACCTTCGACCCGGTGACCAACGGCCACGTTGACGTTATCCGTCGCGCGGTCCGCTTGTTTGATCGGGTGATCGTGGCGGTCGGGGTCAACAGTGGCAAGCAGCCCGTCTTCACGGTTGCCGAGCGTCTGGACCACCTGCGCCGGGTGTGTGCCGGCATCCACGGGGTCGAGGTATCGAGTTTCTCCGGTCTGCTGACGCTGGCCGTGCGTGATCTTGGGGCGGTGGCTGTGATCCGCGGCTTGCGGGCGGTGTCCGACTTCGAGTATGAGTTTCAGATGGCGTTGATGAATCGCGAGTTATCGCCCGCCTGCGAGACGGTTTTCCTCATGCCCAGTCCGGCTTACTCCTTCGTCAGTTCGACGATGATCCGGGAGATCGCCCGTCTGGGGGGGGATGTCAGTCCGTTTGTGCCGCCGGAGATCAGCGTCGACGTGTTTCGGCGGATCCGGGAGGTCTCCTGATGGTCTCGCGGGGCGACTTGTCCTTTCAGGTTGTTGACCTGCCCGATGAGGGGGTGGACGTTGAGGGCGAGGTGGCCTTCAGTGCCATCGACGTTGAGGACGACGGGGTGTTCACCTTTCCCGAGGCGCTGTCCTACGCGCTGCACCTGGCGCCGTTGGATGACGGAATTTTGGTCCGCGGGCGCGCGAGCGGGCGCGCCGTACGTGTTTGTGACCGCTGCCTGGAGCCCTGCGTTGTCGAGTTGAGCGCGCCGGACGTCTGCCACCTGTTCGAGCACGTTGGCCGGACCGTTGTCGACTTGACGGAGGCCTTGCGCGAAGACATATTACTGGCTTTGCCGCAGGCGTTGCTCTGTCGCGCTGACTGTCGCGGCCTATGCCCACAGTGTGGCTGCAACCGGAATGAGGCTGATTGCGGTTGCCACGAGTCTGGGGCAGACGGCGACGCGGATCCGTGGGGCGCCCTCGACGATCTGGAGTTGGGCGACCGAGCGTGACGGGGAACAGGCGGCAGCGTTAACGCGACATGCGGCGGCGGCAGTGCCGGGCAACGGCAGCGGCGTCCGCCAGACAGCAGGTTTGCCAGGACGGAGTCAGGACATGGCACTTCAGCAAAGCAAGCTCAGTAAGCAGAGATCCCGCATGCGTCGGGCCGCCAACCGCTACCGTGGTTTGCAGCCGGGCAAGTGCGGCATGTGCGGGGAGGCTGTCATTCCCCACCGTGTCTGCGCCAAGTGCGGCCACTACAAGGGTCGGCAGGTGGTCTCCGTCACGGCGGAATAACCGCGATGCCATCAATCGCTGTGGATGCCATGGGGGGCGACTATGCTCCCCGCGTGGTGATCGACGGAGTGGGGGAGTGGCTTGATCGCCATGCCGGCGGCACGCGGCTGCTTGTGGTTGGGGACGAGCCGCAGGTTCGCGCTGAACTGCAGCGCATCGGCAAGGAAGCCGACCCGCGCCTGACGGTTATTCACGCCCCCGAGGCGATCCGCATGGATGACGCTCCCGCGGCGGCGGTGCGCACCAAGCGGCGCAGCAGCATCAACGTCGCGGTGGACTTGGTCAAACAGGGCGAGGCGCAGGCCTTTTTCAGTGCCGGCAACACCGGTGCCTGTGTGGCCTCGACCGTTCTGAAGTGGCGTACCCTGGCGGGAATCTCCCGGCCCGCCATCGCTGCGGTAATCCCTTCCCCCGAAGGCAATTTTGTGCTTCTCGACGCGGGTTCGACGGTGGACTGCGAGCCGGTCAACCTGGCCCAGTACGCCATCATGGGGCTGGTCTACTCGCGTCATATCCTAGGCACGGCAGAGCCCCGTGTCGGCCTGCTGAACGTGGGTGGCGAGGACGTTAAGGGCAACGATCTGGCCAAGGAGTCCTTCAAGCTTTTGAGCGGTATGTCCGGCCTGAACTTCATCGGGAACGTCGAGGGCCACGATCTGTTCAGCGGCCGGGTCGATGTGGTTGTCTGCGATGGCTTCGTCGGCAACGTGGTGCTGAAGACCTGCGAGAGTCTGGTGGGGGCAATCAGCAAGGTATTGCGGACGAACCTGAGTAAGAACGTCGTGCGCAAGGTCGGCTACGTGCTGAGTAAGGGCGCGTACACCGAGTTGCGGCAGGCCTGTGACCATGCCGAGTTTGGGGGAGCGCCACTGCTGGGTGTGGACGGGGTGTGCATTATCGGCCATGGCTCGTCGTGTGCGCGGGCGGTGCGCAACGGCATTCGCGTCGCCGAGGAGTTCGTCAGGCACCAGGTCAACGAGCGCATCGTTGAGCAGGCCAGGGCCTCCGGCGCATCCCCGACAGCGACCGGCGCCTGAGCCGGGGTGGCGCCGAGGTGTGGTCCGGGCGCCGAGTGATCAGGCGGGAAGGGTCGGGGCGACTCCGCCTCAGGCTGCCGCTGTACCGGCAGCGTCGTGATTTTCCCAGGGGTATCGGTAGTACAGCGGGGCTCCGGTGGTACTCCGCTGTTCAGAACGGAAGCGCAACGCGATGACACGTGTGGGGCTGATGTTTGCGGGGCAGGGCGCCCAGGCTGTGGGCATGGGGCAGGACCTGTGGGAGCAGAGCCCTGCGGCGCGGGCGCTGTTCGAGCGGGCGGACGCAGTGTTGGGGCGCTCGATCAGCGGCTTGTGCTTCGCGGGTCCGGCGGCGGCGTTGACGGCGAGCGTCAACTGCCAGCCGGCCATTTTCACGATGTCGATGGCCTGTCTGGCGGCGCTGCGTGAGTGCACCGCTCTGGAGCCCATTGTCTGCGGCGGTCTGAGCCTGGGCGAGTGGGCGGCGGTCACCTGCGCCGGGGTGCTGGACTTCGATGACGCACTGCGGCTGGTGGCCGAACGTGGCCGCCTGATGGACGAGGCCTGCCGGGCGACGGCGGGGAGCATGGCGGCGGTGATCGGGGCCGACGCGGCCTTGGTCGAAGGCATTTGCCGGCAGCATGGGGTGGATGTCGCCAACTACAACTGCCCAGGGCAGATCGTCATCAGCGGCGGCGGGGCCGAGGTCAAGGCCGCGGTGGCCGCGTTGGCGCTTGCCGGCGTCTCCCGGGTGGTGCTGCTGGAGGTTGCCGGCGCGTACCACTCGCGGCTGATGAACGCCGCCGCGGCGGCGTTTGCCGCGCGCTTGGCGCCGGTCCCGTTCCGCGCGCCGGTCTGTCCCGTGGCGCAGAACGTACCCGGGGCCCTGGTGACGGCGGCCGCCGCCATCCGCGGTCACCTGTGTGCCCAGGTCAATGGCAGTGTGCGTTGGGAGGCTTGTGCGCGGGCGATGCTGGCGGCCGGGGCCGACGTGCTGATTGAGGTGGGGCCCGGCAAGGTGTTGGCGGGATTCATGCGGCGCATCGACCGTGCGGTCCCGGTGTGTTCGGTGGGGTCCTGCGCGGAACTGGCGGCGGCCGTGCAACTGCTGCGGCGCGACGCCGGGAGCGCGGCGCGCGGGGCGCAGGCGTAGAAGCCAAGGGGAGGATGATCCATGGGATTCGAAGGTAACGTGGCGCTGATCACCGGTGGGGCCCGCGGCATCGGTCGGGCCATCGCTGAGGAGTTGGCTGCCGGCGGCGCGACCCTGGCGATCGTCGACGTCTTGCAGGACGTGGCCGAGGCGACGGCCACAGAGTTTCGGGCGCGTGGGGTGACAGCGGTCGCGTTTGTCGCCAACGTCGCCAACCTGGCTGACGTCGAGCGTATGTTTGGCGAGGTGCTGGCGCACTTCGGGAAGGTCGATATCCTGGTCAACAATGCGGGCATCACGCGCGATAATCTGATCATGAGGATGCGGGAAGAGGAGTGGGACGCCGTCATTGCGGTGAATCTGAAGGGGACCTTTAACTGCATCAAGGCTGCGTCGCGGCCGATGCTCAAGGCCCGCAGCGGCCGGATTGTGAACATCGCTTCCGTAGTGGGGGTGATGGGGAATGCCGGTCAGGCCAACTACAGCGCCTCGAAGGCAGGCGTTATCGGGCTGACCAAGACCGCGGCCAAGGAGTTGGCATCGCGCGGCATCACCGTCAATGCGGTGGCGCCCGGGTACATCCGTAGCGAGATGACCGACAAGCTTACGGACGCCGCGCGGGAAGCCTTCCTGACCGTGATTCCGCTGGCGCGTGCCGGCACGCCGGAGGACGTGGCGCGGGCGGTGGGGTTCCTCTGCAGCGACGCTGCCGCTTACATCACGGGGCAGGTGCTGCATGTGGATGGCGGGATGGTCATGTGAGGTGTCGCGGCGGCCGCGGCGCCGGGGGTTTGCATTGAGGCGAAACGGGACCACATTACAGCCCTGTTGCCCCCGAGGTGCCGGTGTTGTGTGGCCGGTGCGCGCTATCGGGGTCTGAAACGCTGTAAGGTATCAGTCCAGAGAGTCCAGGTGCCCAGAGCGTGGCACTCGTAACCCAGCAGAGGAACATCATCATGTCTTCACCAGCCGAACGCGTTCGTGAGATCATCGTGGAACAACTCGGGGTCAACGCGGAACAGGTGACCGACGGCGCGAAGTTCGTTGAGGATCTGGGTGCGGATTCGCTGGACACGGTCGAGTTGGTGATGGCGTTGGAGGAGGAGTTCGGGACCGAGATTCCGGACGAAGAGGCAGAGAAGTTGACGACGGTCGGTGAGGCCATTGCCTACGTGCAGAAGATCGTAGCCGGCTGACGGCTTGCGGGCAGGGTTGATGGGAGGCCACGCGCCCGAAGACGGCGGTGGCCTCTTGCCGTTTGCGGACAGGGTGTACAGCCAAGGCGGAGCGGGAGTACGATGAGCGCGTCCGGGCGAGTAGTGGTGACGGGGATGGGGGTGGTGTCGCCGCTGGGTAATACGGTAGCGGCGTTCTGGTCGAATCTGCTGGCTGGCCGCTCTGGCATCGGGCCGCTGACACGCTTCGACGGGTCGGCTCTGCGTTGCCGTATCGCCGGCGAGGTCAAGGACTTCGACATCACCGCCTACCTTCCGGAGAAGGAGGCGCGGCGCTTCGATCGCTTCTGCCATTACGCCTTGGCGGCGTCGTTGCAGGCGGTCACGCAAGCCGGCCTTTCGGCGACGAGTGTGGATCCGGAGCGCATCGGGGTCGTGGTCTCCTCCGGGGTGGGTGGGCTGGAGTCCATGCAGGAGAATACGCGGGTGTTGCTGGAGCGGGGGGTAGGTCGGCTCTCGCCGTTGACGGTGCCGATTATGATTCCGGACATGGCCTCCGGGATGTTGTCCATCCAGTTCGGGTTCCAGGGCCCCAATCTGGCGGTGGTGACGGCCTGCGCCTCGGCGACGCACTCGATTGGCGAGGCCTACTGGATGATACGCCGCGGCGATGCCGATGCGATGTTGGCTGGCGGCACGGAGGCGGGTCTGGTGGCCCTGGGGCTCGGGGGGTTTGCTTCGATGCGTGCCCTGAGTACGCGCAACGACGACCCGGAGCACGCGAGTCGTCCTTTCGACCGTGACCGTGACGGTTTTGTGCCGGCGGAGGGGGCGGGGGTGCTGGTGCTGGAGAGTTTGGAGTTGGCGCAGACCCGTGGTGCGGAGATCCTGGCCGAGCTGGTGGGGTATGGGCTGACCGGGGACGCCTACCACATCACGGCCCCGGACCCCGAGGGCAGGGGTGCGGCCCGCTCGGTGCGTCTGGCTCTGGCCCGCGCCGGGGTCGAGGCGGCGGAGATCAGCTACGTCAACGCCCATGGGACCTCGACGCCACTCAACGACCAGATGGAAACGACGGCGCTGAAAGCCGCCCTGGGTGCCGCCGCGTACCGGATCCCGATCAGCAGCACCAAGTCGATGACCGGGCACGCGCTGGGGGCTGCCGGCGGGCTCGAGTCCGTGGCTTGCATCCAGGCGTTGCGGCACGGGGTGATTCCCGGCACGATGAACTACCAGACGCCGGACCCTGGGTGTGACCTCGATTACGTTCCGAACGCCTGCCGTGAGCTGCCGGTGCGGCTGGCGCTCAACGTCAGTTTTGGGTTTGGCGGGCACAACGCTGCCCTGCTGTTCAAGAAGGCGCCCTGAGCCTGGGGCGCCGGGGGCGCGGCAGCGTCGGTGGGGGTGAGGGGTAACGTCGGCGCGGAGATGCAGCCTCGGGATGAAATGGTTTCGCTGGCAGCGGACGCAGAGCGGGCAGCGCGCCACCGGCCAAGGTCGGCAGCGTTCGCGTCGTGCTGACGCCGTGCGGCGGCAGGGCCGGCGCAAGCCGGGGATTGGTTGGTCGCTCGCCTGTGCGGGGCTGTGCGTCTGGGTTGCCTGTTCCTTTGCGGTTAGTTTCCGCCGGATGCCGCCCCCGGTGCACTTGGTCGCGGGCGAGATCGCGGATCGCAACCTCTACAGCGAGGTGCCTTTCCGCTACGCCGACGCCATGCAGACCGAGCGTCTGCGCAGTCGGGCTTCCCAGGAGGTGCCACCGGTCTATCAACTGAGCTTGCCGGCGGCCGAGTCGGCCCTGCAGGGGTTGGCTGGTCTTGGCGACATGGTGCGTGGGCGGGCGGCGGTGCCGGAGCGTCCGGCGGTGGCGCCGACGGTTGCCGAGGGTGGCACCGCGGCAGATCCGCTGGAGGGCCTCGACGCCCCGGCTCTGGATGCCCTGCGGCAGGTGGTTGCTGACCCCGCCCGCTACCGCATCCTGCAGGACTTGGCTCGGGACGCCTTGCACGCCGGCATCCTGGAAGAGCGGGAGATCACCGCCCTGCGCGAGCCCGAATCGCCGACGGTGCAGGTGACGTTTCTCAATGACCGCGGCGGAGCCGCGCGGACCTCGCTGCTTCCGGTCGCTGACCTGCGCGACCCGAAGCGCGGGGCCGCAGGGGTGGCGGCTGAGTTCGCGGCGCGCTTCCCGGACACCGGCGACGTCCTGCGCCGAGCTCTGGAGCAGACGCTCGCACGGCTGTTGCGTCCGAGCATGGTCCAGAATGCCGAGGCGACGATTAGGGCTCGTCGGCAGGCGGTGGCCGCGGTGGAGACGGTCATGCGCTTCGTCGGTGCCAACGAGGTCCTGGTGCTGCGTGGCGAAGTCGTCAACCAGGATATGATTGACCGTCTGGAGAAGCACCAGCAGGAGCTGCATCTGCGGCAGACCGCACAGACGGGGGTCCTCGGCACCCTGCAGGGGCCGTTGGTGTGTGCTGTGTTGATCCTTTGTGCGGGGTATATGCTGGCGGTACTGCAGCCCGAGTTGCTTGCCGATCGGCGGCTGGTGACCCTGATGGCGCTGGCCTTGGTGCTGCAGGTCCTGCTCAACCGCACGGTCAGCGGTCTGCACTTCCTCAACAGCGGTTCGTCTTTCTACCTGTTTCCCTTGTTGCCGCTGGCTTTCGCGGCGATGGTGCTGGCACCTTTGGCGGGCCTGCGTGCGGCCGTGGTTGGCGCTCTTCTGACGGTGGCGGTGGCGGCGTGGCAGATTCGCTCGCCCGAGGCGTTCCATCTGTGCATTACCGGGACGGCGTCGTCGCTGGTAGGGGCGGCCCTGATGCAGCGCGCGCGGCGGCGGGCGCACCTGATCAGGACCGGTGCGGCGGTGTTTGCCACGGTCTTGCTGCTGGAACTGCTGTTCTCGATCCGCGGCACTCTGCCTGCCGGCGCCCTGGGGCGGGCGCTGCTGCCGCTGGTCTACTACGCCATGGCCAACGCCTTTGGTGTCACCGCCCTGGTGTTCATGCTACTGCCGTTGCTTGAGTACGCTTTCGGCGTGGCTTCGGATCTGTCGCTGGTGGAGTTGAGCGACCTCAACCATCCGCTGATGAAGCGACTGCAGTTGGAGGCGCCGGGGACCTATCATCACAGCTTGACGGTGGCGACGTTGGCTGAGCAGGCTGCCGAAGCTATCGGCGCCAATCCACTGATGGCCCGCGTGTGCGCCTACTTCCACGACATCGGCAAGCTGGATCAGCCCGAGTACTTTGCGGAGAATGCCCTGCACGGGGTCAACCCGCACGACGACCTGCAGCCGCGGATGAGCAGCCTGGTCATTCTCAACCATGTCCGGCATGGCATCGAGCTGGCGCGCCGCTACAAGCTCAAGCGGCCCCTGCGCGAGACGATCGCGCAGCATCACGGCACCAGTCTGGTGTACTACTTCTACCGCAAGGCCAGGGATCTGACCGACCCTGGCCAGGCGGTGGGCGAGAGCGAGTTCCGCTATCCTGGCCCGCGGCCGCGGCGCAAGGAGATTGTGCTGGTCAGTCTGGCCGACAGTTGCGAGGCCGCCAGCCGCAGCCTTGACCGGCCGACAGCGGCGAAGGTCGGGGCCATGGTCGATGCCATCTTCAATGACCGCCTGCGCGACCACGGCCTCGACGATGCCGATCTCACGGTCAGCGAGCTTGCCCGCAGCCGCGATGTCATGGTGCGCACGCTGGCCACGATGATGCACGCACGGGTGCCGTACCCCAAGGAGGGCGCGCATGAGGGTGACTCTGTCGAAGCCGGTCCGCCTGCCGCGGTGGAAGGACCGCCAGCGGTACTGGCGCGTCCTGCATGAGGCGAGCGCGCTGACGGGGCTGGAAAGTGTGCCGGGCTTCGGCGTTGCCGCCGAACTCCATGTCATCCTGGTTGGCAGCCGGACCATGGCCCGCCTCAACGCCGCGTACTGTGGGCACCAGGGACGTACCGATGTCCTGACCTTCGGGCTGGGTGAGACGGGGGGCGTCCCGGGGCCGGTGGTCGCAGGCGAGATCTACATCTGCCCTGACGTGGCTGCGGTTGCGGCCGGCCGTTTTGGGACCAGCCTGGGGGAGGAGTGCGTACTGTACGCCGTGCATGGCATGCTGCACCTGGCCGGCTTTGATGACGGGGAGCCCGGGGCGCGCCGGGCCATGCGGCAGGCCGAGCGCCGCGTCATGGGCCGCCTGCGAGCACGCACGGATTTCGGTGCTATCTTTGCTGATTCTGCCGCGTCTTAGTGCGTTTGGGGCGAGGGCTGCGGCGCGGGCTCCGTGGCGGTCCGGCCCAAGGGCTGGCACGGTGAGGGACAGGTGGCGGCAAGACATATCTATGGCGATTCATTGGAGTGTTTGGATTGGCATCACCGGCGGCGTTCTTGCGGCGGCCCTGTCGACCATCCGTCTGGTCCTGCACGGATTCAGCGGGGGGCGCTTGCGCCGGCTGGAAGAGAGTGATGGCGATCTGGCGGCGCGGCTGGCGAAGCAGTTGGGCCGGCGCGACGAATACCGCGTTCTGCTGCGGCTGTTCCAGGCGCTGGACGTCCTGCTGATCGTCGTCTGCGCGGCCCACTGGGACCGGCACGCTGCGCTGGGCCTCGGGCGCGGCCTCTGGGAGTGGTCGGCGGTGCTGGCGGGTGGGGTGCTGTTTCTGATCGTGACCGAAGCCCTGGGGCGTCATCTGAGTGTCACCGCCTCGGCGCATCTGCTCGACCTGGCGTTACCGCTGTTGCGTGGGTTGAGCCTGGCCCTCTTCCCACTCTCCTATCCGGTCCTGGCCCTGCACCGTCTGGCGAGTCGCTGGCGTGCGGCTCGCGGCGAGGAGGACGATGAGGTCACCGCCGAGGATGAGATCATGTCGCTGTTGGACCAGGACGCGGAGAGTGCTGAAGGTGAGGCTGACCTGGAGGCGGACGAGCGGCGCATGATCCGGGGGATCTTCGACCTTGACGAGACGACCGTGAGCGCCATCATGACGCCGCGGGTGGACGTCGAGGGCATCGACGAGAAGGCGGGTGTAGTCGCGCTCAAGGCCCTCATCGTCGCCTGCGGGCACAGCCGCATCCCGGTGTA
This sequence comes from uncultured Victivallales bacterium, assembly GCA_903837355.1. GTDB lineage: Bacteria > Verrucomicrobiota > Lentisphaeria > Oligosphaerales > JAFGRS01 > CAILUI01. The sequence goes on from CAILUI010000206.1 coordinate 45,146, forward strand.
CCGTGACACCATCGATCAGGTTACGGGCATTATCTATGCCAAGGATCTGCTCGACGATGGGCGCGTCGCCGCCGCCGCCGACCTCGCGGCCCTGTTGCACGCGCCCACCTTTATTCCCGAGTCCAAGCGGGTTGGCGACTTGCTGAAGGACTTCCGGCAGAGCCACACTCACCTGGCCGTGGTCCTGGATGAGTATGGCGGCACGGCCGGGATCGTCACCATCGAGGATATCATCGAAGAGATCGTCGGCGAGATCCACGATGAGTATGATGGTGACGAGGCGCCGTCCGCGCCCGAGCTTCTTCCCGACGGGGCGATGGTGGTTGACGCCCGTTCTACCATTGCCCACGTCAATGAAGTGCTGCGGGCAGACCTGCCCACAGACGCGGACTACGACACCGTCGGCGGCTACATCTCGGCGCAACTCGGGCGTATTCCGCAGGCCGGCGAGGCGGTGACCACGGAGCATCTACAGGCCGAGATACTGGCCGCCGATCCGCGGCGGGTCCTGAAGGCGAAGATCAGAGTGCAGTGCGACCGTGGCGGCGACGACCGCCAGAGCCGTTCCGGCTGACGGCGTGCGCGCGACCAAGGACGAGGCACACATCGATGCTGACTACCTGGCTCATTGCAGCCGCCATTTTCGCCATGCTACTGATCGAGCGGGTGGTGGTCACGACGCTGACCCGGTCTCCCCGTGGCCGGGAGTGGGTGCGCCGTACCCCCCTTCTGCATCCGAACGGGATATCGTTGCTGCGCCTGCCGATGGGACTGGTTGGCGTGTGGATGGCGCATGTGGGCTGGTGGGAGGCCGGGACGCTGTTCTTCGCCTTCTGGATGATCTCCGATATCACCGATGGGACCATTGCCCGGAACTGCGACCTGGAGACCGAGAAGGGCAAGTGGCTCGATCCGCTCAGTGATAAGTTCATGTACTTCCCGGCACTGCTCTACTGTGCCGTGGCGGCGAACGTGCGCGTGCCCTTGCCCTGGGGTTGGGTGGCGGCGTTCCTGCTCCTTGATGCCCTCGGTCAGGCCTCCAGGCTGGTCATCCAGAAGCAGGCCGCCAACTATTTCGGCAAGGCCAAGACGGCGTTTGTGACGATTGTGCTGACCTGTACCGCTCTGGATCAGGTGCAGCCGCTCTGGTTCATGTCAGAGCACTTTGTGTACGCCATGACGGTGTCCTCCACGCTGCTGGCTTTCCTGTCGGTGTACTGCCGGGTGATTCCGGATGCGTGGTATGCCAACAGCCTCACGCTGGCCAATTTCCTGTGTGGCATCGCGGCGATCTGGAATGTGTACAAAGGGCATGCGCCGCGCGCCTTCGTGCTGGTCTTTCTCGGGCAGTTCTTCGACCTCTTCGATGGACGCATGGCGCGCCTGTACGGCTCGACGCGTTTCGGCCCGATCTTCGATGACATCGCCGATGGCACCAGTTTCGGTCTGGCGATCGGCTACCTGATCCTGGCGCAACTGCAGCCCGGCATGCCGATGCTGGTAGCGGTCGTGGCCGGCGGGGGCTACCTCATCTGCGTCATCTACCGGCTGTACCGCTTCCTGCGCCCCGCGACGGCCATGGCACCAGGGATTTTCCAGGGCATGCCCTCCCCGGCGGGGGCCATGCTGGCCGGTTCCTCTGTCCTACTCTTTGGCGCGCGTGCCCCCTGGCTGGCGGTGGGTCTCGTCCTGGCCTCGTCCCTGCTGATGATCTCCAGCCTGCGCTATCGCCACTTCGCGCGCCGCATCTGGCCGGCCCTTCCGCGCACGGGCAAGCTACTGGTCTGCATCCTGTTCCTGATCTTCGTCGACGTGGCGCTTTCGCACATCAACTATGTGCTCTTCTTCAACCTGTTCTGCTTTGCCCTCGGTCTGGTCTATGCGGTGTACGGCCTCGACCCCGATACCTATCTCCCTGGACGGCGCCAACGCGCCCAGGCGGCGGCCACTCAAGTCATCGCGCCGCCGAACCCCTAGTCAGCGCGCGCCGCCCGCGACCCGTAGCGGGTGCCCGCTTGCACCTTCGCGTCCGCGCCGTGGCGGGGCCCCGGCTCAGGCGAGAAGCGCGGCCTTGAGCGCGTCCTTCTGCTGCAGGCCGATCCACTGCTGCGCGGCCTTGCCGTCCTTGAACAGGATCAGGGTCGGAATCGAGCGCACGCCAAAGCGGGCGGCGATAGAGGGCGCCTGGTCCACATTCACCTTCGCGATGACGGCCGCGGCGCCGATCTCCCCCGCCAGTTCATCGAGGATCGGTGTCTGCATCCGGCACGGACCGCACCAAGGCGCCCAGAAGTCGACCAGGACCTTGCCCGCACTGACGGTGGTCTCGAAGTTCTTCTCGGTGATCTCAAGCAGTTTCTCTGACATCGTCGCGTCTCTCCGTACTCATGTCACGCGTTGCCCGCAGGATGCCTGCCAGTCCGTTCCGCATGTGCATCACTGACCGCTGAAATGCAGCGAGGTTCCCGCCGTCGTCGCCACGGACGATAGCAACATAGCCCACTCCAGGGCGCTTGGCTGGCGAGTGCGGTCTGGTCATGGCCCGCCGGCGCCTGGGTTTAGCCCGGCGCTCCTGGCCGTGGCCAGGCAGCGCGAAGACGGCGCCTCCCGGCGGTATATTCAGCCTCGTTCAGGCAGCGGGTCCAGGTCGAGGTGGTGCGAAGGGCGGTGTGCATGCAGGAACTGCGGAGCAAACGAGCCTTTATCTGTGACATGGACGGGGTGATCTACCACGGCGACCGTCTGCTTCCCGGGGTACCGGAGTTCCTGCAGTGGCTTGAAGCGCAGGGCAAACTGTACTTGTTTCTCACCAATAGCAGCGAACGTTCGCCCCGGGAGCTGAGTCAAAAACTGCGCCGGCTTGGCCTCGCGGTGAGCGAGGACCACTTCTACACCAGCGCCCTGGCCACGGCGAGTTTCCTGGCCAGTCAGCAGCCCGGGGGCAGTGCCTATGTCATCGGCGATGCGGGTCTGACCAACGCCCTCTACGATGCCGGGTTTACCATGAACAACATCGATCCGGACTACGTGGTTGTGGGTGAGACGCGGACGTACAGCTACGAGAAGATCGAGACCGCCGTGCGGCTGGTGCATGGCGGCGCCCGGCTGATCGGCACCAACCCCGACATGACCGGACCTACGGAACGGGGCATCGTCCCGGCGACCGGCGCCCTGATCGCCCCCATCGAACTGGCCACGGGGTGCAAGGCATATTTCGTGGGCAAGCCCAACCCCTTGATCATGCGGCACGCGCTGAAACAGCTCGGTTGCCGGCGCGAGGAAACGGCCATCATTGGCGACCGCATGGATACCGATATCGTGGCCGGCATCGAGTCTGACATCGAGACGGTGCTGGTGCTGTCCGGCGTTGCCCAGCGCGACGATCTGAAACGCTTCGCCTATGCGCCGCGCTACGTCCTGAACGGGGTTGGCGACGTGGCCGCGACCTGAGGCGAGACGGCGCGGGCGCGGCGGGCGGGTTTGCCGTGGCTCGGCGTGTCGGCAATGATCACGGCGGCGTGCCCGCCCTACGCTGCGTTGTGACGTCACCGGAGGAGAGACCCATGGGAACCTGGCTGCAGAGTTGCCTGTTCGGTGTTACTGCCCTTGGCTGCTTGGCGGGATCGTCTGGACGGGCGGCCACGGTGCTGCTCGACTTTGAGAATGAGGCTGACCTGAAGGTGTGGCACTACGAGAACCGCGACGCCACGGTGCCGGTCAACGAGGTGGCGCGCGCGGAGCGCTTTGCGACCTCGGGCACCTTCGCCATGTGTTTCCGTTCGCCCGCCTGGAAGCAGGGCCTGGGCGAGTGGCCCTCCTTCGAGTGCCAGCCGCCCCTGACGGACTGGTCCGCCTTCGACCGGCTCGCGTTCGACGTCACCAACCCGACTGCTGCGGAGCAGAAGCTATTCCTGTTCATCAGCGACTCGAAGATCGCCACGCGTGACGGTTGGCTGGAGTCCGTATCGGCGCCGCCGTTTGGCCACACGCGGGTGGTGATTTCCCTCGCTAAGCTCACCGAGAAGAAGGTAAGCCTGGCGGACATCCATGTGCTGCACGCCTTCACCGAGCGCCCGGCGGCGGACCTGGAGCTTTACATCGACCACTTCGTCCTGCTCCGCCCCGACGAGCCCTTGCCGACTCCCTCGGCGGCCTTCATGCAGCAGTTCGCGCCGCTGTTGACGCGCCAGATCGAGCTCGTGCGGCAGACCCTGCGCGAGGCGGGCGAACGCGTGCGTCTGCAAGCCGTCGGCGTGCCGGCCCTGACGGTCTGGGCGAACGCGGTCTTGGCCGATCTGGAAGCGGAGGTGAACACCTACGCCGAACGGGCGCTGCGCGCCGACGCGGGTCTGCTCGGCGAGCAGATGGTGCCCAGTCGCCTGCAGTCCCGACTCAGCGCGCTGGAGAACCTGGTGCGCCTGCGTGCCGATTTCGCCCGCATCTGGCCGGCGGTACAGACGGGCAAGGAAGCGCGGACCGACGTGGTGGTTGGCTTCGCGACCTCGATGGAGAAGGTCCTGCCGCGGGTGCTGGCCGCGCCGCTGGCGGTGTCCGCCTCGGTGGAGGTCGGCCTGGCACAGAACGAGAAGGAGAGCTTCCAGGTGATCGTCATGCCCTGCGAGCGTGATCTCAAGGGCGTGCGGGTGCGGCTGACCGACCTCGAGGGCGGGCAGGGCACCCGCTTTGCGGCCGCCAACGTCGAGGCCGTGGTGGTGGGCTACGTGGAGACCAAGGTGGCGCCGCCCTATGGCAGTTCCCACGTCGGCTGGTGGCCGGATCCGATCCTGAATTTCCAGGCCGCGGCGGACATCGCCAAGGGCGACGCGCAAGCGTTCTGGATTCGGGTACGCGCACCCAAGGACCAGGCTCCCGGCGTCTACCGCGGCAAACTGACGGTCGAGGCCGATGGTGCCAGCGCCTTCAGCTTCGATCTGGCCATCCGCGTCTTCGCCTTCTGCCTCCCGGACAGTACCCCGCTGCCGTTGGCGGTCACCTTCATGCCGATGTTCTATGAACCCAACGGCCAGGGCGGCTGGCGCGAGGGTGAGTACAACCGCGTTGACTGGAAACCGCAGCGCTGGGCCTGGGCCGATTTCCTGGCGGACTACTACCTGACCACCGACACCCTCTACGGCGGGGCCACCTGGACGCCTGACTTCGACAGCCTTGCCAAGTTGCAGAAGCAGGGCCGCCTGGGACGCTTCAACCTGGGCTATTACGGCCCCTGTGGCGAAGGCGAGGAACAGATCGCGAAGTGGCGGCAGGCCACCCTCGATGTTATCCGCCCGCGCTATGAGAAGGCCAAAGAGCTGGGCCTGCTCAAGAGCGCCTACATCTACGGCTGCGACGAGAATCCCAAGGACCTCTTCCCGGGGGTGCAGCGCGCGGCGGCGTTGCTGAAGGCTGAGTTTCCCGAGGTTCTGGTCATGACTACCACCTACGACGACAGCTTCGGCAAGGACTCGGTGATCAAATCCATGGACGCCTTCTGCCCACTCACCCCGAAGTTCGATGCCGCGCTGGCGGCGCAGGCCCGTGCCAACGGCAAGGAGGTCTGGTGGTACATCTGCTGCGGCCCGCACCACCCCTACGCCAATATGTTCGTCGAGTACCCGGCCATCGATGGACGGCTGTTGATGGGGGCGATGACGACCAAGGCCCGCCCGGACGGCTTCCTGTACTACGAGATCAGCATCTGGAACGCCAACCCGATCACGTCCGGGCCGTTCACCGACTGGGACCCGCGCAGTTGGACCACCTACCATGGCGACGGCTCGTGGACCTGCATGGGTCCGGGCGGTACGCCGCTCCCGACCATCCGTCTGGAGAACTTCCGCGACGGTCTGGAGGACTACGCCTACGCCCGCATTCTCGAGGCCACGGTGGCGAAGGTCGAGGCCTCCCCTGAGTTGCGGGCCACCCGCGCCGCCTGGCTGCAACGGGCGAAAGAGTTGCTGGTGGTGCCCGAGGAGCTGGTCAAGAGCCTCACCGAGTACAGTCGTGATCCGGCGACGCTGTACCGCTATCGCAACGCCCTGGCGGCGGCGATCGAGGCGGCGGGCGTGGAACCCGCCCAGCTGTAGGGCCGGCTCACCCCTGCGCGTCGTAGGCCCAGCGGCTCAGGTACCAGGCCAGCCAGGTCCAGCGGTCGGCCTGGCGTCCGCTGAGCTGGGCTGCCTGGCGCCGGGCCTGGGCCATGGCCCCCTCGAGGTCTGCAGGTACCGCGATACAGCGCGCCAGACGCAGGTACTCCATGGCCCGTTCCGGTCCGCCCAGCAACGGCGCTGCCACCCGCGTCAGGAACGAGGCCAGGTCCGCTTCCGGGTTCGCCGCCGAGCCGTAGTCTGCCAGGGCCAGGTAGTTCAACTCGCAGCCCGTCCGGAAGGGCGACTTTTCCCCAAAGATCGAGAGCCCGTCGAAGCCGTGCGCCAGCGACTGCTGTGCCAGCAACGCCAGCCAGTCCACTGCGACCTCTTCGCCGCGCGCCATCCACCAGGTCGCCAGATGGGCCCGCATGATGTTCCCCGCGAAGCCCTCGGGCGCCCGCGTCGTCCAGGGGACGGGGTTACGGGGAGCACTGAAGTAGTCCGCGACCCACTGCACGTAGGCCCCGCGCGGGAACTGCGCCACGCACTCCGGTGCCCACGGCGGCGAGCCCCCGCCGAAGCCTGGCGTCGTCCCGTCGGCGACCGGCTGCGGGTGCGAGTACGTCTCCAGGATCACGGTGGCGCCCGGGCGCACCGACCACACCGCCTCCGCCGCGGGCCCGTAGAACATCGCCATGTCGTCCCAGGACTGCGACGAGATCGGGTTCTGGCGACGCTCGCGGCACAGCGAGCACTCGCAGACGTAGGTGTCACCGCTCTCGACCTGCACTCCAGCCAACGGCACCGTCTCCATCAGCCAGCGCAGGCCATCCAGGCAGTATTCCATGTTCTCGGGCCGCGAGGGGCAGGCGTGGCGGAATGGCTGTGGTGCATTCCCCGGCATCTGGAAGATGTGCCGTTGCCCGTCTGCCCGCCGCGCGTACAACTCCGGGTACTTGTTTAGATGTTGGTCCAACGACCACTCCGACGCACCCTCGTAGTAGACGCCGCCGTAGGCGTTGAGGCCGACCCCGGCCAGCAACTTGACTCCGGCCGCGTCGGCGACCTCGCAGAGGCGCTTTGCCGCCTCCACGCCGCCGTGCCCATCGCGCAACAGCCCCCACACCACCACGCCATCAATGCCGTGCTGCCCGCACCAGCGCAGCAGCAGGCTGTACTCGCGGACGAAGTCCTCGGCGTTGCCGCTGAACTCGTTGGAGGCACCCCAGTCGTGCACCCCGGCCCGCGCTGCGGTCCATTGCGCGCAATGATCCCAAGTCCATAACAGGCGCAGGTTGATCACGGGCGAACCTCCCTTGTGCAAACGTCCCGGCCGTCGCGTTTCGCGGTTACCGGTCGGAAGATAGCGTGACGGCGGGGAAAGCCAAAGCTTGGCCACCAGGGGTCGATGGCTTTCGTTTGCCTGCGGGGTCAGGAGTATCCCCTTCAGCCCCCGCGGGGCGCAGTGTCCGCCCGGCCCGGGGTCGGTACCCCGGCTGGTGGCGGACGGCGGCCGCGGCTGGTGGCGGACGGCGGCCGCGGCGGTATGTTCGGGGGCTGCTGAACGGCTCACCAGGAGGGCCTCCTATGACGGAAAGACTGCGTTTGCCCGAGTTCTCCATCGTCGTCCTTGTCGCCGGTCTGGCGGCAGTGCTCCAGATGGCCGGCCCGGCCGCGGCCGCGGAGCCTGCCAACCTTTTCCCGGAGGGCAGTTGCGAGTTCATCGAGAACGGCGCTGCCAAAGGCTGGACTCTGCAGCCTGGCGCTGAACTCAAGGCCGAGGGCGCCAACCACTACCTCCAGTTCAGCAGCGCCGATGGCAAGGAGTCAGCCTGGGCCCTGGGTACCCTGAAGCTGAAGCCCGAGTGGGAGGCCCTGCAGGTGACGGCGCGGCTCAAGGCCACCGACCTCAAGCCTGGTCCCGAGGCCTGGCACTGCGCTCACTGCATCCTGAACTTTCGTACCGCCGACGGCAAGGACGCCGGCTTCGCCGAGAGCCCGAAACTCAGGCGCGACTCGGACTGGGTGACGCAGACCGTCACCGTCGAGATCCCGAAGGGTGCAGCGGCCTTGCATCTGCAGCCGGGGCTCTGGGCGGCACGCGGCGTCATGTGCCTGGACGATGTGGTCATCACGCCGGTGGAGAAGCCGGGGCCGTTTGCCGGGCCGGTGGTGCGCCTGAGCAAGGACACGGGTTTCGCCGAAGGGCAGTTCGAAACGCTGACGGCAGACGGCAGTCAAGCCCAGGGGTGGAGCGAATGGCCCACGGTCGCAATGCTTGTGGGTGAGGGTGGCAACCACTGGGCGCGGATCACTAACCGGAACCCGACCGCCATGCCCACCCTGCGCGCCAATTTGCGTCTGCCGCCGGCCTGCAAGAGCCTGCGCCTCTCCGTCCGCCTGCAAGCGCGGGACCTGAGGTGCGGGCCGGAGCCCTGGCAGCAGGCCCGTGTGGTGATCTCGCCTTGCACCGCCGACGGGCAACCGTTGCCCAGCTTGCCCGGGCCGGCGCTGGCGCAGGACTCCGCCTGGCAGACCCTCGAGACGACGCTTGCCGTCACCCCCGAGACGCGCTACCTGGTGCTCTGGGTTGGCCTCTGGCAGGCCACCGGTAGCCTCGATGTCGATGACGTGCAGGTGACGGTGATCGAGTAGCCAGCGTCTTGACACGAGGGGCCGCACGTTATACGTGCATCGTGCAATGTGTAACAGCGCGCAGACGGAGGAGCAGCATGGCAACCGCGATTGTCTCGGCCAAGGGCTGGGTCGTCATTCCGGCGCCCTACCGCCGGCGGCATCATCTGACTCCCGGCACCAAGGTCGAGATCGTCGACTACGGAGAGAGCATCGGCATCGTGCCGGCTATGGTGGACCCCTCGCGCCAGGCCAGGGGACTGCTGCGTGGCGGTAAATCCCTGACGGCAGCGCTGCTGGCTGACCGCAGGGAGGAGCGGCGGTGCGAAGATGGCCGCTAAGTACGTCCTGGACGCCTTCGCGCTCCTCGCCTACCTGCAGGACGAAGCAGGGGCAGCAGACGTCGAGGAGATCCTCTTGGCCGCCGCCCGCGGCGAGGTGACGGCGGCGATGACCGTGGTGAACCTCGGCGAAGCGGCATACATCACCGAACGCGAGCAGTCCGTCGAGGCTGCGCAGGCCTTGCTGGCCGCGTTTGACCAACTGCCGATCACGCTCGCGGAAGTAGGTCACACGTTTGCCCTCGAAGCTGCACACATCAAGGCTCGGCAGCAGGTCTCCTACGCGGACGCCTTCGTGGTGGCCCTCGCCCGGCGCCTCGCTGCGGTGGCCGTCACCGGGGATCCCGAGTTTGCCCGGGTGGAGCATCTCGTTGCCGTCCGCTGGCTGCCCCGGTAGTGGAGTATCCTGCCTGCAGGGGCAGGAAGAGGCAGATCGACCCCAATGAACTCAGCCACAAGAACAGTTGCCGTCCACGTTGCTGCGTTGAACTTGGTGGGAGCGTTTGCCTGTGGGGTCTATGCGGAGCAGCACTCTCGCTGGACGCCCGTTCCGCCCGACGAGCGACTGGTCGGCATGGCCTATACGACGTGTTTTCCTCCGATTCCTTGGGACAGAACGTGGGGCACCCCAACACTGGGGAAGTACCGTTCCGACGATCCGGCGATCATCGGGCAACATGCCAAGTGGCTGGGCGCCGCCGGTGTCGACTTCATCTGGATCGACTGGTCGAACAACGTCGATCACGATCCCACCATGAAGGACACCGAACCTATCCTGCAGAATGGCGAACGGTGGCTAGCCTATCGGGCGGATATCGCCCATCTCGAGACGGCTACGGAAGCGGTGTTCCGTGTCTATGCGGGCCTCCCGGTGCACCCTAAGATCGGCATCTTCCTCGGCTGCCCGGGGGCGAGAGAAGCCGTGGCCGACGGACGACTGCAGAAGAAGGCCGACCAGGTTCACGATCAGTTTGTTGCCCATCCTGACTACGGCCCGATGATGCAGTGCTATCTGGGCAAGCCCCTGCTGGCCATCTACGTTGGCACGCCGTCTCCCTTCCCGCAAGGAGTGCCTGAATGGGATGACCCGCGCTTCACCGTGCGTTGGTTTACGGGCTTCGTGACCGAACAGCCCAACCTGCGTGACGGACGGTTCAGCAAGTACGGCTACTGGTCGTGGGAAGACCGGGGGCCGGCAACATACTCGGTGCATGATGGACACGTTGAGGCGATGGTGATAACCGCCGCCTCAAGACAGCAGGGCCAACCGGACCAGCCCGAGCAATGGATCCCCGCGAGGGGGCGCAGAAATGGCGATACCTTTCGCGAGGCCTGGAAAGAAGCCAGACGGTATGGCCCCAGATTTGCCATGGTTGTGGCATGGAATGAATTTGTCGTATGGGAAGGCCCCAGCGCGGAGGTAAGCAAGGACATCGAACCCTCAGAGGAACACGGGGACAAATACCTGAAGATACTGAAAGAGGAAATCGTTAAGTTCAAGAGCAGCGAACAGCCGGTCGAACAAGCTCCTGCAGGCGACGTCCTGAAGGCCGTTTCAGAGGACTGACTTTGGGCGACAAGATATGACAAAGACGCATCTTGCGGTCTTGGCGCTAGTCCTCCTTCCTCTGGCTGCGTGCAACCCACTAGCGGCCCAGGAGCGATTCCAGGCAAGGGGACTATCTGCCCCGGCCAAAATGGAACCCCACCAGCAGGGCGTGGTGGAAGTGCGCTTCGATCTGTTGCCGACATCCATGCGTTTCAATGCCCCGGCATACCCGTGCATGGTCGCGGAGAACGGGATCCAGTACAGCAATGGGTTTGCGGAACGGTGTGCATACGAGACATGTGAAGACCCACACGGGCCTCGCCGCTCGCCGCCTCCCGTTCGGTTCGGATCGCGAACAACCTAGCGCTCCGCAAGGGCCAGCGGTGGGGTGAGAAGAACCAACCCAGATGAACGGAACGCCCAAGCAGGCGCTGTCGCGAATGCGACCAGCGCACTCGGGCCGCAAGCCATGCGTCCCGTAGGCCGGGTCGATGAGTTTGAGTCGTCACGATGCCTCTGAGAGCAGTCTCGGCAGGAGGTTCTAGGACCATGCGAATACACCTGATGGGCGGCGCTGCTTCTGCGAGTCTGGCGGCGCTGCTGACCGGCGCCTGCATGAACTCCGCCAGCGCGGCGGAAGCCGTTGGCGAAAAGCAGATTGCGGCCGACTACTACGTGGCCACCGACGGCCGGGAGGCCTGGTCGGGCACGTTGGCGGCGCCGAATCCGGAGCAGACCGATGGTCCGTTCGCCACCCTCGAACGGGCTCGAGACGAGATCCGCAAGCGCCAGGCGGCAGGGGGGCTGCCGGCCACGGGCATTACGGTCGCGGTGCGTGGCGGCGTCTACGCGCGGACGCAGACCTTTGAATTGGGGGCCCAGGACTCGGGTCGCGAGGCGGCGCCGGTGGTGTACCGTGCCTACCCTGGTGAGACCGTGCATCTCTCCGGCGGCGTCGACCTTCCCGCCGCGGCGTTCTCGGTGGTCACCGACGCTGCGGTCTTGTCGCGGCTAGACGCCACCGTGCGTGGCAAGGTCTTGCAGGCGGGTCTGCGTGCGCTCGGGATTTCGGCCCTGGGGCAGCTTCCGGTGCGCTTCTTCAGCGCGCCGGCGCTGCCGGAACTGTTCTATGGCGACACGCCGATGACGCTGGCGCGCTGGCCGGATCAGGGCTGGACCACCGTCGCCAAGATCGTCTCGCCGGGCGCCTCTCCCGAGAGCGACCCCACGGCGACCGAAGGCGGCGTTTTCGAGTACGCCGGCGACCGGCCGCAGCGCTGGAACGTCGCGGCCGGCGTCTGGCTGCTGGGCTACTGGTGCTTCGACTGGTACCCCGAGGCCATCCTGGTGCAGGCCATCGACCTCGAGAAACGCCAGATCGCCCTGGCCGCTCCCGCCCTGTACACGGTCAAGCAGGGCAACCCCTCGCCGCGGCGCTTCTGCGCCCTGAACCTGCTCGAGGAACTCGACCAGCCGGGCGAGTACTACATCGATCGGGACGCGGGCCGTCTGTACTTCCTGCCGCCCGGTCCGCTGGCGGGGAAGCGCGTCGTGCTGTCGACTCTGAACGCGCCGCTCATGGCTCTGCGGGACGCGTCCAACGTCGTTATCCGCGGGTTTGTCATCGAAGCCGGCCTCAGTCACGGCGTGGTAGTTGAGGCCGGCAGCAGCAACCGCATCCAGGCGTGCGAGATCCGCAATGTCCGGGCGCTGGGGGTGAACGTCGCCGGCGGTACGCGGCATCGGGTCGAGGCCTGCGACATCCATGACACTGGCACCGGCGGCGTCACCCTGGCGGGTGGCGACCGCAAGACCCTGACTCCGGCCGGGCATGAAGCGCTGAATAACCACATCTGGCGGTTCTCGAGACACCAACTGACCTACGCCAGCGCGGTCTCCCTGCAGGGGGTCGGCAACCGCGCCGCGCACAATCTGCTGCACGACGCGCCGCACATGGCTGCCGGGGTCAGCGGCAACGACCACATCTTCGAGTACAACGTGATCCATCACGTCTGCACCGAAACCGATGACAGCGGCGCCTTCTACACCGGCCGGAACCCCTCCTGCCGCGGCAACATCGTGCGCTACAACTTCTGGCACAACATCGGCAGTCCGATGGGCCACGGCAATGCCGCGGTGTACTTCGACGACGGCGACGGCGGCTACACCGTGCTCGGCAATGTCTTCTTCCGTTGCGGCGATCCGGGCCGGGGCTCGTTCGGCACGGTGTTCTCGCACGGCGGTCACGACAATCTCTCCGAGAACAACATCTTCGTGGAGTGCAAGCGCGCCATGGGCTCGGCGCCGTGGAACGACAAGCGCTGGAAGGAGGCGATCGATGGCGGCGTGGGCTGTTTCTGGAAGGAGCGGCTGCTGCAGGAGGTCGACATCACCCAGCCGCCCTATACCACGCGTTACCCGCAACTCGTCGGCTTCATGGACCCGCAACCCGGCCAGGTACGGATCAACCGGGCCTTGCGGAACCTGCTGGTGATGTGTGCCGAGGTGAGTGGCGGCAACTGGCAGCTCCTGCCTGACGAGAATCTGGTGACCGACCGCGATCCGGGCTTCGTGAATGCCGCCAAGGGCGACTTCGGGCTGCGCCCGGACGCTGAGGTCTTCACCCGCTTGCCGGGATTCCAGCCGGTTCCCTTCGCCAAGATGGGCCTCTACGCCGACGACCTGCGGCCGACGCCGCCGGTCGAGGCCTGGCCCTATGAGCCCCCCAAACCACTGCCTCCGCTGGCGCAGAACGCCGCTGCCGGCGCGCCGCGACTGAAGAGCGGTCCCGCCCCGGTGCTCAAGGTGACTCGCGCCGCGGGGCCGATTACGGTCGATGGCACCTTCGCGCCGGCGGAGTGGGGCGCGGCGAACGCCGTACCCATGCTGCTGGCCCAGGACGTCGGCGGCGGCCCGGTGGTCGCAGCGCGGCAGAGCCGGGCCTGGCTGGCCTACGATGCGGACAGCTTGTACGTTGCGGTGGAGAACCTCGTCAACCCGGACACCAAGCTCGCCGGCAACGACTGGGGCGCGGACGATGCGGTGGAGATCAGCCTGCAGGTCCTCCGCCCGGACGGCAAGGCGCCGCCGACCACCGTCATCCGCGGCTTCGGCAACGGCTTTGTCCAATTCGGTACCACGACGGGCCTCGCCGAACCCAAGGCCATGGACCCCGGCGGGACGCAGTTCCGGGCCTCGCGGCCGGAAGCGGGCCGCTGGCTGGCCGAGTGCCGTATTCCTTTCCGCCTGATCGATATGGACCCGGCCAAAGACACCCGCATCGCCTTCAACCTGACCGTGCGCAAGACGCGCGAGGACCTCTGGCTGATGTGGGAAGGGACGCGCGGACAGTCCTACGACGTGAGTCAGGCGGGCGTTGTTGAGTTGGCCAGGTGACCAACGGCGCGCCGCTGCCGGCGTGCCCGCTGTACGGGAGGGACCGCAATGTTACGCGCATGGATCCGCCGACAGGCGAGGGGGATGGCACGCTCCGGGGCCATGGCTGCCATCGTGCTGGCCTGTGGCTGCCGGGCGATCATGGAGCGTGCGGGCTCCGCCGCCGCCGCTTCCGAACGTGCGGACCTCTACGTGGCGCTGAACGGGAATGACGCTTGGTCGGGGACGCTGGCGGCGCCGAACCCGGACAGCACCGATGGGCCGTTCGCGACGCTGGTGCGGGCACGTGACGAGATCCGCAAGCGCAAGGCAGCCGGGCCGCTGCCGGCGGGCGGCATGACGGTCGGCGTGCGCGGCGGATTGTACGAAGTTCGGCAGACGCTGGAACTCACGGCGGCGGATTCGGGCACGCCCGCGGCGCCGATCACGTATCGGGCCTGCGGTCGCGAAGTGGTCCGCCTGGCTGGCGGCAAGCGCATCACCGACTGGGTGCCGGTCACCGCGGCTGCCAGTCTCGAACGGCTCGACCCCTTGGCGCGTGGCAAGGTCCTCCAGGCGGACCTCGGAGTCGCCGGCGTCACCGACCTGGGCAGCGTCGCTGGCGCTGGCGGGAAGGCCCGTGCCGAGCTCGTCTGCAACGGCCAGTACATGACTCTGGCTCGCTACCCCAACCTGGGCGACTGGCTGCGGATCGCGGCGGTGCCGCAGAGCGGCGAGAAGCCGTACGAGTATCAGAACGTCGTCCACTACGGTCGTTTCGCCTACGAGGGCGACCGCCCAGCGCGCTGGCAGGATCGCCGCGACCTCTGGGTCCATGGCTACTGGGTTCATGACTGGAGCGATCAGTACCACCGCATTCAGCAACTGGACCTTGAGAAGAAGGAGCTCTGGCCGGAACCGCCCTACCATGGCTATGGCTACAAGCGAGGGCAGCGCTTCTACGTCCTGAACGTGCTGGAGGAGTTGGACCAACCGGGCGAATGGTACCTGGACCGGGAGACCGGCATCCTCACCTTCTGGCCCCCGGCCGGGATCGCCACCGCCGAGGTCTTCTTTCCCGAGCTGCAGCAGCCGTTGCTGGTGCTTGACAACACGGAGCACGTGATCGTGCGCGGCATCGTCTTCGAGGGCTCGCGGGCCGGCGCCATCGTGGTCAAGGGCGGCACGGGTAACGAGATCGCCGGCTGTACCGTCCGCACGGTCGGCGGCACGGCCATCGACATCCTGGGCGGCACGCGCAATGGGGTCAGGAGCTGCGATGTCTACGAGGTGGCCGGGACCGGTATCGGCCTCGCCGGCGGTGACCGTAAGTCCTTGACGCCGGCCGGGAACTACGTCGAGAACTGCGATATCCACCACTTCGCCCGCGTGCAGAAAACGTACCATCCGGCCGTGCAGCTCAACGGGGTTGGTAACCGCATCTCGCACTGCAGCATCCACGACGGGCCGCACGAGGGTATCGGCTATGGCGGCAACGACCACGTCATCGAGTACAGCGAGTTCACCCGCATCGCCCAGGAGACCGGCGACGTCGGTGTGACCTACACGGGGGCCGACTGGACCTACCTCGGCCATACCTTCCGCTACAACTACTTCCACGGCATCCACGGTCCGGGGAATCTCGGTTGCTTCACCATCTACCCAGACCTGCCGTGTGGCGGCATTCATCTGTACGGCAACGTCTTCTATGATGTCGACCAGGTCTTCCACACCAACAGCGGCCGCGGTATGCTGGTCGAGAATAACATCTTCATGCGCTGCCGGGGGCTGAGCTTCGCCGCCTGGGGCGACCCGCTGATGTTCCAAGTGGGCGGCGACTGGCGCATGGTCGAGAACCTCCAGGCGGTCAACTACGACCAGCCGCCGTACAGCACTCGCTACCCGCTGCTGCAGCGTCTGGCCGAGGATTTCAAGAGTGACGCCGATCAGCTCCTCCAACGCCGTCTGCCCAAGGACAACGTGCTGCGCCGCAATGTGAGTTGGGGGTCGTTCTTCCTGCGCCTGGACCCCAAGGCCAACCTGGAACACGTCAAGGTGGAAGACAACGTCATCGCCGACGACATCGTTTTCAGCGGTTCGTTTGGTGGCACCGGCACCGCGAAGGACTACAGGAATGGCGACCCCGCCGTGGCGGCTGAGTTCGCTCAGCGCGGCAATGTCATCGTCGCGGGTGACCCGGGGCTGGGCGAGCTGCAGACGCAGGACTTCGCTCTGCGGGCCGGTTCGCCGGCGACCAAGCTCGGTTTTGCGCCGATTCCGTTCGCGGCGATCGGCCTGGTGACGGACGAGTACCGCACGACGCTGCCGGCGCTCGTCTACACGCCGACCCTCGAGCCGGGCAGCCGGACCTTCCTGCACCCGCTGACGGTGCGCGTGACGCCGACGCCCGCACCGCGTGGCCCGCGATCCGTGTTGCGCTACACCCTGGACGGGAGTGACCCCGGGGCCACCTCCGCGCTCTACTCCAAGCCCTTCGTCATCACGGACAACGCGACCGTCAAGGTGGCTGCCTTCGTGACTCGCGCCGGAGCCACGCTGCGGTCCGAGATCGTGTCCGCGACCTACACCGCCATGAGCCTGGACCGGGGCGGCATCTACGTGAGCGACCTCGAGGAGACCGACCTCGCTGCCTACCTGCCCTGCTGGAAGAAGGACACCAACCACCTCGGCAAGGCCATCCGTTTGCACGGAGTCGAGTACGCTAAGGGGATCCTGCTTCACCCCGTGGAGAGCCCGGCAGGCAACGGCGCGCAGGTGACGTACCCGCTCGTTGGCGAGCTCCGTAAGGCGACGCGCTTCACTGCCGTCATCGGCATCGACGACGCCATGCAGGAGTACGGCAAGGGCTCCGCCAGCTTTGCCGTTGAGATCTGTCGTGGCGGCACCTGGGAGCGCCGTTTCGCGAGTGCTGTGCTCAAGCTTGGCGAGGCGCCGCAGTCGGTCAGCGTGGACGTGACCGGCGCCAGCGCACTGCGCCTGATCACCACCGACGGCGCTGACGGCATCGCCTGTGATCACGCGACCTGGGCCGACGCCCGTCTGCAATGACTCTGGAGCGGCCGCGGCTCGCGGGTGCTGCGCACGGCGGGTATGGCCGACCCGACGGTCGGCGCTCCCAGCTTCAGAACGGATAGTAGTCGCGGGCGGTATCGAACAGTGCCAGGATGTTCTCCGGCGGGGTCCCGGCCTGGATGGCATGGGAAGGACCCAGGATGTAGCCGCCGTCGCGGCCCAGGATGTCGATGAGGTGGCGCACCTCGCTGGACACCTCCTCGGCGCTGCCAAACGGTAGCGTGTGCTGGACGCTGACTCCGCCCTCGAAGCACAGCCGGTCTCCGTAGTGCTGCTTGAGCGCCACCGGGTCCATCCCCGCGGCGTCAAACTGCAGGGCTTGGAGGACGTCGATACCCATGTCGATGAGCCCGGGAACGGCCTCCATCACGGCGCCATCGCTGTGATAGATCACTCGTACCCCGAAGCGGTGGATGAGCTGGTTGAGCCGGACATGGTACGGCTTGATGAACTCCTCCCACATCGGCAGCGACAGCAGCAGGCCGTTCTGGCCGCCGATGTCGTCGGCGGTGAAGGCGAGGTCGATGAGGCCGGGAGCCGCGCTGAGGATGCGCTCGAAGTGAGCGCAGCAGAACTCGGTCACGCGGCGCAGGATGCCGTGCGCCAGGTCAGGGTTGTCGAGAAAGTCCATGAACAGGCGCTCGAAACCGCGCATGTACCAGGCGGACTCGAAGATGTTGCCATTGGCGATCATCAGGCAGCGTTCGCGGCCGGCCTGGAGTTGGCGGGCCAGGTCCGGCAGGACGCTGTAGTCGAACAGCGCCGTGGTCGGCCAGAGGTAGTCGTCCAGCTCCCGAGCCGAGGTTACGGCGGCCAGCGGGTACTCGCTAATCTCGTTGTAGCTGGCCGGGCCGTAGCTGACGGCATGGCGGACCACACCCCAAATGTCCTGCTCCGCCGGGAGCGTCGGTCCGACGTAGGGCGGGGCGATGCCGGCGATGTCGAGTAAGGGCTCGAGGTAGGCCTCGACCGTGAGGCCGCGCTCGCGCTGCAGGACCTCGGCCAGGGCCGTGTACGCCGGCGGGTTGATCCCCGCGCAGACCATGGCGATCGGGATGCGGTCTGTGGTCTGGTGTGCCAGCGCCAGACGCACACGCTCGCGACTGGACAGTGCTACGGTCTTCATCGGTGATGCCTCCCTGCTTTGCTGGCCCTGCCACGCGGCGAGTCCCATCACGGCGTCACGGCGCCAAGCCATTCCCGCTCTGGGCGCCCAGCGCCGGCTCGAAAGCGGCGTCAAGCCCTTCGGCGACGCTCAGGGCCTACGGCCGCCGCAGTCCAAGGAGCCCCGTCGTTGCCGGGGCTCGGTGCCTTACTGCGCCGGCCGACAGGCCAAGCTTTGGACTGCCGGTGGCTCGACACCGCTTTCCAGCCAAGCCCCTTGGCTTGGCGATGTGCGCTCGGTAGTGCCCATCCGGCAGCGCCTGGGCTGCCTGCCATGGCGCCTGTCCACGAAGGCAGCCCTCGCTGAGCCGCCGCGGAGCGCCTCACGCCGTCCGCGCGGTCATGCTGTGGGCCCAGGCTTCCAGCAGGTCCCGTGGCGCTGAGGCGGGCACCATCCGCAGCCTGGCGAGCGCCTGCTCGACGAAGCGCTCCGCCAGCGTGCTGGTGTACGTGACGCTGCCCACCTCCTGCAGCACCTGGCGCACGGCCTCGACTTCGACCGTCGAGGCTGCCGCCCGTCCGAGGGCAGCGCGGAGGGCAGCGGTCTGGGCGACGCTGGCGTGCCGCAAGGCGTGCAGGATGAGGACGGTCGCTTTGCCTTCGCGGATATCCGAGCCCAAGGGCTTGCCGAGCGTGGCCTCGTTCCCCGTCACCCCGAGGATGTCGTCCTGCAGTTGGAAGGCAACCCCGCAGAGGTGCGCAAACTCCCCCAGCGCATCGACGACAGGGTCCTCGCCGGGGAGTCGGCGGCAGCCGATGGCGGCACCCGCGGCAGCGCAGTACTCCAGCAGCACGCCCGTCTTCAGGCGGATCATCTGCAGGACCTCGTCTTCGCGGCAGGATTCGATGCGGCGGTAGCTGAGCTGAACGTCGAGCATTTCGCCTTCGATCAGGCGGTGGTTGAGCACGGTCTGGAGGCGTCCGACCAGTCCCAGCACGACGCTCGCGGGCACGCCGCGATCGGCACACTCAAGGAGCATGGCCGTCGCCCACGCCTGCTGCGCATCGCCGGCCAGGATGGCGACGTCGCGGCCGTAGGCCTGGGCCGCGGCGGGATCAGCCCCGAACTCGGCGAGCGCCCAGTCCGCCGCCGCCACGTGCACCGTGGGCTGGCCGCGCCGCAGGGCGTCGTTATCGATAATGTCGTCATGGACGAGCGTCCAGGTGTGGAACAGCTCGACCGCAGCCGCGGCTGGTAAGGCCTGCTGCTCGTCGCCGCCGACGGCTCCGCAGCAGAGCAGCAACAAGGCTGGCCGCAGGCGCTTCGCAGGCCTTTCGATGTAGGCATAGACAGCGCGGCGGATGTGCTCGGGGCGGAACCGGTCCCGATAGCGGGGGTCAAGCAGCACCGCATCCGTGAGCTGGCGACAGCGTTCAATCTCCCGGCGGAGAGTATCAGGCGACGACGCGGGCATGGTCCGAAGGTCTCCTGGCCGACTGCGGTGTGACGCCCTCAATATACCGGTAGGGCGTGGAATTGGCAGCGTCATGGTCTAGGGTACCGCAGCGGGGCTCCCTCGCCGGGGGCGCCTTGATGTGACCAGCAACCCTGGACCGTACGCCGTACAGGCAGATCATCATGTCGAAGACGCTCTCCTATACCGTGGCCGGCATCTGCGCCGATCTCGAGGCGGTTTCGGCCGCCATCACGCAGGCCTGCCGTCTGCCCTCGGGCCCCTACCGCGTCTGCGGGCTGGTACAACGAGCGGAACTAGTTCTGCTGCAACTTGTTAAAAAAGAACATGCAGGCTCCGAGACGTATCGCTTTGTGGAGGCCTTTGACAGCTCCGGAGACGACCTTGTCGGTATTCTCAGCGCGCGCTGGACCGCCGGGTTTGAGTGCCGTGGCTCGGTCTCTGCCGGCGATGGTCTCGTGCTCCTGCTCTTTGCCGGCCCCGAGGGCACGGCATGATCAGGGCCAAGCGCTGGCGTCGGCGCTTGACGGACCCCGCCGTCTACCTGGCGGCCGGCGCGCTCATCCACACCGCGGGAGCCTTGTCGCCAGCGGCCCGCCAGCGCCTGGCCAGGCTGGTCGGAGCTCTCTGGTGGCGCACCGACCGGCGGCAGCAGCGGACGGTCCTCGAGAACCTCGCCATTGCCTTCCCGCAGATGCTGGTGGCGGACCGGGCTGACCTTGGTCGGCGCTCGGTCTGCCAGGCCCTCCACAGCGCGCTGGATTTCGCCCACCTGCTGCACTCGCCGCAGGCCGCGCTAACCCATGTCCTGCTGGACCCCTTCACGACACGGATGCGGGACGGCGCCGTGGAGCGGCCGGTGATGATGGTCATTCCCCACCTCGGGAGTTGGGAGCTGTTCGGCCACGTCGGCGCCCTGAGCGGCATCCCCTCGGCGGCAGTGGCGCACGAACTGCGCAACCCCTACCTGGAAGGCCTCCTGCGTCGAACCCGCACGGCGCATGGCCTGCAGATCATCTACTCCGATGGCGCCGCCCGCGGCATCGTGCGCGCCGTGCGCCAGGGCCGCCATATCGGCCTGCTCATGGACCAGAACACCCGCCTGCAGGAGGGCGGGGCGTATGTGGACTTCTTCGGCCTGCCCGTCACCGTGACGCGGGCGCCCGCCGTCCTCGCCCGCCGCCTGGGGATGGACCTCCGCGTGGGCGCCTGTGTGCGTCACGAAGACGGCTTCCAGATCGTTACCGAGAGCCTGCCGCAGCCAGCGGAGGCCTACGCCGACGACCTCGCCCTGCTGCAGGCTGCCATGGCCGCCAACGAGGCGCTCATTCGCCGCTTCCCGGACCAGTACCTGTGGACCTATCGGCGCTGGCGGTACATTCCCTCGGGTCTGCCCCTGGCACAACAGCGTCGCTACCCGTTCTATGCCCGGCCGGAACAGGCGCCGGTGCCGCCGGGTTGAAGGAGTCACTGCGTGGACAAGATCATCATCGCCGACCTGCGGCTGCGCGGTATCGTCGGGGTCAACCCGGAGGAACGCACCCAGGCACAGGACATCAGTCTCTGGATCACGCTCCACACCGACCTGCGGGCGGCCGGGAACAGCGATGATCTGGCGGAGACGGTGGACTACAGCGCCCTGGAGCGCGAGATCCGGGCCCTGGTGGAAGGCTCACGGTTCCTGCTGGTCGAGCGCCTGGCGCATGAGACGGCCCGCCTCTGCCTGCGGCACCCCGGCGTTGAGCGCGCCGTGGTGCGCCTGGAGAAACCGCGGGCGTTGCCGTTCGCCCGTGCCGCCGTGGTGGAGATCGAGCGCACCCGTGCAGACTATCCCGTGGCCGCCCCCGGCCAGCCGAACTGACGCCCCACGATGAGCGCTCTCCCCGGCACCCAACTCCTGATCGGCCTGGGCAGCGGCGCCGCCCCGACCCAGTACCTGCCACAGGCGATCCGCCTGCTGCGCGAGCGCTTCGGCGAGGTGCGCCTCTCCACGTTCTACCGTACGCGCCCCATGGGCGACCCGCGCCAGGCACCCTACGTAAATGGCGTCGCGGTGGCCCTGACCACCTTGTCGCTCGCCGACACCCGCGCCGCCCTCAGGGCCATCGAGGCCCAGTGCGGCCGGGTCCGCGGTCCGCGCGCCCGGCCGGCGGCGCCGACCGTCGACCTTGACCTCCTGGCCATGGGCAGCCAGGTCCTGGCCAACGAGGACCTCCCCGCCGCCGAGCTGCTGGAGCGCGATTTCTGCCTGATTCCAGCCGCGGAACTGCTGCCGGATTGGGTCCATCCCGGCGTCGGCCGGACCTTGCGGCAACTCGCCGCCGAGCGCTTCCCGCGCCCCACGCACATCCTCGGTCCGGTCGACGTGCCGGTGATCTGAGGGTCAGATCTGCACCATCTTCAGGTAGCGCTGCGACAAGCGCTCGACTCCGCCTTGGGTGACCCGTATGCCGTTCTCCCAGCGCAGGCCGAAGTCCTTATCGTAGAAGAAGGTATCGACCTGGAAGGTCATGTTCTCGGCCAGGTCGTAGGCGGAGGTGGACTCCATCCAGGGCCGCTCGACCTCCATCATGCCGATGCCGTGGCACGGACCGTAGAGCATGTACTGGCGGAAGCCGCGCTTCTGGACGAACTGCTCGTAGTCCTTGACAACCTGGCTGGCGGGCTTGCCGGCCTTGATCAGATCCATGGTCTTGAGGTGTGCTTCCAGTCCGAACTCGACCAGGCGCTTCTTGGGCTCGGGGAGTGGCCCGATGGAGAAGGGCAGTCCGACGCTGGAGCTGTAGCCGCAGACGCGGGCGCCGATATTGAGCTGGATGACCTCGTTGGTCTTGATGGTGTTATGGGTGGGGCGACTGATCGCGTTGCAGGTTGCCTTGCCGCAGAACACGTAGAGAGCGTGGCCTTCGTACTCGGCGCCGTACTTGTAGAGCTCGCGCTGGGCGATCCCGGTCACCTGCAGTTCGGTCATGCCGGGCTTGATCTCGGCCAGGATGGCGTCGATGGCCTTCTCGCTGATCTCGAAGGCCTTCTTCATACAGGCAATCTCGCTGGCGCTCTTGATGCTGCGCAGGCTGACCATGGCATCGTCGGCCTTCACCAGCTCGACGTCGGGGAACTGCTCGCGCAGGCTCATGTAGACCGGCAACGGCGTAATCGAGTAACTGACGATGCCGAGTCTGCGGAGGGTCTTGCCGGGCAGGGCCTTCGCCACCACATCCCGGTAGCTGGCCACGGCGATACCGGGGTACTCGGGGTCGGCGCTCTCGCGGTACTCGACCATCTTCTCGATGCTCGGGATGGTGCTGCGGCCCTTGGCGTACTCGAGGCTCTCGGGACCGATCAGCAGGACCGGTTCGCCGGTCGCCGGAACGAAGACGGCCGCACTCTCGAAGGTGGGCCAGTAGTCGCACAGGAAGCGCACGCTGGCACAATCCGCCTCATTGCCATGCACCAAAGCCGCATCCAGGCCGGCGGCGCGCAGGTTGGCCTGGAAGCGCCCCAGCCGTTCACGGTACTCAGCCTGCGGGATGGTCGACATCGGCATACTCCTTCTGGATCATTGCGTCCACGGCCCTCTGCACAGGTACCGCGGTGCGGGTTTCGCCTGGGCAGGTGCTCGGGCTCACCTGCGGCCCGACGCCCCTCTCTATACCACGCCCGCCGTGACCTGTCAACGTCTGCCCATGGCAATGCAGGGCTGTTCCAAGATCGCGGTTCCCGCTACGGGTGAGCGCGTGAGAACGTGAAAGCGTGGATTCGTGGCAGACGGCCGGCACACGCGCCGTAACCCTCACGCAATCACGCTCTCACGCTTTCACCGTGCCGGTGACC